>JAFAOS010000205.1 GCA_019247515.1 Chloroflexota bacterium | reverse complement strand
ACGGACTTGCCGGAGCCCTCGGTGCCTTCAAAGGTGATGAACAAGCGGTCGACTGCTCCAACCGTCAAGACGTTTTTTCCCCAGAGGGGACCCATGGGTGACCAGACTCGCCACAGGCGTCCGTGGGGTGCAGACCCGCAATTGACGCTGAAGAGGTATTTTCCCCAGAGGGGACCCATGGGTGACAGGACTCCCCAACAGCGTCCGTGGGGTGCAGACCCGCAATTGGCGCTGAAGAGGTATTTTCCCTAGAGGGGACCCATGGGTGACCAGACTCGCCACAGGCGTCCGTGGGGTGCAGACCCGATGGCGGCGATGAACGTGGCACGCATCCCGGGCTCCAGCCGTCGCGGAGTTCGGCATCGCGAACTAATCCGCCTTCGAGATGCGGACGCGCCGGTACGGCTCTTTGCCGGTGCTCCGCGAGGCCAGACTGTGCTGTTCGGCAAGCTGGTGCTGCAAGCGGCGGATGTACGCGCTCTGAGGCGAGAGCTCGACCGGCGCCGACGTCTCGAGCACCTGGGCGATCGCCTCCTCCGTCTCGCGCAGCGCGTTCTGTGCCGCGCCAGGCACCGGCGCGGCGTCCAGATGCGAAATGTGCAGCAGCTCCTGCTCGATGTTGCTCGCCGAGTTCGAGCGCAGCACGTGCACGGGCACGCCGCTGGCCTCGGCATCCCGCAGCGCCTGCGGCTTTCGGCGGTAGTAATTACGCACCGTCAGTACCACGTCGGCCTGATGCTGGTCGGCGACGACGGACGCCGGCAGCCCCAGGCTGCGGATCTGTGCCTCGAGCCGCGATCGATTGACGCCAAAGGGATAGATGCGGACTGGCTGGCGTCCGTTGCGATACTGCGGGCCGGCGACGTCCGATGGTGGACGCCGATCGATGATGGGCGTGGCGCGCCGTTCTTCGACGGCCGGGTAGAGCTCGTCCGCGAGGTTGGCGCTCCGCGCTCGCGTGCGCGTGAGCGGGCTGAAGGCCGGACGATCGACGTCCGGCAGTGCTGGCGTGCGGCTGCGAGCAATGAGCGGTTCTTCGATCAGCACTTCGCCATTTGGCCCGCGGCGGCGCACGGTCGGCACGACGGGCTGGCCGCGCAGGATGGCGTCGATGACTTCCGCCACGTTCTCGTGCACTGCCACGTGGCTCCAGTTCTGGATCTCCACCACCACGTCGAACGTTGGGGGCGCCTTCCGCTCGAGGACAGACTTTTGCGTGCCGCGGCGGCGCGCCTCTTCGTCGCTCAAGGTCACGCTCTGAATCCCGCCGATCAGATCGGCCAGGGTGGGGTTCATCATCAGGTTCTCGAGCGTGTTGCCGTGAGCCGTCGCCACCAGCTGCACGCCGCGTTCGGCAATCGTCCGCGCGGCGGCCGCGTCGAGCTCCGTGCCGATCTCGTCGATGACGATGACCTCGGGCATGTGGTTTTCCACGGCCTCGATCATGACCGCGTGCTGCAGGGAGGGGGTGGGCACCTGCATGCGGCGGGCGCGTCCCACGGCGGGATGGGGGATGTCGCCGTCACCGCCGATCTCGTTGGACGTGTCGACGATCATCACCCGCTTGGCCAGGTCGTCGGCCAGGACACGGGCCGCCTCGCGCAGCAGCGTCGTCTTTCCCACGCCGGGCCGACCCATCATCAGGATGCTGCGCCCGGACTCGACGATGTCGCGAATGATGGCCACCGTGCCAAAGACGGCTCGACCGACGCGGCAGGTAATGCCGACGATGCGTCCTTCGCGGTTGCGGATGGCCGAGATGCGGTGCAGGGTGCGCTCGATGCCCGCGCGATTGTCGTCGCCGAAGGCGCCAATGCGCTGAATGACATACTCGATGTCCTCTTCGCGGACCGAGTGTGTCGACAACAGCACTTCGCGCCCGGGCAGACGCGCCTCGGGCTCGCGGCCCAGGTCCATGACCACTTCGAGCAGCTCGCGGCGATCCTGCAGCTCCAGCAGCGGGTCGCAGATGTGAGGCGGCAGGACCTCGAGGAGCTGGTCGAGATCGTCGGTGACGACGTCCGTCACGCTGGGCAACTGAAGCACCCGCGCCTGCCGCTGCTCGTGCATGGCCACGCGGTGCTTAGCCCCCCACCAGGTTGGCGGTCACCAGCCGCGGCTCGCGGACGCGCGCGGCGAGCAGCTTGACAAACAGCTCGTGCCGCGCGGCCAGGCGAAAGCCGCTCCGCTGCAGGGCGCCGCCCAGGGCCGACTGGTACTCGCGCGCGACCGCGTAGACCGGCGCCTTGGGGCTGGCTTGCAGCAAGGCGTAGCGCAGCAGTCGGTCGGCGGCATCTTCATAGCGTGGGTTGACAAGCAGCTCGAGGTACTGGCTGCGCTGGCCGAAGTTGAGCTCCATCCAGCCGACCAGCGAGGTCCCCAGCTCCCAGACATATTGCTGGCGCGAACCGGTGAAGGACGGCTGCCAGCGCTTTCTGCCCGGGTACAGCGCGCCCCATTCTTCGAGGGTCATCGCCTCCGCCGCCCGCACTGGCGCCGGCACCGCGGCCATATACAGCTGGAAGAGCGTCTGCTCATCTGCCCGCAAACGCGGCCGCGCCTCGAAGAGGTCAGTGCGCTCGATCTTGAAGCCGGGCGCGAGCACGAACAGCTCGCTCGAGGTGAAGCGGTCGAACGCGGCCCGCCGCGCGACATCCTGGCCGCGAGCACCCGACGGCGTCTCCAGAAAGACGCGTCGGGCGGCGTGCGAACCGGCGCATATGGCCACCTGTTCGAGCAAATCCGCGCCGGCGGAGTCCGCGTCCGCATCGGCATGCAGGTGGACCACGTCCCAGACCAGGCCGCCGGCACGGGGTCGTGCCGAAGCCAATCCGACGACATGCCCAGCCGACTCGGCCACCCAGGTGCGCTGGCCCCCCGGCCGATGCCCCAGCGTGGCCGACACCAGATTGACGTACGGCAGGCGCCCGCTCTCGGGCTCGACACGCGGCCACGAGTGCGCGGTAATCTCCGTTGCGCCGGCACGACGCTGGAACGATGCAAGCGCCACCAGGTCGATGGGGCGCAGCCTGCGAACGAGCATCACTGTACGGGGCCGGACCGGGCCTCATTATCGCATGGCGGCAGGCTCGCTGGCGGCCTTTCGTGATGACGGCGGTTGCGCTCTCGTTTTGATCTTGCTGACACATGATTGACCTGCTCGAGCTCGACGGACCCAACCCCTGGCACACCCAATCGACGCGCGTGGTCTTCGACGACGGCCACTTTGTCTTGCGCGAGGACGCCGTCACGCAACCCGATGGCCAGCCCGGCAGCTATGTCTACCTGGAAGTGCGCAAGCCGGTGGTGTCCGTGGTCCCGGTCGACGCGGACGGCAACGTGTACCTCGTGCGCCAGTGGCGGTACCCGTGGGGCCGAAACTCGTGGGAAATCCCGGGCGGCACGTGCGAGGCCGGCGAGACGCCGCTCGACGCCGCCCAGCGCGAATTGGGCGAAGAAGTCGGTGTGCGTGCCTCAGACTGGGAGCCGCTGGGCACCGGGTATTCGAGCGCCTCCGTCAACGCTCACTGGCATACGTTTCTGGCGCATGGGCTCGAACCGATCCAGCCAGGTCGCTATCAGCGCGATGGCGGCGAACACGACATGGTCGCTCGGCGCGTGTCGCTGGCCGTCGCGGTCGCCGCCGCGATGGACGGCCGCATCGCGCATGGCATGAGCGCACTGGGCTTGCTGCGCGCCGCGCGCCGGTTAGGAATATGATGTTTGACCCATCGGGGCCGCAATGCTAGAAAATGGGTCGCCGTGATCCGCGCCAGCCGAATTCTTGTGCCGGTGAACGGCAATCCCACCGACGAGGATGCCGTGGCTCTGGCATGTGAGATCGGACGACGCGGCAAGGCATCCGTCTACGCGATCTACGTCATCGAGGTGAAGCGCACGCTGCCGCTCGACGTCGATCTGCCGCCGGAGGCCGCCAAGGGCGACACTGTTCTGGCGCGCGCCGAGCACGTCGGCGAAGAGTTCGGCATCGATCTCGAAACCGAGATCCTTCAGGCGCGTGACGTGGGCACGGCGATCGTCGACGAGGCGCTCGAGCGTGACATCGACCTGATCGTCATGGGCATCGCGTACAAGCGCAAGTTCGGCGAATTCGACCTCGGCCACACGGCGCCATATGTGTTGAAGAATGCACCCTGCCGCGTCTGGGTGGCGCGCGCCGCGCCCAACCTCGCGGCGGCGACACAGCCAGCGCAATCCGCGAGCCAGCACGGCCGCTAAGAGCTTTCATGTACATCATCATCATGGGTTGTGGGCGCGTGGGCGCGCGCGTGGCGCTGATGCTGACCACCGCCGGCCACGAAGTGACGATCATGGACATCCAGTCGTCGGCGTTCACGCGTCTCGGGTCCGACTTCAAAGGCACCACCGTGCTGGGCGACGCGACCGACCAGGAAGTGCTCAAACGCGCCGGCATCGACCGCGCGGACGCCTTCCTGGCGGCGACCCAGGGCGACAATCGCAACATCATGGCCAGCCAGATTGCCAAGCACGTCTTCGGCGTCAAACGCGTGGTCACGCGCATCTACGACCCCTTGCGATCGGACACGTTCGCGGCGCTCGGCTTGCAGGCCATCAGCCCCACCATCATTGGGGCCAACGCCTTTTACGAGGAGTTGACGGGCCAGCCGGCGTCCACGGTGGCCATTTAGCCGCGCATGTATGCAATCGTCGCCGGCGGTGGGAAGGTCGGCTTCTATCTCGCGCGCGAGCTGATCGATCAGGGCCACGAGGTGCTGATCATCGAGAACAGCGGCGAACGCGCCGAGTTCATCGCCAACGAGCTGGGCAACGTGGTGCTGCGCGGCAACGCCGACGAGGCCAGCACCCTGGCCGAAGCTGGCGCCGAACGGGCGGATGTCGTGATCGCGGTAACCGGTGAAGACCCGCGCAACCTGGTGCTCCTGCAGCTCGCCAAGCGCAGGTTCGGCGCGCGACGCACCGTGGCGCGCATCAATGACCCGCGCAACGAGGGCTTGTTTCGCATGCTCGGCATTGACGCAACCGTCAACGCCACGCAGGTGATGCTGTCGGTGCTCGAGCAGGAGATTCCGCAGACTAGCCTGGTGCCGCTGCTGAAGCTGCGCAACACCGACGTCGAGGTGGTCGAAGCCGTGGTCGACCCGCGCAGCCCGGTCACGTCGTCGTCGCTGCGCGACGTGGACCTACCTCCCGAGAGCACCATCGCGGTGGTGATCCGCGACGGCGCCGCGTTCTTCCCCAACGGTGGGACCGTGTTACAGCCTGGTGACGAGGTGGTGGCCCTCACGCGGGGCATCCACGAGCCCACGCTGCGGCGCTTGTTTTTCTCCGAGCCTTAGCCCGCTCTGCGCTGTTCCCACTCGGGCATGAACTTTGTCCAACCCGAGAAGTGCTCGCTCTCCAGGTATTGATGAAACAGGTAGTAGCTGGTCGCGTGCGGCTCCGTTGGCTGGCGGCGCAGGGACATGCGCGCCTCCTCGGGCGTGCGACCCCCCTTGCGGTGATTGCACGAGCGGCAGGCGCTGACCAGGTTGTCCCAGCTATGCCGACCACCCCGATGCCGCGGCACGACGTGGTCCAGCGTCAGGTCGCGCGTGCGAATGCCGCAGTACTGGCAGGCATGATGGTCGCGGACGAAGATCTCGCGCCGCGTGAGCCGCACGCGCGGCCGCGGCCGCTTGATCATGTACACGAGCCGGATGACGGATGGCCGCGGGAACAGGCGGTTCGGCGTGCGAATGGGGATCTCGGCGTGCTCGAGCACCTCTGCCTTGCCGCCGTCGACCAGGACCAGAGCTCGTCGCGCATTGCACACATTCAGCGGCTCATAGTTCTGGTTCAGCACCAAGACAGCGCTCACCCGTTAGCTCCCCGCGCGTATCAAAAAGCCGACAGTCCGACCCTGATCAAGCATCAACCAGTACAGATCCGAGGGGATTGTAGCGGTTACTTCATCTTGAGCGGAAGTCCGGCAACGACGAAATACACCTCGGTGCAGCGAGCGGCGGCGGCCTGATTGACGCGTCCGAGCGCGTCGCGGAAGGCGCGCCCGAGGGAGTCCATGGGGACGAGACCCATCCCCACTTCGTTGCTGACGAGGATGACGTTCGCCTCCAGGCCGAGGAGCGCATCGACTTCTCGACGAGTGTTGCCCTCGGCGCCCGAGGTGTCTTTGTTCATGTGGTTGGACAACAGCAGCGTCAGGTCCTCGACCAGCACGGTTTTCACGGCGGGTTCGGCGGCGATGCCCGGGACCAGGTCAAGCTGGCGCTCGAGCGTGCGCCAGGTCGCCGGCCGCCGCGCACGATGATCGGCGATGCGCTCGGCCATCTCGGCGTCAGAAGCCGTGGCTGTCGCCACGTAGAGCACGGGCGAGCCACACGCGTCGGCGAGCTGCTCGGCGAACGCGCTCTTGCCCGACCGCGCGCCCCCCAGGACCAGCACCCGACGCGGCGACACGCCGCTCAGAGCGTGACGATCCGCGGGCAGACGCGCGAGCGTTCGGCGACGATGATGGCCTTCAGGTCGCTGACCGCCTGATCCAATCGATCCCGTTGATTGACGATCACGTAGTCGTATTCACTCATCCGCTGCATCTCGCGCTCGGCGGTCTCCAGCCGGATGCGGCGCTCATGGTCGCTCTCGGTGCCGCGCGCCACCAGACGCGGCACGAGCTCGTCCAGCGACGCCGGTCGCAAGAAGACGGTGATCGCGTTGGGCAGCTTCCAGCGCACCGTGCTGGCGCCCTGCACGTCTGGCGCCAGGATCACGTCTTTCCCGCGGCGCAGCCCCTCGCGAATGCTGTGGAGCGGAATACCGTACCTGTACAGGTTGTGCACCACCGCGTGCTCCAGAAACTGGTCCGCGGCGAGCAGCGCGTCGTATTCGCTGTCAGCCAGGAAGTAGTAGTGAACGCCGTCCTCTTCGCCCTTGCGCCGCGGCCGCGTGGTGGCCGTCACGCAGTGGGTGATCGGGAAGCCGTCGAGCTTGAGACGTTCGATCAGCGTCGACTTGCCCACCCCGGACGGTCCCGACAGGACGAACACCAGCCCGCTCGCGGGGGTGTCGGCCAGCAGGACGTCGGCTGTCACTTTGCCGTATGAGCTTTGACGCGCTGACCCTGGCCGCGGTCCGCGATGAGCTTGCGCCACTGATGACTGGCGCGCGCATCCAGAAGGTAGTGTTCGCGGACGAGCTCAGCCTGGCCGTCGAGCTGTTTGCACCCAAAGTGGGCCGCACCAACGTCCTGTTGTCGGCACATCTCGAGCGCGGCCGTATCCAGCGCATTCCCCAGTTGCCCGCGCGCGGCGTCGAGCACGACAGCCCGTTCGGGCTCCTCGCGCGCAAGCACCTGCGCGACGCGCGCATCCGATCGGTCCACCAGCCGCGTCTGGAGCGTGTGTTCGAGCTCGACTGCGAGCAACGGGACTCCTCCGAGCGGCCGTACAGGCTGGTGCTCATTGTAGAAGCGATGGGAAGGCGCAGCAATCTGGTGCTGGTGGACGGCGATGGCGTCATTCTCGACGCCGCGCGCCGCACGCCACCGAGCCGCAACGCGCGTCGACCGGTCCTGCCGCACCTCCCCTACTCGCCTCCGCCTCCCCAGGATCGGCTGCTGCCCGAGGACCTCGCGGCCGACACGCTCTCGACGGGCGCCAGCGGGTCACTGGACAGGTGGCTGGCCCAACGCGTCGCGGGTCTGTCGCCGCTGGCCGCTCGCGAGATCGCCTTCCGCGCGACCGGCAGTGCCAGCTCCGTCGTCGAGGGTGTCGACTGGTCCGGCGTGGTCGATACCACGCGTTCCCTTCTCGAGATGATCGACACGCACGCGTGGTCACCCAGCGTCGCCTTCGACTCGGAGGACCATCCGCTCGACTACGCGCCGTATGGGCTGTCACACCTTGCCGCGGCGGGTGACATGCTGACGACGTACACCAGCATCAGCCAGGCCATCCACGACTTCTACGCGCGCGTGGAAAGCAGCGGGTTGGCCCGCCGAGGTGACCCGCTTGCCGCCGAACGCAAGGCGTTGCTCGCGCCAATCGACCGCGCCGCGCACGCCGCTATCCGCCGCATCGCCGCCCTCGAGCACCAGCTCAACACGGGTCAAACGGACCGCGAGCCGCTGCGCCGCGCGGGCGACGCCATCCTCGCGCACCTGACCGAAATACCCTCGGCTGCATCCGAGGTGGTCATCGACGGCGAGCGCATCGCACTCGATTCGCGGCTCAGCCCGGTGGAGAATGCCCAGGCGTACTTCGCGCGCTATCGAAAGGCGCGCGAGACCGAGGCGCGCGTCCCGCAATTGCTCGACGAGGCGCGTCAAACTGCCGAGCACCTGGCCGACTTGCGCACGCTCGTCGAGGTCGCCGACCAGATGGAGGCCATCCGCGCGTTACGGCGCGAGGTTGCCGCGGCGACCGGCGCCGGCGCGCAGAAGGAATCGAAAAGGACGTCGAAATCCGCGCCGTATCGCCGGGTCTCGTTGGCAGGCGGGTGGGAGGCGCTGGTGGGGACGAGCGCGGCTGGTAACGCAACGGTCACATTTGACGTCGCGCGCGGGGAGGACCTGTGGCTTCACGCGCGGGGTAGCCCGGGCGCACACGTGATCCTGCGCGGTGGCGGCGAGCCACCCGCGGAGGTCCTCGAGCGCGCGGCCGAACTGGCCGCTGCCCATTCGGCGGCGCGTCAGGCGAGCTCGGTCGAGGTCGACGTGACCCGCAAGCGTTACGTCAAGAAAGTGCCGGGCGGTCCGCCCGGCCTGGTGCGCTACACCAACGAACGTACCCTGCGCGTTACGCCGCGCACCTGAAATGTGTGTGGCATCATCTCTGCCACTGGCGCAGGCCGCGGACTGACTGACTCATGGAGCGATTCGGACACGGCAAGGGCAACAACGGGAACGGCAATGGCAATGGGAATGGCCATCACGGTCTCGAGATCCGACGGCGCGCCCAGCTGCGCGCCCAGGAGCGCCTCCAGCGCCTGTACCGCCTCCAGGTGGCTCGCGAATATCGCGAGCGCGTCGAGACCGGCAGCCGCGTCAGCAAACCGCTCATGGTCGGTTCGATACTGCTCATCGGCATCATGGGCGTGGGGCTGCTGGGCATCTTCGTCCTGCTGCAGGCCGCGGCCACCGGCTACGCGATGCTTACCCGCGATCTACCGTCGCTGAGCGAAATCAGCAATCATGCCAGCTTCAAGACCGCCCAGATCTTCGACCGCAACGGAACCCTGCTCTGGGAGTTCTACGATCCCGAGGGCGGCAAGCGCACGGTCGTTCCGCTCGACGAAATCTCCCAGAACCTGATCGACGCCACACTGGCCGCCGAGGACGCCTTCTTCTACCAGCATCGCGGTGTGGACCTGCGCGCGACCATTCGGTCGGCTTTCCTCACGGGCAGCGGCACCAGCACGACCGGCGCCTCGACCATCACTCAGCAACTGGTGCGCAACGTCATCCTGTCGCCCGAAGAGCGCAAACAGGTAACGATCACGCGCAAGCTGCGCGAGATCATTCTTGCCTATCAGCTCGACGAGAAGCTCTCGAAGGACCAGATCCTCGAGCTATATCTCAACGAGGTCTACTACGGCAACCAGAGTTACGGCGTCGAAGCCGCGGCGCAGGACTATTTCGACAAACACGCTCGCGACCTGGACATCGCTGAGGCCTCGCTGATCGCCGGCCTCGTGCAGTCACCCTCGGAATACGATCCCACGCGCACCGACGTGCCGCGCACCGCCGACGGGATCCCGGTCGTGACCAAGGAGCGTCAGGCATACGTGCTCGAGCAGATGACTCGCCACGGCTTCATCACCGAGCAACAGGCGCGTGACGCGTATGCCGAGCCATTGCAGATCAAACAGCACGAAGTCGAGCTGAAAGCGCCGCACTGGGTGATGTACATCCGCGACCTGGTGGAACAGAAGTACGGCGCCAAGACGCTGTATCAAGGCGGCCTGAAGATCTACACGACGCTCGACAACGACTACAACGACAAGATGCAGCAAGTGCTGCAAGATGCCAAACCAACCATTGCAACCCAGGGGGCGACCAACGCGGCTCAAATCGCGGTCAATCCCAAGACAGGCGAGATCCTCGCGTTCAACGGCAGTCTGGACTACAACGACGAATCCATCGACGGCCAGGTCGATCTGTTGACCAGCGAACGGCAGCCCGGCTCGTCCGTCAAGCCGATCGTGTATGGCGACTCGTTTCTGAAAGGCTGGTCGCCGTCGACCGCCATCGACGACGCGCCGACGTGCTGGCAAGACACACCGACGCACCAGTGGTGTCCCGTGAATTTCGACAACATTTTCCACGGGCCGACCACGGTTCGCAGCGCGCTGGGCAACTCGCTCGACATTCCAGCGGTCAAGACGCTCGACTTCGTCGGCGTCGACAACATGCGCGACCTGGCGACCAGCATGGGCATCACCACGTGGGGACCGGATTCCGACAAAACCTTTGGTTTGAGCCTGACGCTGGGTGGCGCCGAGGTGCGTCCGCTCGACATGGCCCAGGTCTACGCAACCTTTGCCAACAACGGGCTCAAGATCCCGCTCGTGGCCATCACCCGCATCGTCGACTCGGATGGCAACGTCCTCGAGGATTACAAGGTGCCGCAGGGCGAACAGGTGATCGATCCGCGCGCCGCGTACATGATCACCAACGTGCTGTCAGACCCCAACGCCAAGCTGTTCACCTACGGTCCGAACACGCCGCTCATGCTGCACCAGAACGACGACCCGAAAGGACCGCTCTGGCCGGCGGCGTCCAAGACGGGCACCACTGACAACTACCGCGACACGTGGACCGATGGGTACACGCCCGACCTGGCCATCGTGGTCTGGGTGGGCAACGCGGACGGGCACCCGATGCACCAGACGCTGAGTACGCTGACGGCCGCCAAGGTGTGGCCGGCGTCCATGAAGATGTCGTTCGATTACTGGCACCTGCAGCCGCAGGACTTCCCAAGACCGGATGGTCTGGTGGAACGCCAGGTGTGCGGCGACACGCGCATGCGGCCTGGGGCGCCCCTGTGCTGGAACGACCTGTTTTTCGCCGAGAGCGCCCCGCGTGGCAACGTGCAGGCCGGCCCGCTGCCGGCGCGACCGGCGGCCGCGCTAACGCCGGCGCCGGCGCGGGCGACCTCCACCCAGCAACCGCCCGCCGACCAACCGCCTGCTGACCAGACGCCCGCGCCGGCACCCGCCGCACCCGCGGCGCCGGGCGCGCCCGCGCAACAGGCCCAGCCGAAGCCAGAGGCGCCGGCCCCGACGCCCGTTCCGCAGGCGCCGGCGCCCGCCGCCAAGCCTCAGGCGACGACCGCGCCGCCGCCCGCGCCCAAGCCCACGACGGCGCCCGCGCCGCCGAAGCCCCAGCCGACGCCCAAGCCTCACTAGCGCTCCCAGAAAAAAAGTCTGCTTCTCTCCAGAGAAGAATTTCCGACACGTCGAAAGGTGGCGGCTACAAACGTGAGCTAGCCCGCTGAGGAATGCAGGTTCAGTGAATCCACCTGCGGTGGAGCCCTCCCAGAGGTTTTTCATCCACCTGTTAGCGACCTTCGAGGCGCGCGGCGACCTCCCTCGGCGGCGTCTCGAACTCGAGGACGTGGACCTCGGGGCCAATCGGTCGCCATACGTTCGCGTCGGTCGGCCCGAACATGACCGTGGTCGGCGCTCCGCTCAATCCCGCCAGATGGCTGACGCCCGAATCGTTGCCCAGGTACGCGCGACAGCCCGCCAACCGCTCGGCAAGCGTATTCAGCGGGGGGCTCTCCAGTCGCTCGAGCCGATGGCCAAGGCACTTCTCCAGCCGCGTCGCAGCTTCGTTATCGGCCTCACCCACGATCAGACGGACGGGAGATTTCAGTGAACGTATGACCGATGCGAACCGCTCGGCGGGCCAGTTTTTGGCCCGTGAGCCACTGCCTGGATGGACGAGGATCTCGTCGGAATCCGCTGGTGCAAGGTCCAGCGAGTGGTCGTCCACCGAGAGGTCGATGCCGAGCGGCGCCAGCGTCTCCAGGAGATAGCGGCCGCAGTGTCGGTCCATGCCTGGGGGTCGCGATGCCGCCAGCACACTGCCGGCGGGTAAGCCGCGCGGCCGTTCGGCCATCCACGCCACGACGCTCTCTTGCCGCGGTGGGCCAGTGAAGAGCCATACGAGGGTCGGGTCATCAAACGCCAGTCCGCGATCGATCTCACCCACCGATGCCAGGAAGTGGGCGGTGGTGGCATGGCCGGCCAGCGTGAGATGCCCATACGTCGGACGGAGTGCGCGCAACGCCGGCACCGCCAGCAGCGCGTCGCCGAGCGCGCCGGGCCGCAGGACCAGCACCCTCAGTTCAGCGAGAAGGGGCCGATCGTGCGGGGCATTTCGCGCTTCAGCAGTGCCAGCTCGTGCTGCAGGCGCTGCGTGACGTCGTCGATCTCGAGCAGCCGCTGCCGCTCGTGCGGATCGACGTACAGCGTCGACGCGACGCGGTATGACAGCCGCACCGGGTCCTTTGGCAGTTCGGGGGTGTCGACCGGATCGCGCCCGGTTAGCCCGAGGATCGCCTGCTGGTAGCGTGTGAATTCGCGGGTAATGCCGTTGACGAGCTCCGATTCGACCGGAGACGAGGCCGGGTCCGTCAGCATCTCGACGTCGCCCACCAGGTAGCCCTCGGGCATGACGCGCGCCTGACCGATCAGCCGAAAACGCTGCTCTCCCACGCTCATGATGTGCATGCGCCCGTCCGGAATGCGGTCGACGCGCACCATTCGCGCCGTGCAGCCCACCTGCTCCGGCTCGGCGGGGTCGCCGACTTCACGGCCACTGTGGATCAGGACAACGCCGAACAACTGGTCGGTGACCTGGCACGCGCCGATCATCACCTTGTAGCGCTCTTCGAAGATGCGCAGCGGCAGGGCCATGCCCGGGAACAGCACTACCTGTTCCAATGGGAACAAAGGCAGCACGCGTTGAGACTCTGACACCGATCAGCCAGCCTCGAGATATTCCAACGCGACACTCGTCAGCATCTGCACTCCAATATCCAGTGCGCGCTCGTCGAAGTCGAAGGTGGGACTGTGATGCGGGCTCTGGAGGCCGCGCTCGGCGTTGGCGGCACCCACGAAAAAGTAGCAGCCGGGCACGGCATTCAGGAACTCCGACATGTCGTCGGCACCCATGGTCTGCTGCTGCTGGCCGACGTTGCTGGCTCCCAGGACACGCGTGCCGACGCGCTGTACCAGCTCGGCCATCGGCGCGTCGTTGATGCACGCCGGGCAGGCGTCGGTCATGAGCAGCTTGGGCTCGACGCGAAACGTGCGAGCGACGTCGGTCATTACGGCTTCGATGCGCGTCAGCAGTCGGGCGCGCAGCCCTGGAGAGAAGGTCCGAAGCGTTCCCTGAATTTCGACGCACGACGGGATGATGTTGGGCGCCGTTCCGCCATGAATGCTGCCGATCGTCAGTACGGCGGGTTCCATGGGTGGCGACTCGCGCGACACCAGCGTCTGCAAGGCGACGATCAATTCGGCGGCGGCCACGACCGGGTCCGCGACCTGGTGGGGCATTGCCGCGTGACCGCCGCTGCCGGCCAGCTCGATGACAAATGCGTCTGCCGAGGCGTAGATGGGCCCCGGCCGGACGTCGATGCGGCCCACTTCCACCTCGTTCCACAGATGGAGGCCGAAGCAGGCATCTGGCGTTGGCTCGAGGACCCCGTCCCGCAGCATGCCGGCCGCGCCATCCACGCGCTCTTCGGCGGGTTGAAAGACAAACTGGACGCTGCCCCGCAGGTCATCGCGGCGCGCTGCCAGCACCTCGGCGACGGTTAACAGGATGGCCGTGTGACCATCGTGGCCGCACGCGTGGTGGACGCCCTCGCGCGAGGAGCGGTACGGCTGTCCATGGTCGCTTTCGGTCAGCGGCAGCGCGTCGATGTCCGCGCGCAGCATCACGCGTCGGCCTGCCCGAGCTCCGTTCAGGACCCCGACGACTCCCGTGCGACCCACGCGCGTGCAGACCTCGTCCAACGCGATGGACCTGAGGCGCTCGGCGATCACCCGCGCCGTTCGTTCCTCCTCGTGAGCCAGCTCCGGGTGCCGATGAAAATCGCGGCGCAGGTCCACGAGGCGGTCGCGCTGCGCGTGCGTCAGCATCATGCGTCGCGCCGCCAGTGGACCTTGACCGTGCCCGCTGGCGTGAGCGCCTCTTCATCGCCGCGCCCGCCGCGCACAAACTCCCAGTATTCGGGCCACACGCCCGGATACCGCAGGAAGTCGATCATGATCCGCGGATCGCCGGTGTGCGGCGCCTTGAACACCACTGTCAGGTTGCCGTCGCTTTCAGTCAACTGATACTCGGTCAAGCGTCGACGGCGAAAGATGTCGGCGGCCTCAGGCCCGTTCAGCCACTCGATGAACTGCTGGTGCTCAGCGGCGTGCCCGCTGCTCACCCGACCGATCCAGAAGCGGGTGTCTTCGCCCGGCGTCGCCTCAGGCGGCACCTTCCAAGCGTACCGCAGGGTCGACCGCACCGGGGCCTAGGGCCTCCAGCGCCAGGCACACAGGGCAGGTCGCCTGCGTCCACGCGGTCACCGCGGCGGCGGCGGTGACACGCCGTCGACGGGCGATGTAGAAGGTGACACCCAGACCCACGAGCGCAATGAGCGCGCCGATGGCGAGCGGCGACGCGGTGAGCAGGCTCGATCCGACGACGCCGATGGCGAAATGTAGCCCCAGATCGATGGCGCTCCCGAGCAGTAACCCTGGCAGGAAGATCGCCAGCGGCACATCCGTGAGACCACACGCGGGAATCACCGCTGTTCGAACGCCAGGTGTCAGCACGCCCAGGCCAATGGCGAGCGGACCACCTCGACGCATCCGTTTTGCCACCGCCTCGAGACGTTCGGCAGTCAGGCCGAGGCGTCGTCCGTAACGCAGGGCCAGTTGACGGGCTGGCCCACGCGCGAGAGTGAACTGCAGCCAGCCGCCAAGCGTGATGGCCACCAGCAAGGTGACGAACGCGACCCACAGCAGGACCTTGCCATCCGCGGCGCGGACGGCCACGCCCAGCAAGATGACGTCGCCCGGAATCGGGATCGGCACGCCGATGGCCTTGACGAGCATGAGCGCGCACGCCGCCACCAGCCCGTACGTGTCCAGGAAGCTCTCCAGTCCGCTCATGTGGACTGCCGTTAGTACGCGGCCAATCGGCCACCAGATCACCGATCGTTGGTTACGGTGGCTTGAAGGACGGCGTTGTCTACACTGAAACCGTGACCACCAACACACGCCGACCCGAGCGCTCGGTGCCGCCGCGGCGTGTCGAACGCGATTCGATGGGCACCCTGGAAGTACCCGAGGGCGCCTATTACGGAGCCTCGACGCAGCGCGCCGTACAGAACTTTCCCGTGAGTGGCGAACGCTTCGATCGGCGCTTCATCTGGGCGCTGGGCACGATCAAGGGCGCCGCCGCGCGCGCCAATGGCGACCTGGGTCTGCTCGAGCCGAACAAAGCTGAGGCGATCGCCGAAGCGGCTGATGAGATCGCCGACGAGTCCGGCGCCTTCGACGACCAGTTCGTGCTCGACATCTTCCAGACTGGCTCCGGCACCTCGACCAACACCAATGCCAACGAGGTCATCGCCCATCGCGCGACAGAGCTGCTCGGTGGCTCGCTCGCCGAGGGCGCCGCGCTGGTACATCCGAACGACGAGGTCAATCGCGGCCAGTCCTCCAACGACGTCATCCCGACGGCCATCCACCTCGCCGCGCTGGCCGAGCTGCGCGAGGAGCTGATCCCCGCCGTCGGGCGTCTGCGCCAGAGGCTTGCCGACAAGAGCCGAGAGTTCTGGCCGATCATCAAGACCGGACGCACGCACCTGCAGGACGCGACGCCTATTCGCCTCGGCCAGGAGTTTCTCGGCTACGTCGGTCAGATGGATCGTGCGCTGGTGCGCCTCGAGCACGCCAGCGCGGAGCTGCAGGAGGTCGCGCTCGGCGGCAACGCGGTGGGTACCGGCATCAACATGCACGCGGACTTCCCGCGCACGACGATCGAGCATATCAACGCGCGCACCGGGCTGGGCCTGCGCGAGACGAGTAACCACTTCCAGGCGCAGAGCACGATCGACAATGTCGTGGCCGCCAGCGGCGCGGTGCGCACGGTGGCCGTCTCGCTCCTGAAGATCTCCAACGACCTGCGCTGGATGGGCAGCGGGCCG
This sequence comes from Chloroflexota bacterium, assembly GCA_019247515.1. Lineage (GTDB taxonomy): Bacteria > Chloroflexota > UBA6077 > UBA6077 > CF-72 > CF-72. Next base: position 4,446 of record JAFAOS010000205.1, on the reverse strand, counting down.
CGGGCGGGTATTGGCGAACTGGACGTACCGGCCGTACAGCCCGGCAGCTCGATCATGCCCGGCAAGGTCAACCCGGTGATCGCCGAGTCGTTGACCCAGGTCTGCGTCATGGTGCTCGGCAACGACGTGACTATCACGCTGGCGGGGCAGAGCGGCAATTTCGAGCTCAACGTGATGCTGCCGATTGCCGCACGCAGCTTGCTGCAGTCGATTCGCTTCCTGGGTTCGGCCACGCGCAACTTCGCCGATAACCTGGTCGCGGGGCTGCAGGCGACCTCGCGCGGTCCGGACACGGTCGAGTCAGGCTTGATGCTGGTGACCGCGCTGGCGCCCGAGATTGGCTACGACGCCGCGGCGGCGCTGGCCAAAGAGGCGTACGCCAGCGGTCGCACGATTCGAGACCTGGCTCGCGAGCGCACGGACCTGTCCGAGGGCGACCTGGTTCGCATCCTGGACCCCAGCGCGATGGTCGAGCCAGGTCGCAACTTCGCCTCAGCGGGGTAGAACGTGATTCCCCAGAGGGGACCCATAGGGAGAGACCCGTATTCCCCAGAGGGGACCCATGGGGGACGGGCGGGTCGTGCCCTTGGGGGACCCGCTGGACCCCAGCGCGAATAGTCGAGCCAGGCCGCAACTTCGCCTCAGCGGGGTAGAACGTGATTCCCCAGAGGGGACCCCACAGGGACAGACCCGTATTCCCCTGAGTGGGCCGACCCACCAAGGGCAATACAACGTGATTCCCCAGAGGGGACCCCACAGGGCGGCAAGAGTTTCATCCCCGTTGGCGAGTGTCGGACCCATGAAGCCCTTCGGGTGTGAACCCATGAAGGCCGTTGGGTAGAGCGACCCCAACCTCACCTGGGGGTTGTAGGGGTCTCCCCTACCCATCGACACTGCGGATGTCGTCCGCCGCCGACTGCGTTCGTCGACACCTGTAGTGACGAGCCACGGGGGAGGGAACAGTTTCATCGCGCTTGGCGGGTGTCGGACCCATCATGCCCTTCGGGCGTGAACCCATGGAGCCCGTTGGGTAGAGCGACCCTCACCTGGGGGTCGTAGGGGTCCCCCCTACCCATCGACACTGCCGATGTCATCCGCCGCCGACTGCAGGAAAACGTTCGTCATCACCGGGCGGCTCCACCGACATACCTCGATAGAAACTCGGTTTGTAACTCCCCGAGGTAGTCTCCCCGAACCGCCGCGCGGATTTTGCGCATCAGGTCCAGGATGAAATGCAGGTTGTGCACGCTCGCAAGCGTGTAGCCGAGCAGCTCGTTGGCGGCGAACAGGTGCCGCAAATAGCCGCGCGAAAAGCCGGTGCGGCACGTGTAGCAGCCGCACTCGGCGTCAATCGGCGCGGCGTCTTCGGCGAACTCGGGGCGTGTCACCAGCAGCTTGCCAGACGGCGTGTAGAGCTGCCCGTGCCGCCCAAGGCGCGTCGGCGCCACGCAATCGAACTGATCCACTCCGCGCGCGACACACGAGAAGAGGTCCTCGGGCTCGCCAATGCCAAGCAAGTGGCGCGGCCAGGCCTCCGGCAATTGCGCAAAGGACCAGTCCAGCACCGCGTGCATGTCCGCCTTGGACCTGCCCAGCGAGCCGCCGATTGCCGCGCCGTCGAACGGCAGACTCCCGATGAAGCGTGCGCTCGCCGAGCGGAGCTCGTCGAAGGCGCCGCCCTGGACGATGCCATAGAGCGACTGACCCTCGCGCGTGCGCGCGGAAAGGCAACGCAAGGCCCAGCGGTGCGTGCGGTCCATGGCTTCGCGCGTGTACTCCGCGTCGTGCAGCGGCGACGTCGGTTCGTCGAAGGCCAGGATGATGTCCGCACCGAGCGCTTCTTGCGTCGCGATCGAGCTTTCAGGCGTCAGCCGCTGCCGCGAGCCGTCGATGTGCGAGGTGAAGGTTGCGCCATCCGCGTCGATCCGCACCAGCCGGGCGGCCTGGCCGCGCGGCCGGCGGCCGGTATCCGGGGTGTCATCACCCGGAAACATGCCGATCTGCTTGCCGACGCCGTGTTCGATCCCGGAGCCAAGCGAGAAGACCTGGAAACCGCCGCTGTCGGTGACGATTGGCCCGTCCCAGCCCATGAAGCGGTGCAACCCGCCAAGCTGATGCACGACGTCCGCACCGGGCCGCAGGAACAGGTGATACGTGTTGGCCAGCAGCACGCCGGCGTCGAGCTCGCGCAGCTCGTCCGGCGTGACGCCCTTGACCGCCCCAGCGGTGCCGACGACGCAGAAGAACGGGGTTTCGATCGATCCGTGCGGCGTGTGCAGCACGCCCGCCCGGGCTGGGGCGTCCCTGGTCTGGTGGGTGAGGTCGAATCGAAGACTCAGGGCAGCTGCAAGCCGCTCGCCGCGATGCGGCGCCCGATCAGGCCATTCTCCGAGATCAGCCAGCCGGCGATGCCCACCAGCGACCACAGCGTCAGGCTCTGAAAGTCGATCGAGATATTGCCAAGGTAGGCCACGGCTGGCGACGCGGCGACCAGCTCCATGGCATACGCGACGTCGCCAACCACCGGCTGGAACGTGGAGAGCCACCCAAAGATCTGCCAGCTGGCCAGCGCGAGCATCACGGCGGCCAGTCCCTGGGCAGCGATCATCTGTGGTCGCCGGGTGAGCCAGCCGCCCACGTCGAGCTCGCGCACCGGTTGCCACCACGCCAGCCGCGCGGGTCGCGCGGCCTCGAGCGCCAGCTGGCTCAGAGCCACCTGCAGGTGGGCCGGCGGCACCACGACCACGCTCGAGCTCAGGATCGCGTCCACGCGCGCCAGCCCGCTTGCCATATGGGCGCACGCGGGGCAGTCCTGAACGTGTGCGGCGAGCTGGGGATCGCGTCCGGGCTCTGGCGCCAGCAGCAGGTCGGCGACTTCTACGCAGTCCACGACTCTTCCTCGGCCGGATTGCTGAGCGCCAGCGCGAGCCGCTCTTTGCCACGCCGGATGTGGCTCTTCACGGTATTCAGCGGCAGGTGCATGGTCTCGGCGATGTCCTCGTAACGCATATCTTCGAAGTAGTGCAGAGTGAGCGCAAGCCGTTGCGCGGCCGGCAACTCGTTGAGGGCGGCGCGCACCTCGGTGGCCGACTCGCGCAGGGCGATCTCCTGCTCGGGCTGGGTCCAGCGGTCGCTGTCCGCCAGCCGCTCGCCGGTCGCCTGCGCGTCTTCGCCCGCATGCGTGCTGGCGGGTTCGTCGAGCGACTCCACGGGACGACCGCGGCGGCGCAGACCGTCGAGGCAAATATTGGTGACCAGTCGGTACAGCCACGTCGTGAACTTCGTTTCGGCGCGATAGGTGCCGAGGGACCGCAACAAGCGAATGAACGCTTCCTGGGTCATGTCGGCCGCGTCGGCGGGGTTGTGCATGAGGCTCATGGCGATGCTGTACACGTACGTTTGTTGACTCTGAACCAGTGCCGACAACGCCTCTGGATCACCGGCCTGCGCTCGCTTGACGAGAGCAGGGCTCGGTTCGGCCATGTCTCACTGGGCCTACATAGGACGCACGCGCGCAACAACAAGTTGCGTGCAACAACTGCAGAGCGAATAGCGTCTCATCGAACACGAGACGATACTGCAAGCCCAGCAGACGTGGCGACCTTCGCGCACTACCGCGCTGAGGTCTGAGGAGGACCTTTTCCAGCTATGGCAGACTACCCGCCCACACCCCCAACTCCCGCACCCTCGCCATCCTCGGCGCCGCCTCCGTCGTCGTATCCGCCGTACGGCCCGCCGCCGGGTCCGCGACGGCTCACGCGCAGCAGCCGCGAACGCATGTGGGCGGGCGTCGCGGGCGGCATGGCCGAGTTCTTCGACCTGGATCCCTCGCTCGTGCGGCTGCTATGGGTGGCCGCGACCGTGGTGACCGGCGGCCTGGCGGTAGCTGTCTACATTCTGGCGTGGATCGTCCTGCCACGTGACGATCGCGGGCCAAGCGCCGGCACGCACGCCTGGCACGACTGGTCTGAAGAGTTTCACACCGAGACGCAGCGCCTGGCCGAGGAAGCTCGGCGAGTGGCTGGCGGCGACGTGCGCGGCACGGGCCACCCGTCCTCCGGACCGCCGCCGGTCGCGACGCCTTCGTCGGCGCAGGGCACGCCAGTCGCCGAGCCGGACCCGTGGTGGCAATCCGAACGTTACGTCGAGCGACACCATGGTCGCCATTACCCGGCCCGCTCGGCGGGTGTTGTCCTGGTCGTCCTCGGCGTGCTCTTGCTGGCGGCCAATGCGGGCGTGTTCACCTGGATTCAGTGGCGCACGATGTGGCCGCTGATCTTCATCGGCCTGGGCGTCATTCTGCTCGGCCGCCAGTCTGGCTGGTGGGGCCGCTGACTACTTGACGGCACCCTACCCGCCGCCGCCCGCCGTCCCGCCTCGCCGCCGTCGACGAGGAGGTGTCGTCTGGCCGCTCATCCTCATTTTCATCGGCGGCGTGTTCCTGCT
>JAFAOS010000167.1 GCA_019247515.1 Chloroflexota bacterium | reverse complement strand
GCAGCTCGTCGAACAGCGGATCGATGCCCAGGCCAGAATCGTGCAATCCTCGCCCGTGCCGGTCCTGGCAGCCAATACCACGTGCTCCGACGTGAGCGACTATGCGCGCAGCCTGCTGTTGCCGCGCAAGCTGTCGTTGCTGGCAGGGCTCGACCTGGGGCTCACGGCGATCGGTCACGCGCTGCGCTGGCAGGAACACCGCGACCGTGCCCAACCCGCGCGTCCCTTCGGCGAGATAGCCCAACACCCCGCTGGTCCTGAATGGATAGATCAGGAGCGAAGCGGAGTGTGGTCCGAGGCGATGGGACGGCGCCTCCTGGAGGAAGTGAACGTCCCGTGTGTACCCGCGCAACTGGTGCGCTCCGTTGACGAGGCGTTCCTGGCCGCCGAACATCTCGGTTACCCGGTGGCTCTGAAAATCAGTGGCGCCGGGCTGGCCCACAAATCCGACATCGGCGGCGTCGCGCTCGATCTCGACTCGAAAACTTCCGTCCGCGACGCCTACGCGCGCATCGTGCAGGCCGCCGGCGAGGTCCAGCTCGACGGTGTGCTGGTCGCGGCGATGCGCTCCGGCGGCCACGAGCTGTTCGCCGGCGTGACCCTCGACCCCACCTTCGGCCCCGTTCTGGCGGTCGGCATGGGCGGCATCTGGGTCGAGGTCCTGCGCGACGTGGCGCTTCGCGTACTGCCGATCGGACACGCCGACGCACGCGCCATGCTCGACGAGCTGAGGGCGGCGAGCCTGCTGCGGGGCGCCCGAGGCGGAGGCGCTGTCGACTTCGACCGCGTCGCGGACGTTGTCTTGCAGTTGACACGCGCCGCGATGATGGTCGGTCCATCTCTGGCGGCACTGGAGGTCAATCCGTTGTGGTGTCGCGGTGAACAGGTTGAAGCTATAGACGTGCTCGTAGAAACAAAGACGAGGGAAGCCTGAGAAAATGCCAACCAGCATGGCGTTCACCGACGAGCAGGAGGAGCTGCGCAGGACCATGCGCCGCTTCTGTGAAGACCGGTCGCCGTCAACCGAAGTGCGGCGACTGATGGCCAGCACCGACGGCTACAGCCCGCAGGTCTGGGAGCAGATGGCCAGCCAACTCGGGCTGCAGTCGCTCTCCATTCCCGAGAGATACGGCGGCGCTGGCCTGGGCTACGTCGAGCTGGCGATCGTCCTGGAGGAGATGGGCCGCTCGCTCCTGTGCGCACCGTACTTCGCGACCGTGGCCCTGGCGGCCAACGCGCTGCTGTCGTCCGACGACGAGGACGCGTGTGCCACGTACCTGCCCTCGATCGCCACGGGCGAGACGATCGCGACCCTGGCGCTCCCGGAGGACAGCGGCCGGTGGGATGCGGATGGTGTTCGTCTTTCCGCCGAGCGTTCCGGCTCCGACTGGGTGCTGGACGGACACAAGTCGTTCGTCGTCGACGGTACGATCGCCAACCTGGTGCTCGTCGCTGGCTGCTCCGCTACCGGCGTCTCGCTGTTCGCGGTGGAGGGCGACGCCCGCGGCATGACGCGGACTCCGCTGCTCACGCTGGACCAGACCCGCAAACTGGCGCGTCTCGAGTTCGGGCGCACGCCGGCGCGATTGATTGGCGCCGAGGGTCAAGCCTGGCCGGGACTCTCGCGAACCCTCGACCTGGCGGCCATCGCGCTCGCCGCGGAGGAGGTTGGCGGCGCGCAGCGCTGTCTGGACATGAGCGTCGACTACGCCAAGATCCGCTACCAGTTCGGTCGGCCGATCGGCAGCTTCCAGGCGGTCAAGCACCGCTGCGCGGACATGCTCCTGCAAGTGGAGTCCGCCCGTTCGGCCGCCCAGTACGCAGCCTGGTGCGCCGCCGAGGACTCGGCGGAGGTTCCGGTGATGGCCAACCTCAGCAAGGCTACCTGCTCCGACGCGTATTTCTTTACCGCGGCGGAGAATATCCAGGTGCACGGCGGCATTGGCTTCACCTGGGACCACGACGCGCACCTGTACTTTAAACGCGCCAAGTCCAGCCAGCTGTTTCTGGGCGACACCGCCTACCACCGCGAGCAGCTGGCGCAACGGATCGGTGTCTGAGGTTGTGGGGCTATTCCACCAGGGGGGCGGGACTCCGGTAGCGCGGCGCGTGCGGGCGGTGCTCGCCGATGACCCGCCCACGCGCCAGCGCGGCCAGCATGTCTTGCGGTCCATCGAAGTCCGGCACCTCGATGTACGCGGCCCCCACGCCCTCGGGATCGTGCGCGTCGGAACCAACGCCAGGCGCCAGCCGGAAGTGGTCCACCACTTCGATCGCCATATGGTTGTGCCGCTGGTCCGGAATTTTGGCGTTGAAGACCTCGACCACATCCAGCTCACCCGCCGCCGCCAGCCTCTCGAGCACTGGCCGGCGCAATCCGTCTCGCTCCGGATCGAACGGGTGCGGGGCGTAAACCAGTCCGCCCTGCGACCGGATGCGGTGGACCACGTCGTCCAGCCGCAGCACGTAAGGAATCCGCTCGTTCAGGTACAGCCCGATGATCTCACCCGACGAGGTGCGGATCTCCTCGCCGACGATGATGCGCACGCCCAGGTTGCGTACGAGCGCCGCCTGGGCGGCCTCGATACTGTGATGATCGGTGATGCACACCACGTCCAGATGGACGGCCTCGACGCGCTCGGCCAGCTCGTCGAGCGTCGTGCGCGCGTCGCCAGACACAGACGTATGCAGATGACAGTCCAAACGCACCCAGCCCGCTGGAGTGGGCGGGGGCGGCCACAACGGATTCAGCAACAACAAGGAGACTAGCATGGGCAAGCTCGACGGACGTGTAGCGATAGTGACCGGCTCTGGCCGAGGCATCGGAGCGGGCGTGGCCCGCCTGCTGGCACGCGAGGGCGCCAGTGTGGTCGTGGCCGATCTGGGTGTCAATCTGGATGGCAGCAACCCAGACTCGTCGCCCGCACAGCAGGTCGTGAAGGACATCACGGACTCCGGCGGCAAGGCCGTCGCGAACAACGGCGACGTCGCCGACTTCCAGGCGGCCGAAGGCCTCATCCGTCAGGCCATCGACTCCTTTGGCAAGCTGGACGTCGTGGTCAACGTCGCGGGCATCCTGCGCGATCGAATGGTCTTCAACATGACCGAACAGGAATGGGACGCGGTGGTGCGCGTCCACATGAAAGGGACATTCAACACGGCACACCACGCCTCCGCGTACTGGCGCGAGCAGCGCAATCCCGAGGGCCACTTCAGACTCATCAACTTCACGTCCGTCTCCGGCTTGCATGGTGCGCCCGGCCAGCCGAACTACGCGGCAGCCAAAATGGGCATCGTCGGTTTCACGTATTCGTGCGCCAATGCCCTGGGCCGTTACGGGGTCACCGCCAACGCCATCTCACCGGGCGCCGCCACGCGCATGACCGAGTCGGTACCCGAGGAGCGACGCCGCTCCGCCCAGGCGGGCGACGAGCGTGCGCCCGAAAACGTGGCGCCAGCGGTCGCCTATCTGGCCAGCGAGGCGTCGGACTGGTGCACCGGCCAGGTCATCTCCGCGCGCGGCTACGAGATTGGTCTGTACAACAAGCCCCAGATGCTGTCTCAGATCGTCTCCGACGGTCCGTGGGAGCTCGACAAGGCGTTTGACATGATCGAACGGAGCTTCCGCCCGCTGGTCGGTGGAGCGGGCTACCCGAGCGGGCAACAGGGCGGCCAATCTCGGTGAGGCGCTGAGCCGATGGCAACGCTCGAAGAAGCGGTCGCCGAAGGCCAGCGGCACATCGGCATGCGCGGGCCCGCCAACAGCCGCGTCATCGAAGCCGGAGCCATCCGTCGCTTCGTCGAGGCGCTGGGCGATTCGAATCCGCTGTACACGGACCCGGAGTACGCCCGACACACGCGTTGGGGTGGCGTGATAGCGCCACCTACCTTTCTGTGTACGATCTCCGCTCCGCTGGATATGCCGGACCTCGGGTTTGGACGCATCAACCTGAACGGCGGGACCAGCTACGAGTGGTACCGGCCGGTGCGTCCGGGCGACGTCATCACCGCCCAGGCCAGCCTGGAGGAGGTGCGCGGCGTGCAGGGCGGCAGCGGCGCCATGCTGATCATGGTCCGTTCGATTCGTTACACCGACCAGGATGGCCGGCTGGTCGCCGAGGGCCGCGGCACGGGTATCCGACGATGACGCTGTCCACCGGCTTGCGTTTTGCGGAGGTCAAGGTCGGCGACGAATTGCCGATGCTGACCAAACACCCCACGACACGTCAGCTCGTGCAGTATGCCGGAGCCTCTGGCGACTTCTACGAGATCCACTATGACCGACCATTCGCCGAGGCTGGCGGCCTGCCCGGTGTGATCCTGCATGGGCTGCTCAAGGCTGGCTGGCTCGGCGAGCTCGTCCAGGGCTGGGCCGGGCCCAACGCATTCGTGCGCCACATCGAGGCCTCGTATCGGGGTATTGACGAGCCCGGCCGTCCGTACCACCTGAAGGGCAAGGTCGTTTCGGTGCAGTCCAACGCCGAGCCGAGCTCAGGCGGCATCGTCGAGCTCGAGGTGTGGGGCGAGGACGAACGCCAGCGCCGCACAACGCTCGGGAGCGCGCGCGTCGAGCTCGACACATAACGTCGTGGTGGACGCCCACCACGGCGACTGTCGGTGGACTCGCGTCAGGCGTCCTGACGCCGCCAGATCGCGCCGCCCAGGCCCAGCGCGTAGACGAGGTTGTCGCGGGCGTAGTTGGGTGACACCGACAGGGCGACGATCGGGCCCGGGCCGCGGGCGCCACCCCAGGCGGTGAAGGTGTCGCCGCCGTCGCGCGAGACGTACACGCCAGCGCTCGTCGCGGCAAACACGACCATTCGGCGGCTCGCATCTGAGGTCGCCGCCAATGCCGTGATCACCGTGGCTGGTTTACCGACTTGCACGCCGCGCCACATGGGGCGTTGCTCACCCCGCCGTGTCTCGCGGGTGTGGCGCACGGGCTTGAGGACCTGTCCGCCCAGCCCGACAAAGACAAGCTCGCTGAGCGCATGACCGCCCGGTATGGCAACTGGCAGGAGGGCCCCGCCGCGTTCGACCAGCCAGCGCCGCCAGCTCAATCCACTGTCGGCGGATCTCCACAGCGTCACCTCGCCCGGCTCCCCAGGACGCGACCCCGTCGTGCCGACACAGAGCACGTGGTCGTCGGCGTAGTCCGGCGAAAAGGCGAGCGAGATGACCTGTTCGCCGGCAAAGATGTCGCCAAACGAGCGCCAGGAGTCGCCGAGATCGGTGGAGGCAACCAACCGCCCGTTTTCGACTGCAGCCAACAGCGTTGGCGCGCCATCGGCGGCTGGTGGGGCGGCGATCACCGCCCGAGCGCCGGCCGCGGCCTCCGCCTGAGTTGCCACCGTGTGCCAGCCTGCGCCGCCATCCCGCGAGCGCAGGATGCCGGCCGCCGTCGCCGCGAACACCGTCCGATCGCGCGCATAGCTCGGCGAGGCTGCGACGCCGAAGACCTGGGGGTCGTCGGGTCCGACCAGGGACGCCGACCAGGACCGACCGGCGTCCCGAGAGACGAGCACGCCGTCGTCCGGGCCAGCCGCGAACAGCGTGCGGTCCGCCTCGAATGTGGGCGACAGCGCCACGCCGAGGAGCAGCCGTGCCTGGAGGCCGTCGTTCGCGAGCGTCCAGCCCTGACCGTCAACGGCCAGTCGAGCGACGCCGTCACGGTGCAGGCCGGCCAGCAGCACCTCGTCATGCGCGACATCGACCCCGTGCGACGCGCCAGGAACGAACGTCAGCGTCAGCACCGCTCCGACGTCGGCAGCGATCATGCGCCACGCTCGGCCGGCATCCTCGGAGATGGCGATACCGGCGTCGGTGGCGACCGCGAGCGTCGGGCGGCCGGGGTAGCGACTCGAAAAGGCGATCGCGGTGATGCTGTGCCCGTCGAGGCCGGCGACCGGTTCCCAGCGCGCGCCGCCGTCGTCGGAGCGCAACAGTCCGTCCGCTTCGGTGCCTGCCAGCGCCAAACGGTCCTCGGCAAACGTCGGCGACAGGGCCAGGCACTGCACCGCGACCTCGAGGCCCAGGTCGATCTCCCGCCAGGATTTGCCAGCGTTACGGGTGCGGTACACGCCGGAGGCGGTCGCCGCCAGGCCGGTGCCGTCGCGCTCGAACGCCGGCGAAAGCGCCAGTGCCAGGACGGTCAGGTCGAGCAGGCCCGGGTTGGCGCTCGACCAGGTGCGGCCGCCGTCTTCCGAGCGCAGGATGCCGTCCACTTCGGTACCGGCAAAGATCACCTCGGGCGCCACGGCCAGACTCGTCACGTGGCCGCCGGTCAGCACCCGGCTCCAGGTGCTCGCGCCGTCCAGCGAGCGGTATAGCCCGTTGCGACCGCCGACGAACAGCGTGCGGTCCGTGGCGAAGCCCGGCGAAGCCAGGATCGCTTCGTTGAACGGCACGACGTCGTTCGGGCTGGTCGCGGTCCACGTCTGGCCACGGTCGGACGATCGGTAGACGCCGGCGGAGGTCGCCGCGAAGACGAGCGTCTGGCCGTCGGCGGTTGTCGCGGTGGCCAATGCGGCGACGGTCCCACCTGGCCGTGCCGCCAGTTGCTCCCAGTCGCTCACGGGTGACTGACGACCAGCACGTCGGCCGTCAGCGCCGCCGCGGCGGCGCTGACGGCTGAATCCAGCGCGGCCAGCGCCACCGACAGGGGGTCCACGACGCCGCCGCGTGAGGCGTCGAGCCACTCACGCCGGAGGACGTCGAAGGTCCAGCCGGGACCGCGGCTGCGGGCGACGTACACGATGGGGTCCGCCTCCAGACCGGCATTGGCGACGATCGCGCGCATCGGCTCCGTCAGCGACTCCACCAGCATTCGTACGCCGGCTGCCTCGTCGCCGACCAACTCGAGCTCCAGCGCTTCCAAACTCGGAATGCAGCCGACCAGCGCGCCCCCGCCGCCGGGGACGACCCCGCGCTCCACCGCCAGGCGGCCGGCCATGACGGCCGCTTCGAGGCGCAGTCGCAAATCGACCTGCTCGCCGGGCGTCGGGGCACCGACGCGAACCACTGCCGACATACCGGACAGATTGCCGATCCGTTCCCTCAGCTTGGCACACAGCGGTGGGTCAGCGCGCGTGGCTCTGAGCTCGGCGCGGATCTCGGCGATCCGTTCGCGGATCGCCTCTTTGCGGCCGAGTCCACCCACGATGCCGAATGCCGCTCGGGTGGCCCACGCCTGGCGGGCCCGCCCCAGGTGCTCGCCGGTCACGCTGGCGAGCGACTCACCCCAGCCGGCATGCACGCAGCGTCCGCCCGTCAGCAGGGCGAGGTCCTCGAGGATGCGGGTTTGCTGCTCGCCATACGTGGGCGCTTTGACAGCCAGCGCACCGTCGAGCAGGCCGCGCTCGCGGTTGACCACCAGCAGGCTCATGGCCGAATCGCGTACCTCCGGGGCGATGACCAGCAGGTCGCGATCGCCCGCCGCGACACACGCCTCGAGCGCGGGCACGAGTTGTTCGGCGCGCTCGACCGGATGGTCGGTCAGCAGCACGCGGGGATTGAGGAGGCGACCGGTGGTTTCGCCCGGCTTCAGCAGAAAATACGACAGGTAGCCTTCGTTCCAGCGCACGCCGTCGACATACTCGTAGCTGGTCGTCGGCTCGGCCGCATTCTCAAAGAGAACGGCGCCCTCCGACCCGACCGAGTCGACGATCTCGCCAACCATCGCCGCCAGCCGCGCGTTGCGGAGGGACCCGGCGACGACATCGGCGATCTCGGCCGCCGACTCGATCGAATGCGCCTGGCGCTCGAGCGCCGAGCGAGCCACTTGCAGGCCGCGTTCGATGCCGTGCCTGAGCAGCACCGGGCTGCAGCCCGCGGCGGCACACCTGGCTGCCGCGCGAACCAGGGAGTGCGCCAGGACGGCTGCCGTCGCGCCGCCGTCGCCAACCTGCTCGGAGACGCGCAGGGCCAGATCGCGGACGAGCATGGCGCCCATATCCTCGTACGGATCGGCGAGCTGGATGGTCCGCCGCGCGATGGTCGCCGCGTTGTCCAGAATTTCCGGCGGCCCGTTATTGCCGATGGGCGCGATGGCGACCGTGCGGCCGACGGGCCCGATGGTCGGCCGCATCAGGTCCGTCATCAAACCCATTCCGCGCAAGAGCGCCGCGCGCGCGGCCGGGGCGAACAGGATCAAGTCAGCTTGCCGAGCGCGGACGGCTGCCTGGTAGGTCCAACCGACGGCTCGATGCGCGCGCGGTCGAGCGCCAGCACCGCGGCGGCGGTAGCGTCGTCGGTCACCAGCGATTTCACGTAACCACCGCGCACCGCCGCCAGGATGGCAGCCGCTTTGCGTTGGCCGCGGGCCACGCCGACCACCAGCGGCACCGCTCGCAGCTGGTTCAGATCCAGCGCCACCATCCGTCGATCGAGCGACGTCACACACTGCGCTCCGGCGGCGTCAAAGAACCTCGAGCAGATCTCGCCGACGGCGCCCGCGCTTTGCAGCTCGGCCACTTCCGCGTCGGTGACCGGCAGCACCTGTCTGGGTTCCGACGGCCGCGCTGCCGGACCGTCCGCCTCGTCAGGCACGCGGCGCGCCGCCGCCGACACCGCGCCGATGCCAACCAGCGCCACGCTGCAACTGCCCAGACGCGCCATCGCCTGCCTCACGCTCGTGTCGCGCAGCAGTGCGTCGCGGATCGATTCGTTGTCGAGCAGCGACGGAATCGGGATCAGCATCAGGCGGTCCATGCTGCCGAGCTTCTGGGCGATTTGCCGCGCAACCTCCGCCGACGAGTACGCCGCCCTGTCGCCGAGATACGCGACGGCGGTGCCCAGCTGAACGACGCTCACGTTGCCAACAGCGGTGGTCGGCATGAGCTGCGCGGCGAGCGCAACGGTTTCGCCACCGGATACGCCGAGCACATCGCCCGGTTGGAGTACGCGCACCAGGTAGTCCGCCGCCGCGCCGGCGACCGAGCCGCGGCCCTGCGCACCAACGACTCCGCCGGCGTTGACCACCACCGCCTCCCGCAGCCCGAGCTCCGACTCCAGCCGCCGCTCGAGGTCCAGCGAGAAGCGCGTCGGGTAGTGGATGCTGATCTCGACAAGCCCCCGCTCACGCGCTTCCTTCACCATGCGCGACACCTTGGAGCGCGAGACGCCGACCTGACGCGCGATCTGATCCTGGTTCAGTCCCTGCAGGTGGTACAGCTGCGCCACCTTCACCAGCAGCCGCGTCCCGAGATCCTCCTCCACTCGTCAGCCCTTGATGGCGCCGCCGGTGACGCCCGCGATGATGTAGCGCTGGGCGAACACGTACAGCAGCACCAGTGGTGACGCGGTGATCAGAATCGCGGCGGCGATCAGGGTCCAATCGGCGGCATTTTCGGCAAAGAACTGAAGCAAACCGGCCGAGATCGGCTTGATGTCTCTGGACGGCAAGAAGATCACGGGGCCGATGATGTCGTTCCACACGCGGATCGCCAGGATCAGCGCGACCACACTCAGCGCCGGTTTGAGCAGCGGCATGATGATCTGAAAGACGTACCGAATGTAGGGACAGCCGTCGATCGCGGCCGCGTCGTCGAGCTCGGTCGGGATGGTCTTGATGAAACCGGTCAGGATGAAGATGGGCAGCGCAACCCGACTGCACCACAGCAGGATGTAGCCCAGCTGCGTGTTGAACAGCCCAAGCTGCTGCAAGATGAAAAACTGGGGAATGATCCCCGCGGGCAGCAGGATGCCGGACAGGAACACCAGATAGAAGACGTTCGTCCCGCGCAAATGCCCGCGCGCGATGGGGAAGGACGCCAGTGTGGAGATGACCAGCGTCACGGCAACGATCGTGAAGGTGTACAGCAGGGTGTTGAGGAAGTAGATGTTGAACGTGCCCTTCACCCATGCGGTCGGATAGTTCGACCACATGATCGGGTCCGGAAAAGACGCCGCGTTGAGGGCAAACTGCCGCGACGACATCAGCGACACGAACAGCACGAAGGCCAGCGGAATCACGTAGATGAGCGCGAGCAGCGCCAGGACCAGGTACGCGGCCAGCGTCGCGGGCCGCAGCCCGACCCGCACGCCGGCGGAGCGACGCTCCGAGACCGCCAGGTCGACGGTGTCCTCTCCAATCACAGGACGACCTCCCGCCGCCGCAGCTGGTGCTGCATCACCAGCGCGATGGCGATCACGATCACAAATTGCACCATCGCGATGGCCGCGGCGAAGCCCGGCAAATGCGTGTTGCTGAAAAACGCCTGGTTGAACACCCAGATGCCGAGTGTCTGCGTCGCCAACGCCGGACCGCCGTCCGTCAGGACAAAGATCAGCTCGAATCCGGTGATGGTGCCGATGATCGCCAGCAACACGTTGATGGTGATGCTCGGCCCGAGCAGGGGGATCGTCAGGAAGCGGAATCCACTCCAGGCGGAGGTGCCGTCGATCTTGCCGGCTTCGTAGATCTCCATCGGGATCGCCTGCATGCCGGCCAGGTAGATCATCATGCTGAATCCGAGGTTCGCCCAGATCTGGACCCAGATCACCGCGTACAGCGCGGTGGCGGCAGTGCCGAGCAAGTTTGCGCGGATGGCGAAATGCTGGAGCAACAACGTGACCGGACCGCTGAGCGGATTGAACATCACGTACCAGGTGAGCCCGTTGATGGTCGCGCCGAGCACGACCGGCAGGAACACCAGCGACCGCACGGCAAGCTGGCCACGCAACTGCGAGTTCAGCAGCCAGGCGATCAGCACAGCGACTCCGTTCTGGAGCGCCGTGACCATCAGCGAGAAGATCGCCGTGACCCCGAGTGCGCGCAGCAAGAACGACTGCTGCGCGACAAACAGGCTCGTGTAGTTGTCCAGGCCGACCCAGTGGATGGCCGCGCCTGGCAGACCGGTGTAGTCGGTCAGCGAGAAGATCGACGTGGCCAACGCCGGCAGGACTTCGAGCAAAAGGAACGCGATGAGAGCCGGTGCCAGGCACACGTATGGCCAGACGCCGGCGGTGCGACTCATCTTCGTTTTATCCGGTCAGGGCAACCGATCTAGCCAAAGTACAGCTTCGCCCAGTCCTGGTCGAACATGCCGATGTACTTCTGCCACTGCGGCCGCGAGTCATCGAAGTTCTTCTGCACGTACTGGGCGTAGCTCTCGGGCGTGTACTGGTCGGACAGCAGCAGCTCCGACCACTGGTTGTCATACGTCATGCCCGGCAGCGGCAGCCGCACCTGTGACACCGCCGTCTTGGCCAGCAGCGGCCCCTCGGCCTGCGGAACTGGCCCCGTGAGCTGAATGCCCTGCGTCGGGTAGTACTGGAGCACCTGCATGAAGCTCTGGAAGTTCTCCTTCTGCCCGAAGAAGTCAATCCAGTCCAGGACCACGTCGGAGTTCTTGCTGTAACGCAGGCCAGACCAGCTGATATCGCCGTACACTGGCTGAACGGCATTCGCATTCGGATCGTCGGAGAAGGTGGCGTTGAACGCGCCCAGCTTCTGGAACGTCGGTTTGGCGGCCATGATGTCGCCGCCCGAGAACGAGCCCTCGGGCCACATCGCGTACTTGCCAGTAGCGAAGATGCCGGCACTCGTGGGGTAGTCGATGCCGCTGAAGGCCGGGTCGAACTCGTTGTTGACGAACTCCTTGGCGCGCCGGAACGACTCGATCCACTCGGGCGTGGTGAAGTCAGCTTTGCCAGTCACCAGCAGGTCAGACCAGAAGGTCGGGTGCGCGGGCCGACCAACGTTCATCTCGAGCATGCTCGTGTAGCGGGTCAGCGCCGTCGAGGGCTTGGCCGCGTACAGGATCGGCGTCTCGCCCTTGGATTTGAGGGTGTCCGCCATCGATGTCCATTCGGCATAGGTCGTGGGCGCCTTGAGGCCGTACTTGTCCAGCATGTCCTGGTTGGTCCACACGACGTGGCCGACGTAGGCGAGCGTCATCTGCCAGACCTTGCCCTTCCAGGTCATGAAGCGATCGACATTGATCTGGTCGAAGTTCTTGATCGACGGCAAGCCGGACAGGTCGAGGAACTGCTGGTCGGGCTGGAAGTTGATGATGTCCTGCGGCGCGAAGCCGTAGTTGGCGGTCAGGTCGGTCGTCTGGGAGGAGATGCGCGAGGTCTGCGCCTGCGTCCACGTCGCGCCCTGCCCGAGCAGCTCGAAGTTGACGGTGACGTTGGGCCGCTTCTGCTTGAACTGGGTGTTGATCTGGTTGATCGCGTTCTGGAAGGCCTCGGAGCTCGAGCCCGAGTTCCACGAGATGACACTCAGCGTGACTGGCCCGCCGCCGCCGCCGGCCGCCGGCGCCGCCGCGGCGGGTGCGCTGGTCGCCCCGGGCGCGGCGGGCGCGCTGGTTGCGGCTGGAGCGGCCGGTGCAGAGGTCGAGGACTGACCGCAAGCAGCCAGCACCACTGCGCCCGCGCCAAGACTGAACGTACCGAGGAGACGCCTGCGGCTCAGAGTCATCGCTTACCCCCTGTGTTCGCGCGCCCGAAAGTGGCGCGCCTGCATGCACATCGGTGCAGGATTGCACAATTTTCCAGGGCGGACGTCAAGGGGACGCTGTGATTACATCGTCGAGGGGGCTGGCGCATGAGCTTGTACGACGGCGACGCGCGCGAGGTCCTCGCCGGCCTCGGCGTAACGGAACCGAAACACGTCGCGCGAGTGGCGGGAGGTTGGGATACCGCCATCTGGCGCGTGGAGGACGCCACGGCTACCTACGCGCTGCGCGTGTTCCGGCCAGAGCAGGCGAGCCAGTGCGAGCGCGAACAGGCGGTCCTGGCCGCCGGCGCGGCGGCAGGCTTGCCGGTGCCAGCTGTCCACGCCAGCACGGTCTGGAGGGACCGCCCGGCGCTGCTGATGGCGTGGTGCGCCGGAGAGCCTGTGCTGGACGCGGTCCGCGCGCATCCCTGGCGGGTGTGGACCCTGGGCGTGGCCATGGGCCAGTTGCACGCCCGCATTCACTCGGCGCCCGTTCCTGAGACATTGCGTCAGCGGCTGCCCGACTGGATTACGCGCGCCGGCGAAGCAGAGCTTGCGCTGCGGCAACGCCTGTCCGGCGCGAATCGGAGTCCTGGTGTGCTCCTGCACCTCGACTACCACCCGCTGAACGTGATGGTGGCCGACGGAGACCTCACGGGTGTGCTCGACTGGGCCAACGCGTCGGTTGGCGACCCGCGCGCGGACATCGCCCGCACGGTCAGCCTGCTCCGTCTGGCGCCACTCCCGCCGGGGGCAGCGTCTGTACTCGCCTCCGGCCTCCGCGTGGTGCTGGAGTCGGCGTGGCGCGTGGGCTACGGCCGCGTGCGAGGCGAGCCACGCGACATGGCCCTGTTCTACGCCTGGGCGGGCAGCATGATGCAGCGCGACCTGGAGCCCAAGCTCGGACGCCCCGGCGTCTGGCTCCAGCGGAGCGACCTGGCGCGCATGCGTCGTTGGACGCAGACCTGGAAACGGCGCGCGGGTCTGCGTCCATACTGAACCTCTCCCAGAGGGACCCTCACCCCAGCCCTCTCCCAGAGGGCGAAGGGGTTACGCTTGGCCGTATGGGCGCGTTTTTGAATGGCCAGCAGCCGCGCGGAGCTTCCTTGCGCGAGCTTCTCCAGCGACCCGAGCCCGTGCTTGCCCCGGGCGCGTACGACGCGTTGAGCGCGCGGCTCATCGAGGCCGCCGGGTTTCTGGCCGTCTATATGACGGGTTTCGGCACGGCGGCAAGCCTGCTCGGTCGGCCCGACGTGGGACTGCTGGGCCTCTCAGAAATGGTCACCAACGCGCATCGCATCGTCGAGGCCGTCGGGGTGCCGGTCATTGCCGACGCCGACACCGGCTACGGCAATCCGATCAACGTCATTCGCACCGTGCACGAGTACGAGCAAGCCGGCGTGGCGGCGATCCACATCGAGGACCAGCTTGCGCCCAAGAAGTGCGGCCACATGGAGGGCAAGCAGCTCGTGCCCGCCGGAGAGATGGTCGCCAAGCTCCACGCCGCGGTCGCGGCGCGACGGTCGGACCTGGTGCTCATCGCGCGGACCGACGCGCGCGCGGTGGAGGGCATGGAGGCGGCCTTGCAACGCGCGCGTCGGTATCGCGAGGCCGGTGCGGACGTGATCTTCTTCGAAGCGCCGCAGAGCGAAGCGGAGATCGAAACCGTGGCTCGCGAGCTGGAGGACGTGCCGCTGCTGTTCAACTGGGCGGAGGGCGGCAAGACGCCACCCGTCAGTTACGCGTATCTTCGCCAGCTTGGCTTTCGCATCATTATTTTTCCATTGGCGCGCTGCTGGCCGCGACGCGCGGCATCCGCGAGCTGCTGAAGGTCATTTGTGCGGACGGCACGCCCGCGGCGGCGATGGACAACCTGCCGCCGTTCGGCGAATTCCTCGACTTCATCGGACTACCGGAGGTCCAGGACCTGGAAAATCGCTTCAGCGCGCTGAGCGTCTGAGGTTCTTGTCGAGCCTGGCTATATGCGGCGCCAGAAAGGCGGCCGGCGGCGCTGGATTTCTAACAGGTCCACGTTGAACGCTGGCAGGCTGCCGCCGTTCGGCTGGGGCGGACCCACGTAGCCAATCGCGGCGTGGACCTCGGGCAGCGTGTAGTAGCCGCGATACGTGTGCTCTACCAGGGCGGCGAAGAACACCGGTTGCCGCTGTTCGACGCGTCGCAGGGTGTCGACGCGCGATGGCGCCGGCAGATCTATGAACTGGAGGATCGACAGGTCGGCGAGGCCGTCCAGGAACACTCGCCGCAGGCGGGGTGAGGCCGCCAGCGTATGCTCGATGCTGGCGCCGACGTTCAGGTCGCCGGCGCCTGGTAACTCGCCGCGCGGCGGCACGATCTCGTTGAGCACCGCGCGCAAGAGCAGGCGCT
This sequence comes from Chloroflexota bacterium, assembly GCA_019247515.1. Classification (GTDB taxonomy): domain Bacteria; phylum Chloroflexota; class UBA6077; order UBA6077; family CF-72; genus CF-72. The sequence goes on along the minus strand of JAFAOS010000167.1, from coordinate 25,668 downwards.
GGGAGTCGTCCAGCACCGGGTGGCCCGCCGCGGGCGCCGGCGCAACCGACACGGGCGCCTGCGGACCAGCGAGATCCGGCTCGGCCAAGCCTTCCGGACCGTCCGTCGGCGCGCCGGTCACTGCCGACCTCCTGAGCGTTTGATGTAGTCCGCCGTGCGCAGCGCGATGGCCTGAATGGTCGTCGTCGGGTTCACCGCCGCGCTGGTGACGAAGACGCTGCCGTCGACAATGAACAGGTTGTCCACGTCGTGCGCTCGACCCCATGCATCCACCACCGACGTGCTCGAATCCGGCCCCATCCGGCACGTGCCCAACAGGTGCCAGCCCGACGGTCGCATTGGACTGCACGTCAGAGTTTCCCGCGCGCCCGCGGCTTGCAACGCCTCTGACGCGCGGGCAACACCATACTCCAGCATTCGCATGCTGTTGTCGCTCAGTCGATAGCGGACGAGCGGCGCCGGAATGCCGTGCATGTCGGTCAATTCCGGGTCCAGCACGACTTCGTTGATCGACTCGGGCAGGTCCTCGCCCAGGACGCCGATATTGATCAGGTGACGGAACCGCTGGTCGAAGACGCGGTGGTGCGCCTCACCCCAGGGCACGCGAGTCGCGGTGATGCCGCCCAGCGCCGTGTGCAGCGGACCCGACTGGCGGACGATCTGCAGGCCGAAACCGCGCACGAAGTCGCGAGCCGGGTCCGTCTCATAGAACTCGTGACTGAAGATGACCGATCCGATCGGACCTTGCAGCCCATCGATCTCGGACGCAAAGACACCACTCACCGACGCGAACGGGTGGAACATCAGGTTCTTGCCAACCAGTCCGCTGCGATTGGCAAGTCCATCCGGAAACGCTGTCGAGCGTGAGTTCAGCAGCAGCCGAGGTGTGCCCACGCCATTGCAGGCAAGCACCACCAGCGCGGCGCGCTGCTCCTGGAGGGCACCATCGCGGTCGTAGTACACGGCGCCGCGCGCGCGACCGTCGGCGGAGAGGCTGATTTCGCGCACCCGGCAGCCAGTCCGCACTTCGGCGCCGGCTCGCACCGCCCGCGGCCAGAAGGTCACGTCGGCACTGGCGCGCGCGCCCGTCGGACAGCCGATATCGCAGGGTCCGCACAGGTTGCACGCGGGCCGGCCGTCGTATGGCTCCGAGAGGATCGCGGCGTCCGAGACCCACCAGTGCCAGCCGAGCTTGTCGAAACCGGCGCCGATGGTTTCACCGAGCACGCCGATCGGCAGCGGTCGAGTCCCGCGCGGAGAACGCGGTGGCTGCGACGGATCACCAATGACCCCGGAGACACCCGTGACGCGGTCGCTCAGATCGTAGAAAGGCTCCAGGTCCGCATAGCTGAAGGGCCAGTCCTCGCCGACGCCGTCGAGCGAGCGGACCCGAAAATCCGACGGGTGGCAGCGCGGAAAATGGGCGCTCCAGTGGATGGTGCTGCCTCCCACCGCGTTGAACATGAGCGGTGTGAACGTGGACGCGGCGTCGTTGACCGGATAGTCGGCGGCCAGCCCGCGCACGTTGGGATCGGCGTTGAAGTCGGTCAGCCGGTGGAGCTCCCAGTCGTGCTGGCCATGCGGCAGTGACTCGGGTGGCACCCAGTCGCCCTGTTCGAGGCACGTCACCCGAAAGCCCGCCTCGGCCAGCCTCCACGCCACGGCAGCGCCGGAGGCGCCTGCGCCGACGATCAGCGCATCGGGCTCATCCCAGTGCGGCGCGGTGACCACGGGCGGCGATCAGTCGCCGCTTTCGTACTTGAACGAGATATTGACTTTGGCCCGGTAGGACGTCACCCTGCCGTTTTCAATCGTGACGTCGAGTCTGTCGACCTCGGCAACGCGCAGGTCGCGCACGGTCTTTGCCGCGGTTTCCACGGCATTCCGCACCGCCGCTTCCCACGTCTCGGTGCTGGTACCGATGACCTGCGTGACGCGATAGACACTGTCTGGCATACCGCCAGTGTAAGCCGCCCCGAGACGCGCGTCAGTGACTGTCGTCAGTCGCGGCGATGTAGAGCGCGCCGCCGATCATCGACACGTTCTTGAAGAAGTGAATGCGGTTCTGCGCGCGCTGCGGGCCGTCCTCCATCTCCCAGAAGCGGTGGCCGATCCAGGTGATGGGCAACAGTTGCATCGCGACGGATAGAGCGGCCGTGCGGCGGACCCTCGGCACGAGTAACGCCATGGCGCCGACGATCATGGCCCAGCCGCTGGCCTGGACGAGCTGGTCGGGAACGGGCAGGCCGAGCGCGCGGGCGCGCTCGGCGCGTCCGGTTGGCTCACGCGCCTGTTGCCAGCCGCCCACGTACAGCATGCCCGAATACAGCACGAGCGCCAGGGTTTTGAACATGCTTCTGTTCTACAGGAAGTCGTGCCGCGAGCGGAGGATGCGCCACACGCGGGTGGCCGTCCAGCCCTGCCTGGCCTGGGGCGGCTGCTCGAGGCGATTCAGGACTCCGTCCACGACTTCGTCCCGCGTGCACGTGTTGACCGAGGGGATATCGCAAGCGTCGCCGCGGAAGAACTCCGGAAATCCGCCCACTCGGGCGCAGGCCGAGAGAATTCTTGATTCGAGGTCATCCGCTTGCGTGAGGTAGCCATGCCGGCGCAACCCGTCGGCGATCACGCCGGTGTCCCACGGCCAGGTTGACCCATTATGATACGAGCCCGCGCGGAAGCGAGGCGACGTTGTCGACTTTGTGCGCACTCCGGCGCAGGCCAGCAGATCCGGTTCCATGAGGCGCGCGGCGAGCCGGTGGCGAAGTGGAGCCGCGTCATCACCGTCCAGGATGCGGGTGGCCAGCAAGTGACCCGGACTCGAAGCAATCACGCGGGCTGGGCGCTGGACTCCGTCAGGCTCGATGGTGACTGCCTGCGCGAACGTGCCGAGGTCCGCTTGCCAGAAGTTCGCGAGGGTCCGCGCGCGCAGGTCCGCGGCACGCTGCCGCAGGTGGCGCGTGTCGATCGGCAGGCCGGCGAAGGTCGAACCGTCGAGCAGGTCGGCCGCGCCGAGCAGCGCGTCGTACGCCAGACCCTGCACGCTGACCGGCGCGTAGGGACGCGTGAAATCGAACAGGCGGCCGTCGGCATGATAGTGCGAATCACCCGAGTCCTCCCACACCTGATTGGCGATGCCGTTCGGGGACATGCGGCGAACCCAGACGTAAGCGCCGCCACCGGGCTCGTCCAGGCGGCGGAGGATCCAGTCCACCGCGAGCAGCAGGCTGTCCAACAGCGTGACTCTGCGCCATGACCGGTCGGTGATGGGCTGGTCAAGAATGGCCGAGTCGCCGACCCTGTTGCAGTAGGCGACCATCAGGTTGATCCACTGCGGCGTGGTGTCGACCGCTCCGTAGTAGGGCAGGTCCCAGTTCTGGCTCAGACGCGCCGCGTGCGGATCGTCCGGAAAGCGGTGCTCGTGCAGGATGCGGCCTGGTTCTTCTTCTCCGCGGAGATTGTGCTGCGTCCCCTGCAGGCGAGCGAGCTCGACGAGGGTGGCCTGGGCGACGGCCGGGAAATCCTCCAGCAGGTCGAGCGCCATGCGCAGCGAGTCACGTCCGAACAAACAGTAGAACAGACTCTCGGCGCCCGCGGAAGCGACCAGCGGGCCCCTGGCGCCGAGCTGATCCGGACGCTCGACGCGAGCAAGCTCGCACAGCGTACCGATAAGGGCATCAGCGTCGATGCCTGAGGCGGTGGTGAGACCTGGCGCGACCATCGGCGTCGCGGCGCGCTGCGGGGACATGTGCGAGAACCTCTGGGAACTGAGGACCCCTACTCAGGGACCTTATACCTCCAATCTCGCCAACGCGCGTGGATTTCGCGTTACGGTGGCGTATCGAGGGCGGTCGCTAGCCGTCAGTTCTCGACGCTCACGAGCACGTCGCCCCGCTTGCGAGTGACCGCCACGACTGTCGTCTTGTCGCTGCGCTCGTAGCGCAGGTCGACTTCGGCCTGTCCGACCCGCACGGCGTGCAGGTTGACCCAGGCCAGCCACTCGGGCAGCGCCGCGTGGCGGATGTGCAGGCGGCGATGGAACGCGTCCGGGTGCAAGCCGAGCATGCAGGTGAGCATGAACGGAATCGCGCCAGCCGCCCACGCCTGGGGGTTGCACGCCACCGGGTATTTGACGGGCTTGCTCGCCAGACCGCGATCGTGCCCCGCGAAGACCTCCGGCAGACGAAAATGCTCGAATTGCGCGGCCGCCTGCATGATCGCCGTGAAGACGCGGTTAGCGGCGCTGTCGAAGCCATAGCGCTGCATCCCCGCGACGATGATGGCGTTGTCGTGCGGCCAGACGCTGCCGACCTGGTAGTCGACCGGATTGTAGGACCTGTCATCCGCGGACAGAGTGCGGATGCCCCAGCCCGAGAACATGTCCGGCCTCAGCACTCGTTGGACCACGGCGCGCGCACGCTTCGGATCGACGATGCCGGTCCACAAAGCATGCGCGGGATTCGAGGCGATGCTGCGTGAAAAACGCCCGTCCGCCTGCCGGCACAACGCAAAGTAGCCCGCGTCCCTCAACCAGAACTGGTCGTTGAATGCCGCGTAGAGTCGCTGCGCCTTCTGACGCAGGTGCTCGGCCGTGCGCGTGTCGCCATCGCACTCGAACACATCCGCCATCGATTGCCACGCCAGGTACACGTCGCCCTGGACCTCCGGTAGCGCGATGGGTGGTTCGGCGAGTCGCCCGTCGTCCATGACAATGCCGTTGCCCGAGTCTTTCCAGCCCTGGTTCCGAGCACCGCTCGCGGAGCGGCTACAATAGTCGACGAAGCCGTCCCCATCGGAGTCACCATACTGCTCGATCCAGTCGAGGGCCGCCCGTACGCTGGGTTGCAAGTCGTGGAAGAGATCGAGCGTGCCCGTCCAGGCGAAATGCATGCCCAGGAGCGCCAGAAACAGGGGTGTGCTGTCGACGCTCCCGTAGTACGGGGTTTGCGGTATCTCGCGGAGATTCGCCAGCTCGTCGACGCGCAGCTCGTGGAGGATCTTGCCTGGCTGTGCATCGCGCCAGTCGTCCGTCTGGCTGGCCTGGTGGCGGGCCAGGATGCGCAGCGTATTGGCGCTGACCGACGGCTCGAATGCCGCGGTCTCGATCGACGTTACCAGGCTGTCGCGACCGAACAGCGCCACGTACCAGGGCACGCCCGCGGCGAAGAACGTCTGCTCTTTCTCGTGCATCGAGAGCATGTGGAGGTCGAGAAATGAGCGTGTCATGATCGCGTTGAACAGCTGGTTGTCGGTCTCGACGCGCGTGCGTCCTCCCAGGGAACCGGCGTGTGCCAGCTGGCGCCGATGCGCCGATCCACCGCCTGTTTGCCTGGGTCGACTTTCGAGCCCCTTCCGACCGGCATGGTGAAGCTGGCCGGTGACCTTGAGCTCCCATTGCTGCTGCGAGTGGATACGCAGTCTGTACGTCAGCTGACCGTCCTTCTGCGTGTCGGGTGCATTGCTGAAGAGCAGCGCTGCAGTGCGCGCATAACCATCCGCGCCGTCGTAGCGAAACGTCAGGCACGCGTCTTTCCATTCGGGCGGATGTAGCGTGCCGCGTTGCCCGGGGTGCATGCCGCGTACGACGAACATGTCGGCGAAATCCGCGGCGTAGCGGAGTTGCAGCGCGAAGTCGGCGTCAGCGCGCCCGTAGTTCAGGACCGTGATCGACTCGGTGAAATCGTCCCCGAGGGTCCGATCGCGTCGAATGACCAGCGTTTCCTTCGGCAGTCGGACGTCACCGGAGGCGTCGCAGATATCGAGGTTCGTGAGCTCGAAGAGTGTGCGATTGCCTTCGCTGGCGTCGGCGAGCAGCGCAACCGGCACATATCCATCCAGTCGGAGCGTGCACGCGCTGAGAAAGCGCATGTCATGGAAATAAAGACCCTGGTCACTGTCCTCCTCGATGTCACCATTTTCCGCGCTGAGCAGGAAGACGGCGCCTTGCTTGGCCACCACCGGCTGCGCAACGCGCGGCACCGAGGAGCGGTCGTGCAGCGGGACCGGCTCGCTTCGGCGTCGCGGTTTGCGTCTCGTGCCGGCCACCCGCTCAGTAGCGCAGGTAGTTCGGCACGTAGTCGCGATATTTTCTGACCAGGCTGTCCCAGTTGCTCGGCAGTGAAATGGGGGTGGTGACCCAGCGACCGACTCCGGTCACCAGTCCGATCCAGGCTCCGGGTCCACCGGCGACGAGCACGCGCACGGAGTCCGGACCGCTGAGCCGCCCGATGCCGGTCGCCGGTGGCTCCGGTCGCGTGCACTCCAGCTCGCGTGTCAGTCGCTCTGGGGTCCAGCCGGCGTCTGCCAGCGTCGCGGCGTGCGATGGGCAGACCAGCAGTGTCAACTGTCGCCAGCGCGGGCCGAGCCGATCCTTGATCGTCTCGAGAATGCCGCTGGCGTCCGTTCCGCGTGGCACGATCTGCGCGTACGAGTTGGGGAACGAGACCGTCACGCAACTGTCTTCGCGTGAAAAGCCGTGCTGGACGTGGTGCGGCTCCCACGGACTGGCCTCTTCGTTTTCGCCGAGCACCATCGCGTATTTGGCCGGGTTGCCCAGCACACCCATGTCTTCGACCGCCTTGCGGGCGCCGCCAAGGTTCTTGACGATGAGCCCCATCGCACGCCCGAGCGTCGCATTGGCCATGTCACCCGGACTGAGTGCGCCGGTGCTGCCGTTGATGTGGAGTTGCTGGCGAATGGGTCCGTTGTACATGTAGAACGGCGCCCAGGAGCCGGTGCTGACCTCGAAAATACCGAACGACGACAGCGGATCGAGGACCGCTTCGACGCTGGCGATCAGCAGCGGCATGGCCGTCGGCAGCGCGCCCGCCATGACGCCGTTGATGGCAATCTTCTCGACGGTCACTTTGCCGAGTCGCGGCAGCATCTTGCCGACGACGTGATCCGGCGCGAGGTCCGTGCCGCGGAGCATTTCGTCGACGGCTTCCCGCGTCGGCGGCAGAATCGGCAGACCATCGGTCCAGCCGCGCTTGTAATAGAACTTCTGGACTTCCAGCAGATCACCCGAAAACACTGAGCCACGGGTGACCTCGGTCGGACGCGGCGGTGGCGCCTGCTCCTCTGGCTTCAGCGGCAATGTGAGCGCCGCGATGACGTCGCCCATTGCCTGGCGCACGCCAGCCTGGATCTTGTCCGGAACCGTGCACTCACAGGGAACCGTCTGCGTCACGAACCGCGCGGTGGGCATCCCCTTGCCGGCCGCGGCCGAGCGCGCATCGTGGACGAAGCCTTCATTGACCAGGGCGACGGCGGGCTTGTGATGCCGTTCGACGAAAATCGTGTCGTACAAACTGTACTTGGTGCACGACCCTCAATCGCCGACCGCGACGATGACGGTATCCACCTCCTTTTCCAACCACTCGGCGAAGCGGGGTCCCTCGTCGTCGCTGCTGCCAATGTCATTGCTACCCTGCTGCTCGAAGCGAGCGATCTGGACGTCGGCGCCATAGCGCGAGCGCAATTCTGCCTCGACGGCGTTCTGGATGGGCACCGCCGCGCGCTTGTAATTCGCGTACAGTCCGATGCGCTTGCCGCGCAGGTCCGCGACACGCGGGGTAATGCCTTCCAGCGGGAGCGGGTCCGTCTCGGCCCAGGGGCTCAGCACATCAAAGGTTGCGTCCATCGGCATGCCGACTATTTTACCGAACTGCGACCACCTCTCCCTCTGGGAGAGGTCGCGCGAAGCGCCTGTGAGGGCCCCTCACCCCAACCCTCTCCCTCTGGGAGAGGGAGCACCCTGGGCTCACCTGGGTCTCGTTCTTCGCGACCTATCGTGCGGATAGGGCGACCGGCGGGCGATCGCCGCAGGTCAGCGGGCTGTGTCTCGTCCATGCACCAAGTCTGCAAGCGCAGCGTGAGAATACGATGAGAAGTCGGTCATAGGCCGTTCTCAGCCGTCTCCAAGGTGCTGCTCGAATACTGAGTGCACCGGACATGACAAACGATCCTTTCGTGGTGCTGGCGGAAACACCGCCGCACACTGGTGCTCGACTGCGAATAGCGCACGCGATTCCGTCGGCGCTGTCTGCCCTGCGGGCCAATAAAGGCCGCAGCTTACTGACAACTCTGGGCATCATCATCGGCGTCGCGGCCGTGATTGCCATCGTGGCGCTCGGCGAGGGCGCCAGCGCGTCAGTCGCCTCGCAGCTGTCAGGTCTGGGCACCAACGTGCTGACCGTCATGCCCGGCAGCAGCTCGAGCGGCGGAGTGGCGGCGGGCGCCGGCTCGAATACTACCCTGAAGGCGTCCGACGCGACCGCTCTCCAGGGCGTCAGCGGAGTCAGCGCGGTCAGCCCGGTCGTCTCGGGCAGCGCGCAGGTGATCGCCGGCAACCAGAACTGGTCGACGCGTGTGCAGTCAGTTTTGCCGGCCTACGCCCAGATCGAAGACTGGACAGTCGCCTCCGGCACGTTCTTCACCGACCAGGACAATGCCAACTCCAACAACGTGGCGGTGATCGGTCAGACCGTCGCCACCAATCTGTTTCCCAACGGACCGTCGCCGGTCGGCCAGAGCATCCGTATTCGCAACGTGCCCTTCACCGTCATCGGCGTGCTGAACAGCAAGGGCAGTACCGCTGGACCGGGCGGCGACCAGGACGACACGATCATGATTCCGTTCCAGACCGGCGAGGTCCGACTGTTTGGCGCCACGTCCATCAACCAGATCATGGTGCAGGTCGCCGACGCGAATCAGATGACCAGCGTCCAATCCTCGATCGAAACACTGCTGCGGCAGCGGCACAACCTCCAGGCGAACGCCGCTGACGACTTCACAATCCGCAACAACAACGACCTGATTACTCGCGTCTCCAGCGTCAGCTCGACGATGACGCTCTTGCTGGGTGGCGTGGCGGCCGTGTCGCTGGTGGTCGGCGGCATCGGCATCATGAACATCATGCTGGTGAGCGTCACCGAGCGCACGCGCGAAGTCGGAATTCGCCTCGGAATTGGCGCGCAACCGGCCGACGTCATGTACCAGTTCCTGGTGGAAGCCGTCGTCCTCGCGGCGATCGGCGGTCTCGCAGGCATCGTGATCGGCACGGGGATCGCCCTGGCCCTGCCCATCGTGGGCTGGACGACGGTCGTTCCGTGGAACGCCATCGTCCTGTCCTTTGGAGTCTCGGCGCTGATCGGGATTTTCTTCGGGTTCTACCCGGCGCGACGCGCGGCCCTGCTCGATCCGATCATCGCGCTCCGCTACGACTGACTACCCACTGCCACTTGGCACCACGAAGCTGCTCACGGTGCCTCCTGACGGGTTGTCGAGCGCAACCATCGCTCCGGGCTGGATCTGACTCACCAGCGCCTGGGCGTTCTGCCCCAGAAAGACGTCGGCGGCGGTGCTCGTGCCGGCGGCCGTATGCAGCGTCACGCTCTGGGACGGCCCAACATTCGTGCCCTGCGGCAACTGCGCGGTGGCATTGCCGACCCGCAGCGACCAGCCCGCCAGGTCGACCGCCTGGGTGCTGGTGTTCTGCAACGTGATCTTCGCGTCATTGCTGGCAAGTTGTGCGCCCGTCACGCGCACGGGCGATGCGGCCGTCACCGTCGCGGCCACGGGAGCGACGCTGGTCGCGACGCCGGTGGCGACTGCCTGCTGAGTGGGCGCGCTGGGGACGTTCGCCGGTGTCGATGCGGTGCCCGTGCAGGCGGCCACTAGCCCGAGGGACATTGCCGCGGCGGCGGCCATCAGACGGATACGCGTTGTTGACTGTGACATGCTGGTCTCCAGATACCCTGCCAGTCGAGGGGTTGCAGAATCTGGACCGCGATCAGGTTGCTATAACTCGAACAAGCGTGCCTGAGCCTTTACTCGTCGTGGACGTGCAGCGCGGCTTCATCAACGAGTTCACACGCCACGTCCCCGCCCGAATTCGACAGGTGATCGACTCACAGAGCCACGCACCGGTCCTGTTCACGCGGTTCGTCAACTCCGACGCTTCGCCGTATCGCACGTTGCTCGACTGGAACGCGTGCGCCGAGCCGCCCGAAACCGAGATCGTCGAGGAGCTCCAGACGCACGCGTCCGCTCAGACGGTCTTCGACAAGCACGGTCTGACCGGCCTGCCCGATGCGCTCTCAGAGCGGTTGCGATCCGAAGCCTGGCCGCAGATCAGCATCGTGGGTCTCGACACCGATATGTGCGTGCTGAAGATTGCCATGGACATCTTCGACCTGGGCATCGAACCCATCGTGCTGGTGGATTGCTGCGCCAGCACCGCCGGGCTTCAGGCGCACCTGGCCGGTCTGGCCATCCTGAGCCGCAATATCGGTCCGCACCAGCTGAGACTTACCGAGCTGCACGAGGGCTACCTGGCGGGGCCAGCCTGAAGACGGGATATTCGGGCGCGATGCGGGCGAGCTCACTGTCGGGCGCGTCCGGTCCGACGCCCTGGAAGAACTGGCCGACTTCCCATCGCCAGCGCCGCAGGTACGCGCGCAGGACCTGGATCTTGTCGGCGTCGGCAAGCTCGGTCGCGTGCACGGTCTCGCGATGACGCCCGAGGCGCAGCTCGGCCGTCTGGCTGACGCGCAGGTTGCGCACCCACTGGGTGGTGCCGCGTGGCGCGACCAGGTAGCGCGCGCCAGCATGGTCGAGCGGATTGACGACGGTGGTGCGCACCTGGCCCGAAGCGCGGCCGCGAACGGCCAGGATGCGCGAGCCGTAGAGGCTGATGCCCCAGCCGGTGAAGGTCCTGACCAGCGGATTGAAGATGTGCGCGGAGAGCCAGTCGGCCTGAACGTAGCGGACGGCGCCACCTGAGCTCGAGGTTGTCGACGATTGCATAGGATAGGGTGATCTCCGTTCCCGGATGTGAGCACTGCTCGTTCGAAGTATGCACACACCGCCACTCACAGCCGCTGCCATTCGCGATTGCGGTCTGTAACGGCTCAGGCGATCAACTGCTGGTCGCGGCCAAAGCGCACCGCGTCCTGGCGCGACACGACGTCCAGTTTTGCCAGCACGGCCGCGACGTGGTGCTCGGCGGTTTTGGGTGCAATCGACATACGCCGGGCGATCTCGGCATTGGTGAAGCCCTGAGCCAGCAAACCCAGGATCTCCAGCTGGCGGCTGGTGAGTCCGAACCGGTTCGCGCGCGTCGTGGGCCGCGGCCCGCGCGGCACCCGCCGCACGCCGCGGACCCGCATTGCGCGTCGCAGGTCGGCTGCCGCGGGTCGCGCGCCCAACTGGTCGAAGGCAACCAGGGCTTGCTCCTGGGCGACGTGATCACCGTCGGCCAGCGCCCGCGCCTCTTCATACGGACACCCCAGCGCGCGCCACGCCGCGGCGGCGCCGCGCCAATCACCAGCGATCTGAAGCGCGAATGGGCGGGCGATCCAGTCAGGTGGACGATCGGCGGCCCCCGCCCGCCAGCGCCAGTAGGCCAGCTCACCGGCCAGCCACACATATCGTTTCTGAAGGGCGTTGTCGTACACCGCGTTCGCCTCGGCGCACGACGCGGCCGGGTCGCCGTAGAGTGCGAATGCCTCGGCCCGCGCGGCGCGCACCGGTCCAATCAATCGCAGCTCTTCGGGCGCACCGGCCATGGCCAGCGCCTGGTCCAGGCGCGCCGAAGGCAGGCCGGCGTCACCCCGACGTGCCTCCAGCCGACCCAGCGTCAACTCCGCGATCACCCGCGCGCTGCTGGAGGCTGGCCTGGCGAGGACCTCGACCGCGCTGCGTTCAGCCTCGTCCCAGCGCCCGCGGTACAGGTGCGCGGCAGACTGCCAGGCGAGCATGTACAGGCGCGTTCGATCGAGGTCGCGATCCGCGGTGAAGCTCAGGCCGTCGGCCAGGAATCGTTCAGCCTGATCCAGATGGAACAACGCCACGGAAACCGCGCCGAGGTCGCCGTACGCGCGGGCGACCTCGGCGTCGAGACCCGCCTCCTGAGCGAGAGCCCGGGCGTGTTCGAGATACCCGCGCCCGCGCTCGTAGTCCAGGAACATCGACGACATGCCCAGCGTGTCGTAGGCGTTGACCAGGACCTGGGTGCTGCCGGTCTGTTCCGCCAGCGCGATGGCCCGTCCGGCGAGCACGATGGCGTCCGACAGCTCCTGGTTGTACTGGTGCAGGATGGCTTGCGTACCGTACGCCAGCGCCAGCTCGCGACCCGGCGGAAGCGTCGAGAGCAGGTCGATCGCCCCGTGATTGGCCTGCCGCGCTTCCTGGCGCTGGCCGGCGGAGGCCAGCGCCGCGGCCAGCACGGCCAGATTCATGCCCTGCCTGAGCCGGTCGCCAGCTTCACGCCAGAGGTCGATCGCCCGGCGCCACGAGGCGATCGCGGCGGGCATGTCGGCGACGTGATAGCACTCCATGGCGTGCGCCTCGAGCAAGGCGGCAACCTCGATGTCCGGCAGTCTGCCCGCACTTTGCACACCGCTGGCGAGCAGGTCGGCCGCGGCGCGGTGCGCGCCGGCGGTTGAGGCCCTGCGCGCGGCGGCCGGCACGTATTCGAGGATCGCGCGATCGTCGCGCGCGCCCTCCGCGTGGTGCGCCAGTCGCGTGAGGTCGGCACGTCCGCCTGGCGCACCCTCGAGCGCGCCCAACACCAGACGGTGCAGCCGCGCCCGGCGTACCGACGGAATCGAGTCCAGGACCGCCTGCCGTGCCAGCTCGTGCCGGAACCCGAGCACGTCGGCGTGCTCGACCAGCATGCCCCCGCCCAGGCATTCCTCGATGCTGCTGAAGTCGTCCGGCAGGATCGCCTCCAGCAGCCAGCACTCGATGCGAGGTCCGGCGATTGCCGCCGCCTCTACCAGCGCCACGCCCGACGTCGACAGCCGCGCGACTCGCCCCAGCACCGCGTCGCGAATGCTCAGCGGCAGGCCGAGGCCGCTGCCGGCCAGGATCTCGGTCACGAAAAAGGGGTTGCCGCCCGTCTGTCGGTGGAGCGCCGTGGCGTCGATCTGGCGCTGGCCGACCAGCACTTCGACGGCCCCTTCGCTCAGCGGCGGCAGGTCGACACGCAGCGCGGTGGTCGAGGAGGCGACATCCCCCACGAGCGAGCGCAGCGCGGGCGCGAGCCCGACCTCGTCATCCCTGCAGGTCAGCAGGAGGACCGCGGAGGTGCGGCCGATGCGACGACTCAGGTAACGCAGGACGTCGAGCGTGGCGTCGTCCGCCCAGTGGACGTCCTCCACGACGACGATCACTGGCCTCTGCAGCTCGGCCAGCATCACGCTGAAGACCACGCCGGGCCGCGCCCCCGCCGCGAGGACCTCTTCCAGCGTGCCGCCGACCTGTTGGGCGATGTCGTGGAGTGGCCCGAGGGGGCGTGGGGTCAGGAGCGCGTGGCATCCGCCCCAGAGCACGCGCACGCCGGGGCGCGCCTGAGCGACGAAGTGCTCGACCAGGGCGGTCTTGCCGATGCCAGCCTCGCCGCGCACCAGGACGACCCGCCCCGCACCGCGCACCGCGTCCGCCAGCGCCATCTCGAGATCCCCCAGCGCCGCGTCGCGGTCCAGCAGGCCCATCGCGATCTAAGGGAAGTATAAGGGGGTTTACACTGCCCACATGGCAGCGGCGGAACCCCGGCCCGGGGCGACCGCGCCATTCGGAGCGGAGTTGCGCCGCCTGCGCCTGCGGGCCGGGCTGACCCAGGAACGCCTGGCCGAGCGCGCCGGCGTCAGCGTGGCCACCATCAGCGCGCTGGAGGAGGGTCTGCGTCGCAGACCGTACCCCAATACCTTGCGCGTCCTGGCCGAGGCTCTCGAGCTCTCGCAAGACCAGCGCGCCGCGTTCATCGAGACGGTGGCTGCGCCCAGACCTCCCGCCGCTCGCGCAACGGCCAGGCCAGCCTCCGAAGCAGCGTGGTCGGTAAGTACGCTGCCGGTCGGTCCGACGACCCTGATCGGGCGCGATGCCGAAGTTGCCTCGGCGGCCGCGCTGCTCGCCCCGCCCGCGCCCGCGACGCGTCTGCTGAACATGACCGGGCCCGGCGGCGTGGGCAAGACGCGCCTGGCAGTCGCCGTCGCCGCCCGCCTGTCCGACGCCTATGCCGATGGGGTGGCGTTCGTCGACCTGGCCCCCATCCGCGACCATCGCCTGGTCCCGGACACGGTTGCGCGCGCCCTCGGGCTCGGCCTGGGCGGCGGTCGCGGCGCCTGGGAGCTGGTGCTCACGCATCTGGAGTCACGTCAGCTGCTGCTGGTGCTCGACAACTTCGAGCAGCTGACGGCTTCCGCGCCACTCCTGCCCGAACTGCTGGCAAACTGTCCGCTGGTCGCGGTCGTGGTCACCAGCCGCACCGCGCTGCGTCTGCTCAGCGAGCATCGCTTCCCGGTCGCGCCGTTGCCGACTCCGCCGAGGGGCCCGAACCACACGTTCGAATCCGCCGCCGCATCGCCCGCGGTGCGGTTGTTTGTCGAGCGCGCCCAGGCGGTCGTGCCGGAGTTCACCCTGGATACCGGCAACGTGGACGCCGTCGCCGGAGTGTGCCGACAGATAGACGGCATCCCACTGGCACTCGAGCTGGCCGCCGCCCGCGTGCAGCTGGTGCGACCGGAAGCCCTGCTGCGTCGGCTGGAGCGCCGGCTACCGGTGCTGACGGGTGGTATGCGCGATCAGCCGGAGCGCCAGCGCACCTTGCGAGACACGCTGGCCTGGAGTCACGACCTGCTCGGACCAGCCGAGCAGACCTTGTTTCGGCGCCTGGCGGTCTTTGTTGGCGGCGGCCCGATCGAGGCGGTCGAGGCGGTGTGCGTCGACGACGGTTTGCCAGCCGAGGACGTGCTCGAAGTCCTGCAGACGCTGCTGGAGAGCAGTCTCATCCAGGTGCAGGGTGAGCAAAGCGCTCACGCCAGACCACGGGTGGCCATGCTGGAGACCGTCCGCGAATTCGCCGAGCAGCAACTGGTCGCTAGCGGCGAGGCCGACCTCGTCCGCCGTCGCCATTCCGACTGGTACGTCGACATGGCCGAAGCCGCCATGCGGGAGCTGACGGGTCCCGGCCAGGTCGAGGGATTTCGGCTGTTGACCGAGGAGCTGGACAATCTGCGCGCGGTGCGGGCGTGGAGTCACCAGGCCCCCGACGGCGCCACACTCGAGCTGCGGCTGGCCGCGGCGCTGGGTCGATACCTGAACACCTGCGCGCCGGGACCCGAGGCGCGTGCCTGGTTCAGCGACGCGCTGGCGCGCGACACCGGCAGCGTCTCGACCGAACGAGCCGTGCTCCTGAACTGGTCGGGGCAAGTGGAGTTCCTGCACGGCCAACCGGCGACTGGCGAGGCGCGCCTGCGCGAGGCGGTGGCGGTCGCGCGCCAGCAAAGCGACCAGCACGTGCTAACACTGGCTCTGCGGCATCTCGCGCTGTATGCCAGCGACCTGCCGCTCGCGCGCGAGGCGCTCGAGGAGGCGGCCGCGTTAGCTCGCGCCGCCGGCGACTGGCGGGAGCTGGCTCTGGCGCTGGCGTTCCTGGGCATCGTGCCCGAGCGCAGTGGCGACCTGGCGACGGCCGAGCAGTTGTACACGGAGGCCCTGTCGTTCGCGCGGCAGGCGGGTGACGTCTCCTCCGAGGCCAACGTGCTGCTTCGGCTGGGTGGACTGCGCCTGGCGCGCGCGGAACGCGCCTCGGCCGCCGCGTTGCTGAATGAGGCCGAGGCGTTGAGTGAGGCGATCGACTACCGGATGCACATGGAGAAGGCGCATCGCCAGCTGGCACAACTGGCGCTCGGCGAAGGCGACCAGGAGGCGGCGGTCCGCCACACCTGCGTGAGCCTGGAGATGGTGCGCGATTCCGGACGTCAGGCCGACGCGCTGTGGCCGCTGCGCGTCGCTGCCCGCGTCGTTGCCAGCCTCGGCGCGCCGGCGTCCGCGACGCAACTGCTGGCCGCCGAAGCGGCCAGCCGCGCAGAGCACGTCGGTCGCTCCCTTACGCTGTGGACTTTGTCGGCGGTGCCAGGCGCCGACGAGGACCCGAGCGCGCTGCGCGCCGCGCTGGGCGAGCACGCCTTCACCGCGGCGTGGGAGGCAGGCGCCCGGCTGACCCTCGAGGATGCAATCGCGCTGGCGCTACGCACGTTGCGGCCCTGACGCTCGCGTGATCAACTCATTCGTCGGCAGCGCCAGCGGGTCAAGCACCTTGCGAGCGCTGTCCGCGCCGATGACAGGAAGCTGACCCGCGTCGAGCGCGCCGATCTGGACCAGGACAGACGCCTGATCCCAGTAGATGTGCTCTGAGGCGATGAGCCCATCTTCGAACTGCACGATGGCGACGATCGCCACCTCGACGGTTTTGCCAGTAGGCTCGATACCGGGCAGCATCCAGTCCATCTGGAGTGAATGGGTGAAGCGCATGACCATCTCGTCGACGATGCGGTCGGCGCCAACCGTGCGCGAAACCAGCGTAATCTGTGCGTCGGGCGGGTTTTTCGGAATGAAGTGCTCCGCGTAGTAGCGCTGGACTTGCTGATAGCCGGCGCCGCCAGTCATCACCGGGACGTTCACATTGATCGGGAACTCGACCATAGTGTCCATGGTGTCCTGGACGCTATGGCTCTCGAACTCGTGCTGCATGTGCCTGTCCCACAGCTCGACCATCGCCTGTTGTCTGGGCGAGAGAGCCTGGGTTTTTCGGGACATGCGCCGCAGTCTGGGGCACGGCCTGACCGCGGCGCAATGGAATGTTCCCTCAAATTGCCGAAACGAGCGGAAGTTGAGGAGTGCTGTCGTAGCCGGCCGGCCGCGCACGCTTTCGAAGAACCTGGTGCTGATCCAGGGGCCAGGTACACTCCACCGGCATGCCACTCAGCCAGAATCCGCTTGCGCTCCACACCTGGTCGCTCGACACGACGCCGCTGGCGGACGTGCTGGAGATCGCGCGCAGCACCGGCTGGGACGCGGTGGAGCTCCGCCGGCTCGATTTCGACCGGGCCGACGCCGCGGGCCAGTCTGAAGCGGAGGTGCTGGACCTCGTGCGGCGGAGTGGTGTGGCGGTCTCGGCGGTCGGCGTCGCCCACGGCTGGATGTTTGCCGAAGGCGCGGAACGCGAACAGCTGCTTGCCACCTTTGAACGCAGCTGCGCGGCGGCAGCCGAGCTCGGGAGCTGCATCGTCATGAGTCCCGTGGACCGAGAGCCCGGTGAGGTCGACCGCGCGGCCGCCAGCGTTTGCGAGGTCGGCGCTATCGCCGCACGCTACGGTGTTCGACTCGCCCTGGAAT
The DNA here is from genome assembly GCA_019247515.1 of Chloroflexota bacterium. Taxonomy (GTDB): domain Bacteria; phylum Chloroflexota; class UBA6077; order UBA6077; family CF-72; genus CF-72. The sequence continues at coordinate 8,484 of JAFAOS010000167.1, read as the reverse complement.
TCAATTCTCAAGTCGCCCAGTTCAATACGCTCGAGTCCCTGCGCGAGGTCCTGGCGAGGGCGGCTCAGCCGGCGTGCGGATTGCTGCTGGACACCTACCACTTGCAGCGCAGCGGGCGGCCTGGCCGCGGCTTTACCGAAGTCGCGCCGGAGGAAATCGCTTACGTCCAGTTCAGCGACGTCCCGCGCGACGGTCTGCAACCCGGCTACGCGGTCGACCGTCTGCCGCCCGGACAGGGTGTCGTGGATTTTCCGGGGGTCTTCGCCCTGCTCGAGGAGAAGGCCTACTCCGGCCCGCTGAGCTTCGAAGGTCCGAACCCGGCGGCATGGGCGCGCGATCCGAAGGACGTCGCCCGCGAGGTGCTGCAGGCAACCCGCGCGCTCACGTCGGCGTCGTAAGGGCGGCGCGTCAGTCGGGCGGCGGGACGAATTCGGCGGCGCGGGCGGCGTCCTCGGCCCGCACTCGCAGCTCGTGGGGCACCCACGCGTCGAAGCCAACGGCGGCCACCTCGACGCTCACGCGCGCCACCCGACACTGGATGCCGGCGCGGCGCAGGACCTCGGCCCACATCTCCGCCTCGGCCTGATTGTTGTAGGTACCGACGATTGCCTCGTCCATTCAGGACCTCGCCCAGTCCAGCGCCTTGCGAACCGCGCCGCCCAGGAGCCACTCCTTCTCCGTCCACGAGAGCTCGTCGGAGTCCAGCAAGTAATACAGACACTGGGCCCAGGAGTTGCCGTTCTGGTCGCGCGCGACCGTGTAGTCGCTCGCCCACATGATGCGTTCCGGACCGAAAGCCTCCAGCGCCTTGCGCAGCAGCGGCAGCAGGTCGCGGTAGGGATACTCCTCGGCTGAGAGCAGTCCTGGCGCATGGCACCACTTCAGCGCGACATTCGGATACTGTGCCAGCTCGCACACGCGCTCCAACTGGACGAAGCGCTCGCGGAGCGACGCGGTAAGGGAGGTGGCCATCGTCACCGGCAGCTCACCGATTCGGATGGGCGCCACACCCACGCCGCAGTGGTCGATTATGAACTGCAGACGCGGAAACTTGCGAATGTACGGCACCAGGAGCTGCGCGCGGCCCGGCACCCACGCGAACACCGGCACTCGGTGTCGTTCGGCGGCCGCGAACAACGGCTCGAACTCACCGCGCTGCAGGCTGTCGACGTCGCCGGTCTGGGGCACCGGCACGATGCGCATGCCCCGGGCGCCGGGGCGGTGGCCGACTTCCTCCGCAAGTCGCTCCAGCTCGGGGTCTCGGAAGTCGATGCGCACGTGGTAGATGAAGCGGTCCGGGTACAGCTCGACCGCGCGCTCGGAAAACGGATAATCGCTGCGGATGGCCCCGTTCGGCAGCTCCTGGCCTTGTTGCCGCAGCTTGGGGTCGAAGCCGCGCGCCTCGCCGATGAGGACGCGGTCGATGCCGACCGCGTCCATCGCCTGAATGCCAGAAGCCAGCACGGCATCCAGCGGCGCGGTACGCCAATCCGGGGTGAGCTGGTTGAGGTGGACCTGTGCGTCGATGATCTCGATGGTCCCGGTCATGGGGCTTCAGTGTCCTCAAACACGGTGAAAACTCAGTTGAAGGGCGGCGCTAGCGGGCTCGCAGCTTGTGAAGTGACAGAAATCTTCTCTTGGAAGAGAAGCAGAACGTTGTGTAGTGACGGGGGTCTTCTCTTGAAAGAGAAGCAGAACGTGTGGAAGTGACGGAGGTCTTCCTTGAAGGACAAGCAGAACGTGTGAAGTGACGGAGGTCTTCCTTGAAGGACAAGCAGAACGTTCACCTGTCATCAGACTGGCTTCGGTGCGGTGATCCATTCGCCCAGAACGGACTCCCACTTTTCGGCGGTCCTCTGCCGCAGGGCCTCGTCGATGTCGCTCTTCTTGAACATCTTGTCCCACAGGTGGCGGAGGCGGAACGGCTTGCAGGCGTCGACGATCACCGTCGCCAGGGTGTAGTCTTCGATGCTCCGTTTTTCTGGTGTCAGACCAGCGGGATTGATCGCGTTGCACCAGCGGTCCCGCTCGACGTGGATCTGGGCCGCGGGGTCCACGCGGGTGTTGATCGCCCAAAGCACCTGGTCGCGACTGCTGGGGTCGATGTCCTCATCCACCAGGACCAGGTAGCGCGGCGGCCGGTCGGCCAGGCCGGTCATCGCGTAGTCGGCGACGCGCATCGCGTGGCCGGCGTAGTGCTGCTTGATGGAGATGACCATGAACGGACCAACCTGGCCGATGCCCTGGATGCCCTGCAAGCCGGACTGCTCGAGCATGTGCCAGCGCCGAGCGGTGGTGGCGAAGCCGCCCGCCGCGCCGCGGTTCTTGAAGCGGAGCGTCGGATCACCGAGGACGATCGGATTGTCGCGGAAATAGATGGCTCGGACCTTCAGCGGTGGTTGCGGAAAGCCGGCGGCATAATAGCCGAGTCCCTCACCCCAGGGCCCCTCGGTGCGTCTCGGCTCTCGATCCGGATGCACGATCGCGCCTTCGAGGACCGCCTCCGCCGTGGCCGGAAACGGGAGGCCGGTCAGGGGTCCGTTGATCACCTGAAAGGGAGCACCTCTGAGAAAACCGCCAAAGTCCAGTTCGGTCTGCGCGTAGCGCAAGTTCTCGGCGGCGGCGATCGTGAACGCGGGATCGTTACCCAGGCTGACCGCGATGGGACAGTCCTGCCCGCGTTCAAAATACTTGTCGCGAATAACCTGGCCATCGTGTCCGCCAGCCAGGTGATGACCGAGCGTGTCGCGGTCGTACACCATGCCACGATAGCAGCCGATGTTCAACCGACCGGTGTCCGGATCGCGCAGCACCGAGGCGCCGCCGGTCGCCAGGTACGGCGCCGCGTCCTCCGCGTGCCATAGCGGTGCGGGAAACATGCACAGGTCGACGGCGTCACCCTCCAGCACGTTGTCCATGACCGCGCCCGTGCTCACGACTTCCGGCGGGATCGGAGCGTAGTTGTCCAGGCGCGCCTTCCACCAGTTGACCAGCTGTTTGCCGCGCATCCCATCCGGAAACCCGTAGATGAGCTGCATGCGCCGGTACGAGTCGCCGGCGTGCACTGCCACGCGCATCCCCGCGGCGACGCCCGGGATCCGGTCGAACAGCACCATCGGGTGCTCGGGCGACCAGGCCAGGATTTCGGTGATCGGGCCGATATCCCGCAGCGGGTCCGCGTCGCAGACGGTCTTCAGCTCGCCGATCCGGTCGACGGCTTCGAGAAACTCACGCAAATCACTGAAGTGCATCGTGCGCCTCCTTCCGAGCGTGAACCAGGTCGCTGATGCGCGCCGGATTCAGCGGCATGCGATTGACGCGCGCGCCGAGCGGACGCAACGCGTCTTCGATAGCGTTGGCAATCGCCGCGGGAACTGGCAGCGTGCCGGCTTCACCCGCGCCCTTGACGCCGAGTGGATTGACCGGACTGGGCGTCGTGAGATGAAACAGCTCGACGCGCGGCATCTCACGCGCCGAAGGCAGCGGATAGTCCAGAAATGTGCTTGCCAGTGACTGACCCTCGGTGTCGTAGATGGCTTCTTCGTACAGCGCGTTGCTCAGTCCGTGAGCGACTCCGCCGAGGATCTGGCCCTCGACCAGCAGCGGGTTGATGATGTTGCCGCAGTCGTGGCCGACAATGTAGCGCACGATGCTGACTTCACCGCTGGCCGGGTCCACATCCAGAATGCAGACGTGGCAACTCCCGCAATAGCCGGCTTGCGATGGCGCGAAATAGGCCGACGCTTCGAGGCCCACCGGCATGTTGCCCGGCATGACCATGCCGAAGGCGCGCCCGCTCGCGGCCAGTCGCGCAATTTCCTGCAGCGTGGTCGAGCGTTGGGGCGCGCCGCGCGCCTGGACACGCCCGTCGACGATCTCCAGGTCTTCCGCCTGCGCCTCGAAGATGTGCGCGGCGACGTTCAAAATTTTGTCTCGCAGTTGCGTACCCGCCTGCATGACGGAGGGTCCGGCATTGGCCGTCACGCGGCTGGCGAAGCTGCCGGTGCCGTACGGAATCGTGGCCGTGTCACCCGTCACCACGTCCACGTCTTCGTAGCGGACTCCGAGCGCATCCGCGGCGATCTGGGCGAACGTGGTCTGGTAGCCCTGGCCCTGGGGCGGCGCGCCGATGGTCACCACGACTCGACCGCGGTTATTGAGTCGGACCACCGCCCCCTCGAAGGGCCCGAGTCCGACGCCTTCGACGCACAGCGCCACGCCGATGCCTCGGCAGCGACCCTCCGCGCGCAGGCGGGCCTGCTCGGCGCGCGCCTGCTCGTACTCGGCAAGGTCCAGCGCTCGCCGCAAGAGCTCCGGGTAGTCACCGCTGTCGTACGTCAGCGGCGCGGCGTCGCGAAAGGTCATGCCCACCGCGTAGGGAAACTCGTCGGGTGGGATCAGGTTGCGCCTGCGCAGCTCCGCCGGGTCCATGCCCAGCGCTTCGGCGCCGCGGTCCATCATGCGCTCCATCACCAGCACGCCCTGGGGCCGACCTGCGCCGCGTACGGCGCCGGTGGGTGGCAGGTTGGTGTACGCGGCGCGGAACTCGGAGTGGATGTTGCGAACTCGGTATGGACCAACGACCGTACACATCGAGATGACCGGCGCAACGACCGCGCCATACATGCCCAGGTCGTGCGTGAAGACATCCTTCAGGCCCAGCAGGTCGCCGGCGCGCGTGAAGGCCAGCTCGATCGTGTGGACCTGCTCGCGCTCCTGGCCGGCGGAGATGAAGTGCTCGCGCCGGTCCTCGATCCATTTGACGGGACGCTTCAGGCGGCGTGCCAGCCAGCAGACGAGCGCATCCTCCGGATAGGCCATGGTCTTGGGTCCGAAGCCGCCACCCACGTCGGGCGGAGCGATGACGCGCACCTGCTCCTCGGCCACATCCAGCAGGTAGGCAAGCATTGCGCGCAGCTGATGCGGCACCTGGGTCGAGGCCCAGACAGTGAACGACTCCAGTGACGGGTCGTAGCGAGCGGCGACACCGCGGCACTCCATCGAATGGCTCCCGCCACGGATGACAGTAATCGTGTCTTTGACGACGACGTCGGCGTGGGCGAACGCATGCTCGGGATCGCCAACGCGCTGAACAATGTGCGCGCCGATATTGTTGCCGAGCTGCTCGTAGACGAGCGGAGCACCTGGCTCCAGCGCGGCCGCGGCCGACGCGACGACCGGCAGGGGCTCGTAGTCGACCTCGATCAGCTCGCAGGCGTCCTCGGCAATCGCGCGAGTCTCGGCAACTACAACCGCCACGACTTCGCCGGCGTGGCGGACCTTGTCGGGCAGCGTGAACCGCACGCCGTGGTGGAGCGTGGTGCCGGGGACCGGGCTGGGCATGCGGACGGGCCACGGCCGCTGGAGGTCCGCGGCATCCTGCGCGCTGACGGCGGCCAGCACACCGCGATAACCGCGCGCCCGCGCGAGGTCGATCGAGCGGATCTTCGCGTGGGCGTACGGACTGCGCAGCATCGCGGCGTGCGCCACGCCCGCAATCTCCAGGTCATCCACGTAGACGCCGCGGCCGACCAGCAAGCGGGCGTCCTCGCGCCGCGGAACCGGCTTGCCGATATAGCCGGTCACACCTGATCTCCGCGCGCTCGGGTCGCGGCAAGCACGGCGTCGATCATGCCCTGGTAGCCGGTGCAGCGGCAAAGGTTGCCGGCCAGCATGTCGCGGACCTGCTGCTCGGTCGGCGCTGGAGTGGTGCGCAGCTCGGCGGTCAGCGTCATCAGAATGCCGGGCGTGCAAAAACCGCACTGGAGTCCGTGGTGCTCGACGAATTGTTGCTGGAGGAGGGTCAGGTGCTGTTCGTCGGCGGCCAGCGATTCGACCGTTGCCACCTGCCGGTTCGCGGCCTGAACGGCGAGCATGAGGCACGCGCGCACCGCGTCGCCGTCGACGAGCACGGTGCACGCGCCGCAGACGCCGTGCTCGCAGCCCAGGTGCGTGCCGGTCAGACGCAGGCATTCGCGGAGGAAGTCCGCCAGCGACAGACGCGTCTCGACCGTGGCGGTGTGCGACGCACCGTTGACGACGACCGTAATCGTGCGGGTGTCGACCGGGGATTCGATCATGTGGCGGCCATGACGCACTCGGTGAGGGCACGCGTCGTCAGGACTCCGCTCACCCGTTTACGGTAGCCGGCGCTGGCGTGGATGTCGTCGAACGATCGCAACCGCGCGGACACGATGCGGCCGGCCTCCTCCAGCAGCGCTTCACCTGGAGTCCCGCCCATGAGCGACGCCTCGGCGTCCGGCTGACGCAGCGGCCGGTCGGCCACGCCAAAGCACACGATGCGCGCCGCCGCGACGCGGCCATGAGCGTCCAGGCTCAGCGTGGTTGCCACGCCCGCCAGGGCGAAATCACCGGTGCGCATGGCCACTTCGCGGATGGCGGAGCCCGTGCGTTCGGGCCAGACGGGGACCTCGACGCGCTCGAGCAGCTCGTCGGGCTGCAGCACGGTGCTCAGCTGACCCGTGACGAACGCGTCAGCCGCTACGCGGCGCTGGGCGGTCTTGCTTCTGAGCACGAAGCTCGCGTCGACGGCGACGAGCACCGCCGGTAGTTCCGCGGCCGGGTCGGCGTGCGCCAGGCTGCCGCCCAGGGTCCCGCGGTTGCGGATCTGGGGATGGCCGACCAGCGGCAGTGCCTGGCAGATCAGCGGGCAGCGGCGCGCCACCACCTCCGAGCGCTCCAGGGCGCGCTGGCGGACCATCGCGCCGAGCGTCAGGCCACCGCCGGATTCGGCAATGGCTGCCAGGTCCTCGACCCGGTTGAGGTCCACCAGGTGCGCCGGGCGCGCCAGGCGGAAATTGAGCACGGGCATCAAGCTCTGGCCGCCGGCGAGGACCCTGGCGGCGTCGCCGTGGTCGGCCAGCAAGTCCAGCGCTTCGTCCAGCGACGCCGGATCGTGGTACGAAAATCGCGGCGCCTTCACCTGTTCGATGCTACAGGCCGCCGCCTGGCAACATGGACACACTGAGGCTGAGGGAGATACGCAACATGGCCACTCTCGAGTTCGGCATCATGGATGGCTTCGGCGACATTGCCCGCTATGCAACGGCCGCCGAGGGGTACGACCAGCACATTCGCGACGCGGTGCTGGGCGAACGGCTCGGCTATCGGTTCTACTTTTTCGTCGAGCATCAGAACGCGACGTTCAACTACGTGTCGTCGCCGAGCGTGTATCTGGCGTCGCTCGCGCGCGAAACGACCGCGCTGCGCTTCGGACCGATGGTGTACCAGCTGCCCATGTACCACCCGATCCGGCTGGCCCAGGACGCGGCGTTGCTCGACAACCTCTCGCACGGCCGGCTCGACTTCGGGGCTGGCTTCGGCATCCAGGCGCACGAGTTCGTGCGCTGGAAACTGCCCTTCCGCGAGCGGCGCGCCATGGGCGAAGAGGTCATGGACATCGTGCTCAAGGCCTGGACCCAGGACGAGGTCACGTACGACGGGCAGTACTGGAGCTTCGACGAAGCGCTGCCCAAGCCGAAGCCGTACCAGCAGCCGTATCCACCGGTCTGGGTGGGCGCCCACAGCCAGCAGTCGCTGGACTACGCGGCGTGCCACAACTTCCACGTCGGGCAGAACATCGACGTCGACCGCGTGGTTGCCGAGAAGTTTGCCTATTTCCGCACGGCCTGGCGGGCGCAGGGGCACGCTGGGCCGGAGCCGCGCACGCTGCTGGCGCGCCACGTCCACGTGGCGGCCACCGACGCGCGGGCGCGTGAGGAGGCGGAGCCAGAATTGTTGAAGGGCTTTTTCGGCGCTGGCGGCCTGGCCGCCGGACTGGCGCATACGCGGATCGGGCACGGCGGCGACGCGCGGGGAACGGGCGGCGAGCGATCGCCAGACATCGACGAGCGAGGGCGCGTCTTTCAAGAAACGGGGCGCTCGTATGACTTCTGGGTCGATAACGGCCTGGCGCTGGTGGGCAGTCCCGAGACGGTGGTGCGCCTGCTCAAAGACCAGCAGCAACGAGTGGGCTACGACGTCTTTCTAGCTCAGCACCAGATAGCCACGATGCCGCTGGAGCAAGTGACCACGTCACTGAAACTCTTTGGGGAAGAGGTGATGCCTGCGTTCAGGTAGCCAGGTTTCCCCAGAGGGGACCCATAGGGTGGTTACACCATTCCCCAGAGGGGACCCCGGCAAAGCATGAACGTACCCCCCAAGCGGACCTCCAAACGTTCCTATCCGTTGGATAACATCGACCACCCCCGTGGGGGTTGTAGGGGTCTCCCCTACTTTTCGACACTGCCCAACTCATCCGCCACCAACCTTGGCGCTCGCAACGGGGACGGGCGCGGGGGCGACGTGCACCTCGCGTTTCGGCAGCCGATAGACGCCCTCCAGCAGCTCCGCGAGCCGGGTCACGGCAGTCTCGAACATCACCTTCCCTTTTTCGGGCGATGACAGGTGTGGATTGCCGATCGCTCCGGTTGGCGCGAGGTCGGAGGTGATCCACGCTTCGAT
>JAFAOS010000195.1 GCA_019247515.1 Chloroflexota bacterium | reverse complement strand
GGGGTGGCAACCGTCAACTCCGCCGCCAACGCGCCCACCAACGCCGCCATCCACTCGGCGGATCTGGCGCATGCACACGTACACCATTACGCCGCCGACTCCAGTTCATGGATCAATGGCGTACTTCCGGTCAAGTGACCCACTAGGCGATGGCGCGCCTGGGTGTCAGGGCGGCGTCAATCACTCGAACACAAAGGATTCTCTGCCATGAACCGCGTGACTCCGTTCTGGGGACCAAGTCTCCCAGCGCTGGGCATCGCGCTTACCGGGAGGCCAGCGTGCTGACGCCGAAACGACTGCCGCCGAAACGAGTGGTCACCCTGCTAGCCATCGCCGGCTCCCTGCTGCTGAGCGCCGCGTCGAACCAGGCGCTGGCTCACTCACCCCGCCGAACGACACACGTCGCGCCGCAGGCTGGAACCTGGAAAACATGGGTGCTCACCTCAGGGGCGCAGCTTCGGCTGCCACCACCGCCCGATATGGCCGCGACTGAGGCTGAGCTTGTTCAACTGAATGCCCTCGCCGCGCAGCGCGATGAGCACGCGCGGGACCTGGTCGCCTTCTGGGACTCCGGCGCACCTGGGTACCGTTGGGACGAACTCGTCCGGAGCGAGCTGGCCGCGAATGGTGTAACCACGGCCGCGCCCACGTCGCGGCGCGTTTATGCGACCCGGATCGCTCGCGCGCACGAGCGCGTCTGCTGCAGCAGCCCCTGGTCGACCTGCTGCTACGGCTGGGTGGGCGTTGCAACGTCCACCGCTACGCCGTCGGCTCCACCGCTCTGGTCGACCTGCTCGCCGACGCTCGGCTGGTCTTAGCGGGTCCCAGTGCTGCACGCGCGCTCAACTGGACCCTGCCCCAGCGATGCTGTGTGGGACGACCGCGCCGAGCGCGACGCGCGCGGTATGGTGGCGTTGCTCTACATGGCCGGCGGCACGCTGCCGCGCGGCCGGCTAGCCGAACTACTGCACTGTTCGCTGGCGCGGCTCGGTCGTGCCTGCGATTTTCTGCGGGCCTCACCGCCGCATGGCTTGCTCTTGCTGGAACACGCCGACCAGCTGCAGCTAGTGACTGCACCCGACGTAACTCAGCTTGTTGAGGCCTTTCTGGAAGTACCGAAGCCGGAAGCATTGTCTCAGGCCGCCCTCGAGGCGTGGGCCATCGTTGCCTACGAGCAACCCGTGTCTCGTGCGGATGTCTCGCATACTCGCGGGACTGACAGTGCTGGCGTCATCGAGACGTTTGCTCGCGCGCGGCCTGATAGTGGACGACGCTCGCTTTGGCGGCCGCGGCCGGCCCGCGTTCCTGGTCACCACTGATCGCTTCCTGCAGGTGGTGGGCCTCGCATCGCTTGCCGAGTTGCCACCACGACCGTACGGCATTTGACCGGTCCCGACCGGCCTCATAACCGCCCGCCGGGCTGTCTCACTGTGCCTGAATTCATGAATACATGCCTTCAGCAAAGTAGGACCCTGTCACCACCGTTGGGGAGCGCGCGAGACAATTCAAAATAGTTTGTCTACGCAGTATGGGCATCGTGTCGCGACCCAGGCGATGCCCTCTAACCGCGCTCAATCACCCTCTTGACAGGCCTCTTCACCAGGGTTTATCGTGGCCTCTGTTTGTTGGTATGCCAACGATCTCGCTGTGGCAGAGGAAGCAAAGCGAGACGCACTCGCGCTCAATCGGGGAACAGGTGTGCAGACTATCCACATGACGGTGCCGCCGTTGGTAGACGAGCGTGCGGGAACCGCGATTCACATTCGCGACCTGGCTAAACAGTTCGCCTCGAGCGGGGCCACCATCAGTGCTCTCGAGAGTGTGGACCTGGATATTCAACTGGGGGAGTTTCTGTGCGTCGTTGGCCCGTCTGGCTGCGGCAAGACCACACTGCTGAACATTCTCGGCGGCCTGGAGCCAGCATCACGCGGAACGGTGGACTTCGCTCCCCAGGCGCCGGGCAGACCCTTGCGGTCGATCATCTTTCAGGAGCAAGGCGTCTACCCGTGGCTCAGCGTTCTTGACATCGCCGCCTTCGGGCTCATGGCCCGTGGGGTTCCAAAGGTAGAGCGCTACCGAGTCGCGCGCGAGTGGCTCAGGCGGATAGGGCTGGGCAGCTTCGAACAGGCGTATCCGCACCAGCTGTCAGGCGGCATGCGACAGCGGGTGAACATCGCTCGTGCGTTTGCCAACGACCCTGAGATTCTGTTGATGGATGAGCCGTTCGCGGCGCTGGACGAGCAGACCAAGCTGATCCTGCAGGACCGCCTGCTCCAGATCTGGGAGGGCAGTCGCAAGACGGTGCTGTTCATCACCCACAGCCTGGACGAGGCAATCCGCCTCGCCGATCGCGTGGTGGTGATGACGGCACGACCCGGCCGCATCAAGACGATCATCAATGTGGACCTGCCGCGCCCACGACACGTTTTCGCGTTGCAGGGCAGCGCGGACTTTGCGCGGCTGCGCGGGCTCGCGTGGGAGGCGCTTGCCGAAGAGGTGCTGGCGGTGCAGGCACGTGAGGAGGAGGCTCTTAGCAACGCATGAGCCTACATTCGCTTGTCCTGCCGAATCAGGCTCGGGAGGCCGTCAACCCACGTTTGTCCGCGATAACCCGCGAGCGTCTGTTTGCGGTCGTCTCACCTCTGGCACTCCTCATCATCTGGGAATGTCTGTCGCGTCTGCACATCCTTGATCCGCGCATCTTTTCGTCTCCCACTGCCGTGGCTGCACTGGCAGCGCAAATGCTCCTGGATGGCGAGCTCGTCCGAGACACAGCCGCGACTACGGCGAGACTCGTGCTCGGCATGGTTGCCGGTGTCATTCCTGGCCTCTTTCTCGGGTTGACGATGGGTCTCTTTCGCACGCCCCGAGCGATCATCCAGCCACTGGTCTCGCTGATCTATCCGCTGCCGCGCGTTGCCCTGTTTCCCCTGGTGTTGCTGGTGGTGGGCCTGAACGAAACGTCGAACGTGTTGATGGTCGCACTTGGACCATTCTTCACGATGTTGATCGGAACCATGGCCGCGGTCATCAACGTCGAACCGATCTTTCTCGGAGTGGCGCGAAGCTTTAAGTGTGGTGGCGGTGGAGTTTCTTATGACAGACAACGGCCTCGGCTATCTGATCTGGCATTCCTGGCAGATTCTGTCGCTCGGTCAATCCATGGTCGGGCTCGTGACCGCGGGCTTACTTGGATTCATCCTGTTTCTCGTGCTCGACGTGGTGGAGCAGCGGGCAGTGCCCTGGGCAGCACGCAACTGACGATGAGGATGTCTTTCATAAGCCGAAAAGGAGGATTGTCTGGTGCTTTCGCGTGAAGACAACGAACTTTTGACCCGTGTTGGGCCGGGCACGCAAATGGGCAATCTCTTGCGCACGTTCTGGATGCCGTTCGCGCTCGCCATCGAGTTGCCGAACACTGACAGCGATCCAGTCCGGGTCCGTTTGCTCAGCGAAGACCTCATCGCTTTCCGCGACACCAGCGGCCAGGTCGGTCTCATCCAGAACAATTGCCCGCACCGCGGCGCATCACTGTTCTTCGGTCGCAACGAAGAAGCGGGTATTCGCTGCGTGTATCACGGCTGGAAGTTCGACACCACTGGCGCCTGCGTGGACATGCCCAACGAGCCCGCGGAATCGGATTTCAAGCACAAAGTGACCGCAACCGCGTACCCCGTCGCAGAGCGCGGCGGAATCCTGTGGGCGTATCTCGGTCCCGCAGAGCACCAGCCAGGATTGCCGGAGTTCGAGTGGACGCACGTCCCCGAAAGCCACCGCTACGTCTCCAAGCGCATCGAGTTCTGCAGCTACCTGCAGAACCTCGAAGGCGAGGT
>JAFAOS010000501.1 GCA_019247515.1 Chloroflexota bacterium | reverse complement strand
CACCGACCTGGGGCAGTTGTCGCTGTGCGTGGTGTTCGGCGCCGTGGCGGTGCTGGGCTTCACGCTGCGCTGGCAGCCGGCCTGGCGCGCCGCGGGCAACCTCCGCACGCGACTCGGCGCAGAGCTGGTTGGCATCGCGGCCATCGGACTGACTGCCGCCGTCATCCTCAGCCCGCTGCTGGCCGCGGTTCTCGACGGGATGTTGCACGGCTGGAGTACTGACGTGTCGGTTGCCGCGGCCGACGGTTGGGCGCCAGACCTGCTGAGCTACTTCGTGCCCCTGCCGCAGAGTCGCCTGTTCGGGGACTTCGGCACAGCCGTTGCGCGGCAATTCCAGTTCCTCGACCCGCCGCGCCTCGTGTTCGTCGGCTATGTCACGCTGACCCTGGCGATCGTCGCACTGTGGGCGCGCCGCCGCGCCAACGTGCGCTGCTGGTGGCTGGTGGTCGCCGGATTCTGGGTCCTGTCGCTCGGCCCCAGACTGCACCTGGCTGGCCAAACGCAGTTCTCGATCGGCGGCCTGCACTTCGAAGTGCCCCTGCCTTTCCTGGTGTATCACCAGCTGCCGCTGTTCGGCGGACTGAGCGTGCCCGGCTACGCGTCGCTGTTCGTGATGCTCGGACTGGCCGTCCTGGCGGGCCACGGAACCGCCGCGCTGGGCAGCCGAACCGGCCTCGCCACTGGCCTGGCGGCCGGCCTGGGACTCCTCGTTGTCGCGGAGTTCAGCGTCACGTCAACCGGGTTGTTCGGATCTCAGCCGGATGCCGTCTACGCGCGCATCGGCGCCGAGCCGGGCAACCAGGCGGTGCTGGATATGCCCACCGGGTGGGGCACCGAGCTCGGCGGGCTCGAAGGCTTCGACCTGGCGGAGCTGTATTACGCGACCTTCGCCCAGAAGCCAATCGTTTCAGGCTACGTCTCGAGGGGGCCGCAAACGCTCTTCGCCTACTACGAACGCGAGCCTGCCCTCAGCGCGCTGCTGTTCCCCGACCGCCCGCCAGCTCCCGAGAGCAGCGATCCCGACCAGGCGCGCGCGGCGCTCGACCGCCTGGGTGTCGGCTTCATCATCTTGCACCACTCACCGCGCTTCAACCAGCAGTTCGACTATCTGACCACCACCCTGAACTATCCCATGTACTACGAGGACGCCAGCCTGGTTGCCTTCCGGGTGCCGCAATGATCGGCCGCCTGCACTTCGGGTACACGCTCGGCGCCGTGCTGGTCGGCGGACTGGTCATCGCGTCGGGTTGGACGGACGTCCACCGGTACTTTGCCGAGCAGATGCCCAATTCGTCGGTCTTCGAGGAGCACTCGGCGGCCGCGACGTTTGCTGGGCATGCCCTCGTCGACATCGGCCCGGGTACCCGCGTGATCGTCGACAATCGATTGATCGGCCAGCCTACCATCCAGTTCTTCGCTCCGAATGCGCCCAGGCCAGAGGGCTACGCACCATATTTGCTGCCGCTGACCGGCACCGCCGATACCGCGCTGTTCCTGCTTGGCGACCAGACGCCTGACACCGACCTGGTGCGGCGGCTGTATCCCCGTGCCACCATCAAGACCTTCGCACCTCCGAATGGTGATCCGATTCTGTTGCAAGAGGCGCTGATTCCCTCGGCCGACGTCTCCGCCATTCAGGGTCTCGAAGCCACGTTCCTACCTTCCGGCGGCGGCGCGCCGCTACAGACGCGCGTCGCGTCACCCGCCGAGGGCTGGGACCAGTTGCCCAGCAGCGTAGCGGTCGATGCGTCGTTCGAGGGAGCGTTGGACGCCCCGGTCTTCGGCAATTACGTCCTGCAGGTTGACGGACCGCCAGCCGCCGAACTCCAGATCGACCGCCAGCCCGTGGACGCGAATGGCCAGCCGGCCCACCTCAGCCTGGCGCGGGGCATTCACCACCTGGAGCTCACGGCAAATGCCAGTGACGCGTCCCAGCCCATCCACCTGCTGTGGCAGCCGCCGGCGTCCAGCGCGCTCGCGCCTATCCCGGCCTCCAATTTATTCGCCAGTCCGGCGGTCGAAACCGGTCTGTTGGGGCAGTACTACAGCAACGGCTCCTGGAGCGGCCCCGCGGCGCTCCAGGAGATCGACCCCTTCATTGGAATGTACTTTCAAGTGGCGCCCTTACCGTTGCCGTTCAGCATCGAATGGACTGGACAACTGGCGGTGCCACTCGACGGAGCGTATGGCTTTCAGGCCACGGCCATCGATTCGTCTCAGACGTTTATCGACGAGGGCGAGGTCGACCAGGCTTCGCCCACCACGCTGTCGGCTGGCTGGCACGCGATCCGCGTGCGCTTCGAGGCGCACTCCGGGTTCTCTCACGTCGAGCTACGCTGGAAGCCGCCCGGCGAGGACTGGCAGATCGTGCCGTCGGCGTTTCTGCGTCCCAGCCCCAGTGCGAGTGCCGGCCAGCCCCTGCCCGAGTTGCCCGCGCTCGTCAGCCAACCCAGCGCACCCGCGCCATCGGGGACCTCGCTCTTGAAGCCAGTCTGGCAGTTTGCGCCCGGCCCGGGCAGTCAGCCGTCCGGCGTGGCGCTCGATCCTGACGGCAACGTGTACGTGGTCGACTCTCAGCTCAACACGCTGTCCAAGCTCGACGCCGATGGCCAGGTCCTGTGGACCGCGGCCCCGCCCGCCGCATCGTCCAGCAGCGAACAGCTGGTCGCGGTGGCCGTCGGTCCCGACGGCGCCGCCTACGTGCTCGACAGCGGATCGGGCGTCGTCTTGCGCTTCGAGCCCGGCGGCGACTTCGCGGGCGTGGTCGTCCCCGACACCCCGGTGTACCACCCGCGCGGCCTGGCCGTGGGGCCAAACGGCGATCTCTATCTGGCCGACACGGGTGGCGGACGTGAGCTGCACCTGAACGCCCACGGCAACCAGCTCGGGCACATCGGCGGGAGTGACAACGCCGCGGCCGGGCTCAGCCAGCCAACTGGCGTGGGCGTGACCAGCGACGGGGATGTCATTGTGGTCGACCCGGCAGCGAAGAAGGTCTTTCACTTCGCCGCGTCGGGCGCTTCGCTTGCCAGCTGGGACTTCGCCGGCGGCGAAACGGTCAATGGGCCGCAGGTTGCCGTCGATGGCAACGACACCAGCTGGGTCACCAGTACGGTCGCGGGCCGCCTGGAGGCCTTCGCGCCTGATGGCTCCTCAGAAGGGCGCTACGCGCCGGCGAGTGGTTTCGTGGGTCCCAGCGGAGTGGCGGTGGGCGACGGCTACGTGGTCGTGGCTGAACCCGGTGCGGGTCGGGTCCGCAAATTCACTCTACCCTGATCCGGTTTTATGGTTTACACTCCGCGTCACAGCACAATCTGTCAGAGGCTCCGATCCGGACGAGTAGCCTGGCCACAGACACCAGCGAGCGGGTGACGGTGCAAGACCCGCGTCGATGTGCCAGACGAAAACCCCCGGTGAGCCTGACGGCGAACGGCCAGCTCCGCGCCAAGTAGTCGGTCACGGTGGCGCCCCGTTATCGGCGCGCAAGAGCGTTTCGCACGACCCCGTCGGCGGAGCGAACTTGGGTGGAACCACGAGCACCTCCCTCGTCCCAAGACGATGGGGGGTGTTCACGTCTACGGGAGGTTCCAACCCTCATGAGCCACAACGGGAGCAGCGTCTCCGCATCGGAACTGGAGGTGATGCGCCACTCGGCGGCGCACATCCTGGCCAAAGCCGTCCAGCGGCTGTACCCGGGCAGCAAGCTCGGCATCGGCCCGGTCATCGAAAACGGCTTCTACTACGACATCGACATCCCCAGCCGCGTCGGCGACGAGGACCTGCCGCGCATCGAGGCCGAGATGCGCGACATCGTCGCCGCCGCCGAGCCCTTCAAGCGCGAAGAGTGGAGCAAAGACCAGGCGCTCCAGCACTACGCCAGCGCCGAGGACGACAACCCCTACAAGCGCGAGATCATCGAAGCCCTGGCCGAAGACGAGCCGATCAGCTTCTACTGGACGGGCCCGGACTGGGTCGACCTGTGCCGCGGACCGCACGTCGCCAACTCGTCGCAGCTCAAGGCCTTCAAATTGACGAACGTGGCCGGCGCCTACTGGCGCGGCGACGAGCGACGCCCGATGCTCCAGCGCATCTACGGCACGGCCTGGCAGGACCAGGACCAGCTCGATCACTACCTGGCCCTGGTGGAAGACGCCAGACGGCGCGACCACCGCCGCATCGGCAAAGAGCTGGGCCTGTTCATGTTCTCGGACCTGGTCGGACCGGGCCTACCGCTGTGGCTACCCAGGGGCGCCACGATTCGACGCGAGCTCGAACGCTGGGTCACGGACCTCGAGCTCGAGCGCGGCTACCAGCACGTCATCACGCCCGACGTCGCCAAAGTCGAGATGTACAAAGTCTCTGGACACTGGGCGCACTACCAGGACTCCATGTTCCCGGTCATGCACGCCGGCGAAGAAGAGCTGGTGCTGCGGCCGATGAACTGCCCGCACCACATCCAGATTTATCAGTACGAGCAGCGCAGCTACCGCGAGCTGCCGATGCGCATCGCCGAGTTCGGCACAATGTGGCGCTACGAGAAATCCGGCGAGCTGAGCGGGTTGAGCCGCGTTCGCCGCATGGACCTCAACGACGCCCACATCTTTTGCACGCCAGATCAGATCCAGGACGAGATCGTCGGCGTGGTCGAATTGATCGAGGACGTCTATCGCGTGCTCGGCATCTCGGACCACTGGTACCGCCTGTCACTGTGGGACCCGAACGACAAGGAGAAATACGTCGACAACCCCGAGATGTGGGAGCGCGGCGAACGGTACTTGAAGGAAGCCATGGCTCGCCTCGGTCTGGACTACGTCGAGGCGCCAGGCGAGGCGGCGTTTTACGGACCCAAGATCGACATCCAGCTACGCGATCCGCTCGGCCACAGCGAGACCATTTCGACGATCCAGGTGGATTTTCACCTGCCCAATCAATTCCAACTGGAGTACGTGGGCGAGGACGGGCAGTTCCACCGGCCGGTCATGATCCACCGCGGCGTGATCGGCACGCTGGTGAGGATGATCGCGTACCTCATCGAAAAATACGGCGGCGCATTTCCGTTGTGGCTGGCGCCGGTGCAGGCGGTGGTCATTCCCATTGCCGATCGCCACGTGGACTATGCATCAGGCGTCGCTGCGAAGCTGCGTAAGGCCGGATTCCGGGTGGAGGTGGACTCGCGGCGCGAGAAGATGCAGGCCAAGATTCGCGACGCCCAGGCGCAGCAGGTGCCCTACATGTTGGTGGTGGGCGACCGCGATCAGCAGGCCGGCACGGTGAGCGTCCGCGAACGACGCGAAGGCGATCTCGGGGCCAGTCCACTCGACGAGTTCGTGGCCGTCATGCAGGCGCGGCGCGAGGACAGGACCTGACTCAACGGTCAGCGGTCCAGGTGACCACGCCCGCGGCCACCGGCTCCCAGGAGAGCGCATAGCGGCCGTTGCGCTCTTCTAGTCGCTGGCGGGCCACCTCCTCCAGGCGCCGGTCTTTGTCGCTGCCCGGCGCCGTCCACAACTGCTGGCGCAGCCAGGTCAGCGCGTGCTCGGGCTCCGCGTACGTCTGCAGCGGGCGGTCTACCAGGTCGACCTGGAACAGTCGGCCGCGGGCCAGCAGCAGCGTCAGGAATTCAGGCAGCGATGGCAGCGCCGCGCGCTCGACGCCGTGGACCAGCGGCCAGAGGCGGTCGGCCTCCGTCGGTGGCGGCTGGCTGAGCAACATCGCCACGCACTTCCGGCGTGTCGCGGATTCCATTGCGTCCAGGAACGGCCCGATGTCCTCGACGTCGTAGCCGAGATGCGCGATCAGCGCCACGTCGCCCTGTATGCCCGCGGCGTCGGCGGGCCAGCGGCCGTCCACCACCTGGATGTTGTGGATGCCGTGCTCGGCCATGCCGGCCGCCAGCACCTGACGCATCCCGGCCGACGGGTCGATCGCGATCACCTCGCGGCACGCCAGCGCCAGCGGCAGCGCGTAGCGTCCGCCACCGGCGCCGATATCCAGGACGACGTCGTCCGGCTGCACGAGCGCGCGCAG
Organism: Chloroflexota bacterium; assembly: GCA_019247515.1. Lineage (GTDB taxonomy): Bacteria > Chloroflexota > UBA6077 > UBA6077 > CF-72 > CF-72. The sequence goes on along the minus strand of JAFAOS010000501.1, from coordinate 20,121 downwards.
GCTCTCCAGCGTCGGCTCGTCGCGCCGCCGCGGATCGGCACGGAACATGCCGGCAATCGGCGCGTAGAAGTCACTTGGCGTGGCTTCGCGAAACTGGTCGACCTGCTCGCGGTTGGCGCGCACGCGTGCGGCCCACGCGCCGAGCGCCGCACTCGCGGAGGGCCGCAAAGCGTCAGGCATGCTTATCACACCAGCAGTAATTTACGCCGCCGGCGTGGGGGCCTCCACGAGGATGTTGCTGAGCGCGCAGGAGAATTCGACGTCGGCCAGGCTCGTCGGGAAATAGACCGTCCCCGAGACTTTCACTTTGTCGCCGAAACCGCTCGATGACCTGAAGACCTCGATCTGGTCGGGCAGGCGCAGGTAGCCGTCGACGGCGACGCGATGGCCGTCGTTGGCCTTGTCGCACACGGAGCTGAAGTCGACGGGCTGGCCAGCGGTAGGTGGCCCTTCGCTGCACGCCACGAGGGCCACCGCCGCCAGGCTCAGACCGACGATGCCGAATTTGCCCCTACGACGCCCCCGTGAGGGTTGATGTCGGGTGTCGCGTGTATCGTGTTACCCGCGAATGAGCGAGGCCGTCCTGGACCTGCGCGACCTCAATCGCGCCGCGCTCGCCCGCCAGATGCTGCTCGAGCGGCGGCCCGTCGCGGTGACGGACGCGCTCCATCGCCTGCTCGCCATCCAGGGTCAGCTAGCGCGCGCGCCGTTCGTCGGACTCTGGGCGCGCCTGACCGACTTCAGCCTGTCCAGCCTGCGAGAACCGATTCGTCTCCGTCAGGTGGTCCGCGCGACGATGCTGCGCGGCACTCTTCACCTGATGCTCGCCGACGACCTCCTCGCGTTTCGCGGCACGCTGCGCACCCAGACCGAGCTCACCCTGCCCGGCGGCAAGCGCTGGACGCAGGCGGACCTCGAACCGTCCCTGAGCATCGCTCGCCAGCACTTCCGCGAGCCCGCCTCATTCGAGAGCTTGCGCGAACGCATCGAAGCCGCCGGGCTCGACGAGGTCCGCGCCCGAGCCTATGCGGCGCGTCTGCTGCTGCCGCTGGTTCAGGTGAGCTCGGACGCGGCGTACGGTTTCGACACTGGCGGCGAGTTCGTCCTGGCCGATACCTGGCTCGGCGCCAGCGTCGACGATCGGCCCAGACCCGAAGAGCTCGTGCGCCGCTATCTCACTGCCTGGGGGCCCGCCACACCCGCGGATTTCGCGGCGTGGTCCGGCATGAAGGGTGTCGCGCGCTGGTTCGAGTCGCTCGCCGAAGAGCTCGTCGTGCTCACCGACGAGCGCAACCGCACGCTCTATGACCTGCGCAACGCGCCTCGGCCCAGCGGCGACACGCGCGCGCCGCCGCGACTGCTGCCCGACTTCGACGGCGTGATGCTCGGCTGGCAGGACCGCGCACGCATGATTTCGGCCGACGACGCCAGGCAGATCGCCAACCGCAACCTGCAGGTTCCCGCCGTGGTGTTGCTGGACGGCCGCGTGGGCGGGACGTGGAAGCTCGAGCGCAAGGCCAGAACCGCGACGGTGAGCGTGCGCACCTTCAGGCCCCTGTCCCGAACGGACCGACGCGCGCTCGAAGCGGAAGCGCTCAGCCTGGCGGCGACGTTCGAGCCGGACGTGGTATCAGCTGTTTCCTTCGCCTGAACCCTCCGCACGCTACGGTAGACGCTATGACCTGGGTTCGACTTGTCGTGGGCGTGGTTCTCGGATTGATCGGCCTGGTGTGGATCGGTCAGGGGCTGAACCTGATCAAAGGTTCGATGATGACCGGACAACTGCAGTGGGCGGTGGCCGGCGTGGTGCTGATCGTGATCGCGGCGTGGCTGTTGTGGGGCTTCGTCCGTGCCCGCGAGCGGGGACGTAGCTCGGCAACCTGATACCCACCTTCACGCGCGCGCCCGGAGGTACTCCGCTACGGCGTCCGGGTGGGACAGCATCGGATAGTGCCCGGCGTCCAGTTCCGTGTAGGTGCCGTGCAACCGCTCGGCGGTGCGGCGCTGGTGGGCCGCCGGTGGCGCGGGGCTCCGCGTGCAGCGCAGGACGTCCACCTGCCACGTGCGCGACCAGAAATCCCGGAGGTCGACCGGGTCGTCGGTGGGTTTGATCAGTTGCTGCGTGTAGCGCGCCAGCGCCCAATCTTCCACGTGCGCCGGCAGCCCCGCGAAGACCACCCCGCGGGCGGCTTCGGGCTTCGGCCCGTACACGACGTCCCGCGGGTCGTACGGCGCGCGGCTATTGATCTGGGGCACCGACTCCCCCGGCAGCGGTACCAGCGCGTCGATGAAAATGAGCCTGCGGATGCGCTCGGCCACTTTCGGAGCCGCTTCGCCGACAACCATGCCGCCAATGCTGGTGCCGACGAAGACCACGTCGGTCAGGTCCTCATAGAAGAAAAGGTCCGCAATGTCGGCGCCGTAGTCGGCAAGGGTCAGGTCGGGACGGCCGTCCCGCCGCCGTTCGGCCGAGCCCGGCAAGGTGGGCCGGTACACGACGTGGCCGTCTGCCGTGAGGCGCTCGCCGACAGGTTTCCAGATCCAGCCGCCCTGGTAGGAGCCGTGGACGAGGACGAATGTGGACATACACGGTCCAGCCTATCGGGTTCCGACACGATTGCGGCGTCGTGACCTTGACCCCAACTCGGTCGGGTGTTCTACTACGCGCAGGTCCGAGGGGCAGAAGGAAACGCTGAGGGCGTGGGCTTGGCGTCGCGTGTCCGAACACCAGTGCTCGAGGTCTCGGACCTGCGGGTAAGCTTCCCCACCCCGCGTGGACCGTTTCTCGCCGTCGACGGTATCAGCCTGGACCTCTATGCTGGCGAACGTCTCGGACTGATCGGCGAGTCCGGCTCCGGCAAGTCCACGGTCGCGCTTGCGCTCATGCGCCTGATCAAACCGCCTGGACGCATCGAATCTGGCCGTGTCGTGCTGGACGGCGCCGACTTGCTCAGCATTTCCGAAGCCGAGATGCGGACGCGTCGTCTGGCGGACATCGCGCTGGTCACGCAAGGCGCGATGAATTCGCTCAATCCGGTCATGCGCATCCGTCACCAGGTGCTCGACGGACTCCAGGCGCACGGCGCGCGGCTCGACAAAGGGGAGGCGGAGGCTCGCGTCGAAGAGCTGCTGCGGCAGGTGAATTTGCGTCCCGAAGTCGCCAACCTGTACCCACATCAGCTCAGCGGCGGTATGAAGCAGCGTGTGTGCATTGCCATCGCCATCAGCCTCCGGCCGCGCGTGATCATTGCCGACGAGCCCACCAGCGCCCTGGACGTGGTCGTGCAGCGTCGCGTGATTCAGACGTTGCGCAAAGTGCAGGACGACATCGGCGCGTCGGTCATCCTGATCGGTCATGACATGGGGCTGATGGCGCAATTTGCGCAACGCATCGCCGTCATGCGCCAGGGACTGATCATCGAGGTCGGCGACGTGCGCGACGTGTTCGCCAGTCCCCAACACGCGTACACGCGCCAGCTCATGGAGAGCGTGCCCAGCTTGCGCCGACCCTCCGTCCTCGGAGCGGCCCGCGGGTGAGCGAGGCGCTCCTCGAGCTGCGGCATGTCAGCCGCACCTTCGGCGGTGGCGGTTTCTTCAGTCAGCGCCCGGTGGTGGCATTGAAAGACTTCTCGCTGACGGTCGACTCCGACGTTGCGACCATCACCGCCATCGTCGGCGAGAGCGGCAGCGGCAAAACGACCATGGGGCGTCTGGCCCTGGGCCTCGACAGTCCGTCATCCGGACAGGTGCTGTACGAGGGCAAGGACCTTCAGCACGTATCGCGCGGCGAATGGCGCGAATTCCGACGTGGAGTCCAGGCGATCCTGCAGGATCCCTTCGGCGTCTACAACTCGTTCTATACGGTCGACCACGTCCTGACGACGCCCTTGCGCAAGTTCCGGCTGGCGCGCTCGGCCGACGAACAGCAGAAGCTTATCCAGCAGGCGCTCCTGGCGGTTGGTCTGGACCCCGACGTCACCCTCGGTCGCTACCCGCATCAATTGAGCGGCGGTCAGCGCCAGCGCGTCATGGTGGCTCGAACGCTCCTGCTGCGGCCAAGAGTCATCGTCGCCGACGAGCCCGTATCGATGATCGACGCATCACTCCGCGCCACCGTGCTGGCCAACCTGCTCCAGCTCAAGCGCGAGTTCGGCATTTCGCTGATCTATATTACGCACGACCTGACGACGGCGTACCAGATCAGCGATCGCATCGTCGTGCTGTATCGCGGCGAGGTTGTCGAATCGGGTCCGCCCGACCAGATCATCCTGCGACCCCAGCATCCATACACGCGGCTCCTGATCGATTCGATTCCCGAAGCGGATCCAGACCATACCTGGGGGGATAGCGCGCTCGATGACATCGGCGATGGCGATGAATATGAGGAGGTGGCACTGACACTAGCACGCGACTCTCCGGAAGCCGTGACGTCCGTTCGTGCGAGCTCCAATTCGCAAAAGACTACTGGAGGAAGGGAACACGAATGAAGTCTTACCGCTGGCGAGCGATCCTGGCGACCGTGGCACTGCTCCTGACGATGGTGCCGGCGGCCGCCGCCGCGCCACAGGATCAGGCCGCCGATCGCTCGAGCGTCCTCAAAATCGCGATCGGCAATCAGGTCCAGGACCCGACGAACCTGAACATCTATGCGCCGGGTGTCAGCCGTTCGGACACCGGTATTCACCAGCTGGTGTACGAATACTTCTTCTACTACAACCTGGAAACAGGCGAGTTCATCCCCTGGCTGGCCGAGAGCTACAAATACAACGGCGATTACACCGCGCTGGACGTGAAGCTGCGCGACGGGGTCACGTGGAGTGATGGGCAGCCGTTCAATGCCGACGACGTCACGTTCACGTACGACCTGCTCAAGAACAACCCGGGCATGACGTGGGCCACCGAGACGAACAACAACGTCGATTCAGTGGAAAAGCTCGACAATCTCGACGTCCGCTTCCACCTCAAGGCGCCCAATCCACACTTCCACCTGATTCGCGAAGCGTTCCCGGCCGTCGGCATCTGGGGCGGCATCACCATTTTGCCCAAGCACATCTGGCAGGGCAAAGACCCGCTGACGTTCAAAGCCTCGCCGCCGATCGGCACGGGTCCGTACACGCTGCAGGACGCGTCCTCCACGTCGCTGACCTACGTGCGCAACGACAACTGGTGGGGCACGAAGGTCTTCGGCGTCCAACCCGCGCCCAAGCAGGTCCAGTTCATCTACGAGGGCACCGAGACCAACACGGCGCTGGCGCTGGCCAATAACGACCTGGATACGCCCAACATCGGCATCCTGGGGCTCGGCACGTTCCTGAACGTGGCCCAGCGGAATCCAACCGTCTCGGCGTGGACCAACAGCCCACCGTACGCGTGGCTCGACCCGTGCCCGCGCGCGCTGATGCTCCAGAACGCGCATCCACCGATGGACAATCCACAGGTCCGCTGGGCGATTTCGTATGCGATCGACCGCAACGCGTTGGCGCAGCTCGCCTACGAGGGCGCAACGGTGCCGACGTGGGGCATCTGGCCGTTCTACGACGCAAACCAGCCCTACTTCGATGCCGTCACTGATTTGCGCGCGCAGTATCCGTCCGACCAGTTCGACCTGGGCCAGACCAACAGTTTGCTCAGCGCGGCCGGAGTGAACGCCGGCGACCTGACGCTCAAGTATGTCGTCAACGCCGAGACCAATGAGGACATGAAGGTGGCGCAGGTTGTCTCGGATCAGTTGCGGGCGGCCGGCTTCAATGTCAACGTCACGCCGCTGACGGGTGGCGTGCTGGAGGACACACTCCGGCGCGGCGACTACGACCTGGCCATGAACGCCTTCTGCCCGGGCTATATCACCGAAAACCTCGAGCTGTTCCAGAGCAAGAACTACGTGCCTCTGGGTCAGCTGGCGCCGTGGTTCGAGCGCAACTCGTACCGCTACAGCAATCCGGAGTTCGACGGCATCGTCGACAAGATGCTGCAGACGGACCCCACCGACGTCAACACGTTGAAGGGGCTGTACCATGACGCGCTGGCCATCTGGCTGCGCGACCTGCCGGTCGTGCCGCTCACGCAGGCGCCGGCGCTGGTGCCGTTCAACTCGAAGTACTGGACGAACTGGCCCTCGGCGGACAACGCCTGGAACATGCCCGTCAGCTGGTGGGCGACGTTCGACCTGGTGCTCACGGGCTACCCGAAAGCCGGCGGTGGCTGGGTGCAGGGCATCAAACCCGCGACCTGACGGGATCAATGGGTGGCTACGGGCGCCACGTCGTCGAGCGCCTGATCATCTTTGTGGCGACGGTCGCCATTTCGGTGACCGTCGTCTTCTTCGCGCCGCGCCTGGTGCCGGGCGACCCGCTCGGAGCGCTGTCCCTCAAGCTCGCCAACGTGGGCGGCAACCTGGGCGGCCAGGCGCTGGTGGACGACTACGCGCGGCGCTTCGGCCTCGACAAACCACTCCCGGAGCAATACGTCGCGTACCTCCGCCAGCTGGCCCAGGGTGACCTGGGCTACTCGATCGCGGTGTTTCCGACCACCGTCGGCGACCTGATCAAAAGTGCGCTGCCGTGGACGATTGGCCTGCTGATGATCACGTCTGTCATCAGCTGGCTGATCGGCTCGGTGATTGGCGGCGTCGTGGGTTGGGCGAGCGGCCGCGTGAAAGCGCTGCAGGGTCTGGTACCAATCGCCCTCTTGCTGTACACGATTCCGTACTACATCCTGGCCATCATCCTGGTGTTCCTGCTGGCCTTCCTGTGGCCGGTCTTTCCGATATCCGGCGCCTACTCCGCCGGCATGCATCCGTCGCTGACTCCAGAATTCGCCGCCGACGTGCTGCAACACGCGGCGCTACCGGCGCTGAGCATCATCCTGGTCTCACTCGGCTGGTGGTTCCTGAGCATGCGCAGCCTGATCATCACCGGCAAAGGCGAGGACTACATCACGTGGGCGGAGGCCAAAGGGCTGCCGGACCGACGCATCTTCTGGGCGTACGCCTTCCGCAACGCCCTGCTGCCGCAGCTGACCGGTCTGGCGCTGTCGCTGGGTCAGATCGTCGGCGGCGCGCTGGTAATGGAGACGATCTTCGGCTACCCCGGCGTGGGCTACCTGATCTTCAGCAGCATCAAAACGCTGGACTATCCGGTGATCCAGGGCAGCATCCTGCTCATCGTCATCTCCGTGGCAACCGCCAATCTGATCATCGACCTGGCGTACCCGCTGATCGATCCGCGTATTCGCGTGGGCAGCAGCGGGAGGATGTGACGTATGGCCGCCACGGTTCCGGTCCTCGAGCTCGCCCCGCCCCCGGCTGTCGAAGGCCATGGCGTGCTCGGGATTCTGCTGCACAACCGCAAGTTTCTCATCGGTTCGACGATTTTTCTGGTGCTGCTGGCGGTGTGTCTCATCGGCAGCCAGGTGACCGGACCCCTGCCGCTGCGCTCAGGCACGTTCAAGCCCAAGCTCGGCATCGGCGGCGGGGGTCTGACGATCCTCGGCACCACCTCGCTCGGCCAGAGTGTCCTGGCGCAGCTGTTTCAAGCCATCCCGTACTCGATGCTGGTGGGTGTGGTGGCCGCGGCGATCGGCACGACGCTGGGGGCGCTGGTGGGCCTGATCAGCGGCTACTTCGGGGGCAAGACGGACGCCGGTCTGCGCATCCTGATCGACGTGTTCCTGTCGATCCCGACACTGCTGTTCGCCATCCTGCTCGCGTCGCTGCTGCGCGGAGTGACCGTACCCGCGCTGGCGGTGGTCATCGGCATCTTCGCGTTCGCCTGGCCGGCCCGCGCCGTCCGGGCCCAGGTGCTCAGCCTCAAGGAACGACCGTTTGTCCAGGTGGCCCTACTGTCGGGGCTTTCCGGCTGGGAGATCGTGTGGGGCGAGCTGATGCCCCACCTGTCGCCGTGGTTGGGCGCCAACTTTGTCAACGCGTTCATCGCCGCCATCCTGGCGGAGTCCGGTCTGGCGATTCTGGGTCTCGGCTCGCAGCAGCAGATGACGCTGGGCCAGATGATCTACTGGGCGCTCAGCTACGGGGCGCTGCTGCAAAACATGTGGTGGTGGTGGGCGACGCCGGTGCTGATGCTGATCGTGCTGTTCCTGTCGCTGTACCTGGTCCACGTCGGACTGGACGAGGTGAGCAACCCACGACTGCGCGGCGCACAGTAGGAGTTTTCTTGGTGGGACGCTGCCGCGCCATCTCGTCGCTCACGTTGATTGCGACAGCGACGAGAGGATATGCACCAGCTGTTGTGCGAAGCACTCGGCTGAGAACGGCTCGAAGGCGGGCGAGCGCAGGAAGGTGTCCGCGGCCTCCAGGTAGCCCCGCATGTCCTCGGGACTGAGATCGTCCAGGTATCTTTCCAACTCACTGTAGCTGGCAAACTTCCTCAAATCGATGAAACTCGCGGTCGGGATATAGCGCTCGACGTCCGGCGCGCCCAGGTAGATAGGAATTGTGCGCGTGAAAAAACAATCGAAGATCTTCTCCGAGACGTAGCCAGCGAAACGCGAGTTCTCGAAGCAGAGGGAGAACTTGTAGCGCGCCAGCGTGTCGAGCTTTTCGGCGACCGGGCCCCGATAGGCGGGCAGGACGGCGGTGTGGAGTTGTTCGGGTACCGCCGCGTGGCGGCGCTGCCAGCCCTGGCCGACCATGTCGAAATCCGCGCGCCGAGCGAAGTGCGCGGCAGCCCGCAGCCGATCCAGGTACAGGTCGTCCGCGATTGGCGGATAGCGGCGACTCGCCAGCTCGCGCTTGAGCGAGACTTCGCGCGGCCTGTCGAAAAGGCGCGTGAACGAGCGGACAATGGCCTTGTTGCTGTTGATGGAGACCAGGAATCTACGACCTTGCCACTCCGCGTCGTTCCAGCTCCGCGCGGTGCGGACCTGGGGGAAGTACAGCTGGTGAAATTGCGTTGTCTCGGCGACGCGATTGGCGGCTCCACTGAAGAGGAACACGTGTGGAAAGCGGGCGCTCAGCTTGCGCAGGTTGTAGTACAGCTGCCAGGCGATGATCGGCGGCTCCAGCGACGTCAGGATTCCGAGTCGCGCGCCCTGACTGACCAGCGCGCCGGTGGCCGGCGGCCAGTCGTACGAGATGACGATCACCTGGCGTGGATCGATTCCGCGGTCATCGACCTGGTCGGCGGTCATCAGGTCGAACCCCGCCCGCCGCGCGGCGTCGCGCACCATGCCCCAGGGCGTATACGGCGCCTGGTCGACCGGTCCGTCGGGCGCCAGCTCAAAAATCCTATCGCCCTGCATGTCCGCATTGCGGATGGACAGGGCCAACGGCCTGAGACGCTGACTCACCTGGTGTATGTGGCGACCGGTGAGCCCAGCGCGGCGGCAACCTGTCCTTCGATCCACGCGTACGTGCGCGCCAGACCCTCCTCCAGGCTGATCGCGGGCTGCCAGCCCAGCACCTGGCGCAAGCGGGTGTTGTCGGAGTTGCGGCCGCGCACGCCTTGTGGACCCGGCACGTGCACCTTGCGAATCTGGATGCCTGCCACTCCCGCAATGATGTCCGCCAGCTCGTTGATGGTCACCATGCGGTCCTGCCCCAGGTTGAGCGGCTCCGAATACTCGGAGTCCATCAGCCGCCGCAGACCTTCCAGACAGTCGTCGATATAACAGAAGCTGCGCGTCTGTTCACCATCACCCCAGATCTCGACCTCCGGATTGCCGGTCAGCCTGGCGATGGCGATTTTGCGACACAGCGCCGCCGGGGCTTTTTCTCGACCGCCCATCCACGTCCCCAGCGGTCCGAAGATGTTGTGGAAACGCACGATGCGCGTCTGCAGGCCGTAGTCGTCACGATAGTGGGTGCACAACCGCTCGGTGAGCAGCTTCTCCCAGCCGTAGGCATCCTGGGGCTGCGCCGGGTAGGCGTCTTCTTCGCGCAGCGGAGCGACGTTGGTCTCGTTCTGTCGGTACTCCGGATAAACGCACGCCGACGAGGTGTACAGATAGCGCGAGACGCCCGCCTGCCGCGCCGCCTCCAGCGTGTGCAGGTTGATGAGGCTGTTGTTGTGGAGAATCTGCGCGTGGTGGGCGCTGATGAAGCCCATGCCGCCCATATCAGCGGCCAGCGCGTAAACCGCCTCGACGCCCTCGCAGGCAGCGATAGCATCCTCCCAGCGGCGCAGGTCGCCGACCTGGAACTCGTCCGCCGCGCTCGGTTCGTATTCGGGCGGGTCGAGGTCCACGCCGCGCACCCAGTATCCACGCCGCCTCAAATCCTTGACCAGGTGATGGCCGATAAATCCGCCAGCCCCGGTCACCAGTACTCGCCTCACGATCTGCATGTTGTACCCCGGCGACCGGTCACGCGGTGGCGACATGCAGTAACGCGTCCACCACATCGCGGGCGAAGCGGTCGACGCACCAGCTCTCGAACCTGGGGGAGATCAGAAACGCGTGGGCCGCATCCACGTACCGACGCGCGTCGTCTTCGGACGTGAGCACCAGAAAGCGCTCGAGCTCGGGGAACGACTGAAACTGGCGCACGTCGATGAACGCCGACGGCGGCACGTACTGCGCGACATCCGGCGCGCCGCTGTAGATGGGGATGCACCGCGCGAAGAAGCAGTCGAGGATGCTGTCGGAGACATAGCCGGGAAAGCGCGTGTTCTCGTAGACCAGCGCGAAGCGGTACTTCGCCAACAGCGCCAGCCTGTTGTGGACGCCCCCCCGAAACGCGCGAGCTGCCGCCTCGTGCAGCTCCAGGTCAACGGCGGGATGACGATGGTCCCAGCCCTCGCCAAACAGGTCGAAGTCGTCGTGGGTCGAAAACGCCTCGATGGCGCGCAACCGCGCCTGGTAGCGCTCGTGGCCGATCGGCCGATAGCGCAGGCCGGCCCACATGCGCTCGATCGACAGCTCGCGCGGGCGGTCGAGCCAGCGCCCCAGGTCGCGCGGCCGTGGCAGGGCGGCGTTGTCGTCGATGGCCACCATGAAGCGGCGGCTCGTCCACGGCAGGCCGGTGGGCCTCGGCGGTGGGCAGGGCACCGGGAAGAACAGCGGGTGGAACCGAGTGGTGGGCGCCACCCGCTCGCGGGCGCCCTCGTACATGAACGTGTGCGGAAAGAGTGCGCTGACTCGCTCCAGGTGGTAGTAGAGCCACCAGGCGATCACCGGCGGGTCGAACGAGACCAGCACCCCAGGCCGCGCGCCCTGGCTGACCAGCTTCTGGGCGTCGCGGGTCCAGTCCGTCGCGATCAGGACCACGCGTCGCGGGTCGATGTTGTCGGCGGCCACCCGATCGGCCGTGACCAGCTTCAGGCCTCGCTCGCGTGCGACGGCGTGGACTTGCAGCCAGGGAGTAGCCATCGCCTCGACCGACGCGCGGTCGCGCGTGGCCAGTGCGGCGTACTCCAGCACTACGAATCGAGGAGGGGCGCGTACAGCTGCGCAGCCGGCCAGCTCTCGGGCGCCGTGGGTGGTTTCAGCCTCAGCGCACCGCCGGGAACGTCGATCGTGCCCGTCGCCCTGGTCAGCGTCCCGTCAGCAGCCCGTGTCAACAGGATCACATTGTCCTGCGGCAAGGTCTCCCAGTGCTCATCCCAGGAGGCGGCCGGCACCCACCAGTCGAGCTGGCCGCCGTCGGCCTGAACGCGGTCCTGCCACTCGGTCAGGCTGAACAGGCGCGGCGGCTCCGACCAGGTGCTCGGGAAGGCAAACGTCTCACCGAGGATCAGCGGGTCGGCCCAGGAGTTGGTGAAGATGAAGGTCGGCTCCTCGGCGGAGCTCAACGTGTAGAGCAGCACCGTTCCGTCCTGCAGGTCCGAGCAGCACGCCTGCACTTGTTGCCAGAACTCGCGCTGGAGCTGCCAGCTGCGTACGAAGTCGCGCTCGATCGTCACGTAATAGCCCACCGCGAGCGCGAGATAGCCCGAGATCAGCGCGATGGCCACTCCTGGTCGCCAACCCAGCAGCAGCCAGGCGATGCCGGTGGCCAGAACGGACATGCCAAGCGTGGCGCCCAGGTGAACGGACGTGCCGCGACCAACCAGCGCGTTGGGCGGGTAGTGCGTGAACGCCAGCGCGTAGCCGACCACCAGCATGGCCGCGCCGGCCATGGTCACCTGGAGCGCCTGGCGAACCTCACGCTTCGGGCGCGGCGCGCGCCAGAGGAGCAGGCCGAAGCCGAGGAAGCCGATCAGCGAGGCGACGATCGTTTCGAGGTCCCAGGTGGGAACAGCTTTGAGCGGGCCGTAGAACATGCCGGCCAGGCTGCGGGCGGGCCCGAGGACCAGCGAGCCGAAGAGCGGCGGCAAGACGGCGCCGACGTTCCCGACCGAGCTGGTCGCGCGGCCTTCGCCGACGAAATAGCGCACGACCACGACGCCCGCGACGACCGCCACAAGGATGAGGACATGCGTGATCAGCTCGCGCACGAGGCGCCGATCCCAGCAGCGCGCGGTGAACAGCGGCAGGGCGAACAGCGCCAGGAAGCCGTTTTCGTACGACAGCAGCGCGCCCACCGACACCACGTAGGCCAGCGGCTTGCGTCCGCTCGCGTACGCCAGACCCGACAGCAGCGCGAAGGTGAGCGATGGCTGCAGCTGAAAGTCGTGGGTCAGCAGGATCTTGGTCGTGTCGGATGGAAACAGGCAGAAGACCGACGCGCCGACCACCGCGGGCGCGATTGGCACTCGCGTGCGCAGCAGGCGATAGCACAGGAACGTATTGAGCGTGACCACCGCGAAGCCGACCAGGTAGATGCCCGACAAGCCGCCGAGCTTGTCGCCGACGAACGAGAGCAAGTCGGGCAAGAAGAAGCCGAGCGGTCGGCCCTGGGGGAGCGTGGTGAACGCGGTGACGAAGCGATGCTGGAGGTAGTCGACGTTCTTGCCCATCGCTTCCGAGATGAACCAGTAGTCATCCTCGTACAGGCCGAAGTCGCGGAAGTGGTGGAACTGGGCCAGCCAGGCGAGTGCGGCGATCAGCGCCAGCGCGGCGACGGACTCGTAGCGCTCAGCGCGCGCGGGCGACAAAGGCCACGTTCCACGTGCGCTCGCTGGGTTCCTCGTCGAGGTTCGGAAATCCGCCGATGCGCGCGAGCTCGAATCCGGCAGACGCGAGGAACGCCTGCAGCTCGGGCTCGAAGAAGTACCGCACGGGATGCCGTTCACACACCTCCGCGGTGAGCTTGCCATCTTCGAGACGCCAGAGGTGGTAATCCACGGTGCACACGTCGCGACGCGTATCAAGCTGGCTCGAAGCGGCGCGAATGACCCGGCCGCCGGTCGGGGTGTCGATCACCTTGACGCGTTCCGACGGCCGCTGGGCCAGAACGGCTGGGCCATACCACACGTCGGCGACGAGCAGGCCATCCGCGGTGAGATGCCGCCGCGCCGCGCGCAGCGCCGCCTGGATGTCGGCATTCGCGGTGAGATAGCCCAGGACGGCGAACATGATCAGCGCGGCGTCGAACGTTTCTCCCAGGTCGACCGCGGTAATGTCACCCTGTTGAAACCGGGCTGAGCTGCCGCGTTCGCAGGCGAGTCGGAGCATGTCCGCGGAACGGTCGACGCCGACGACCTGATAGCCGCGCTCGGCCAGCACCACGGCGTGGCCGCCCGTGCCACAGCCCAGGTCGAGAATGCGCTTGACGGGCTGCTGCGCGTAGGAAGCACAGAGGCCTTCGATCAGGTCGCACTCGGCCGCGTAGTCCTTGTCGTGGTACAGGGCGTCATATGCGCCCGCGTATGCCTCGCCGAAGACGGTCACCTGAGTGCCTCGCACACCGCCTCACAGATGCGATCGATCTGCCCCTCGTCGAGTCCCAGGCTCGACGGCAGGTAGAGCCCCTGCCGCGCCAGCCGCTCGGCAACCGGGTACGACTCACCGGCGAAGAGCCCCCGTTCGCGCAGCGCGGGCTGTTCGTGCATGCCGAGGAAGAATGGCCGGGTCTCGATACCTCTGGCGCTCAGGCGGCGGGCCAGTTCGGCCGCGTCGAGGCCGGTCGTCTCCTGCACGAGCACCCCGTACATCCAGTACACGCCGCGGGCGCCGGGCTGCTCGACCTGCAGCTCCAGACCCGCCACCTCGGAGAGCCGCCGTGTATAGGCGCGGCCCATGGCGCGTTTGCGTTCGACGATGGCGTCGATGCGCTCGACCTGCGTGACGCCCAGCGCGGCCTGGATATTCGTCAGGCGGAAGTTGTAGCCGAGCTCGCCGTGCAGGAAGCGGCGACCCGGCTGGAACCCGAGATTGCGCAAGCGACGGGCGCGCTCCGCCAGCCCTTCGTCGTCGACCAGCACCATGCCGCCCTCGCCGGTGGTGACCAGCTTGTTGGCGTAGAAGCTGAAACAGCTGGCGGCGCCAAAGCTCCCGACGCGTCGACCGCGATAATCGGCGCCGTGGGCCTCGGCGGCGTCTTCGACGATGTCCAACCCGAACTGGTGGGCGACGTCCAGCAGCGGCTGCATGTCCACCGGGTTGCCGTAGATGTGGACGGGCATGATGGCCCGCGTGCGCGGGGTCATTCTGTCGCGGACCTGGGCGACGTCCATGGTCCACGTGCGCGGGTCGGAGTCGACCAGCACCGGCGTGGCGCCGGCGAGCACGACGGGCCAGGCGCAGGAGATGATCGTGAAGGCTGGCAGGATGACCTCGTCGCCGGGCTGCAGGTCCAGGAGCGAGACCGCCACCTGTAGGGCGACGCTGCCGTTGGCGACGGCAATGCCGTGCTGGCGGCCGCAGTACGCGGCCCAGCGGTTTTCGAAGGTCTCGACGTAGGGGCCCGAGCCCGAAATCCAGCCCGAGCGCAGCGCGTCGGTGACTGAGGCGACGTCTGCTTCTGTCAGCAGCGGCTCGTTGACGGGGATCAAAAGCGTTCTTTCTCGGCCCCGCCCGGGTAGGGCCCCTGTTTGACTTCGAGCAGCACCGTGTCCTCGAGCACCCGGAACCCATGGCCGCCCGCCACCGCGACCAGCATGTCGCCGACGCGCAGCTCGCGCGTGGTGACCAGTTGTCGATCGGGACCGAAGATGTCCACCTCACAGCGTCCCTGCTGGACCAGGAGCACCTCGGCCGTGGTGTCGAGGTGACGCTCCACGTGCAGGTGCATGTGGCGCGGAATATCGGTACCCCCGGCGTACACGACGTGACCGACCTGGAGATTGCAGTCGTCAGGGGTCAGGTAGCGTGTCGCGGTGGGTGGCGCCTGCTGGCGGGCGAGATACGCCAGGACGACGCCGTCGACCGAGATCGTCTCGAGTTGCGTCACGCCAGCGCGTCCACGCGGCGTAGCACCTCGCCGAATGCACGGTTGAAGTCCAGGTGCGCGTCGAAGTAGCGCAACGCCCCCGCGCTGTACTGGCTGTACGCCGCGGCGACCTGGTCCAGGGCCGCGGTAATCTGGCGCGCGTCCTCCACCGAGGCGCCCAGAGCCTGCGTATCGACCACCTCGGCGATTGACGCCGCGCGATTCACGATCACCGGCAGCCCCGCCCGCAGGTAGTATGCGAGCTTGCCCGACGATAGACCTATCGTCTGCACGTTGCGCTGTGTGAACGCCGAACCCGACTGCGGCACGTAGAACGCCAGTCCAACGTCCGCGCCGTCGATCAGCGGGTCATATTCCTGACGCGGCACGGGTTTCAGCGAGAAGTACACGCGCCGCGGATCGGCGCTTGCGCGCAAGCCCTCCACGTAGGCCGACGACTCCGCGTCGAAACGCGTGTGGATCACCAGGACCCAGCCTGCCGGCCAGCTCGTCGCCGACTCGACAATCGAGTCGATGCCGGTCCAGGCGCCGAGGCTGCCCGAGTGGATCACCACTCGCGCGTCCGCGGGCAGGTCGAACCGCGTATGCCAATATCGACCTGGCTGGCGCCGAGCCGGTCCGCCGGGCGCGTTGGGTACCAGCACCACGCGCGACCAGTCGAGGCGGTTGTCATCGGCGAGCAATCGACCGCGCTCCTCGTCCTGGACGATCACGAACGCGGCTTGCTGGCTCAAGGCGCTTTCGTGGGCCTTGAGCTGCCGATCGGCTGGCGTGCTCAGCTCATAGGACAGCAGCAGCTCGAGCGAGTAGTAGCCCAGCGGCGCGCCGCGTGCCAGGCTGTGCGCCAGGCCCAGGCCATCTGGGTCGACCCCAATGACACACGTATACGGCGTCTCGCGCTCGACGACCGCGCTCCGCGCGCGCGCCGCCAGCCGACTGCCACCCGCCAGGCCAGCGCCCAGCACGTTATACGTACGAACGAGTGGCGTACGCGCAACGCCCGGCAGCCAGCCCGCGCGTTTGACGGCGCCCCTCAGGTTGGCGGTGGAATAGTCGGCCAGCCCCTCCACTCCGAGCGATCGCAGCCGAATGCGCGCCGAGCCGAAACTGGGGTCCGGCTGGCCCGCCTGTCGATACGTGAACGCGTCGACGTCGTAGCCGGCTTCGGCCAGTTGCTCGGCGGCGCCGATCAGGCTCGGCACGGTGTCGAGATTGGCACGTGGATACACAATTGCCACTCGACGCACGCCCGCCAAGCGTACTGGTTGCGCGGCCGCGTCTGCGCGTGCGGATGTCAATGCTGAGCGCAGGGGCGTCCGTTGGGGAACTTGAGCGCAATATAGGCCGTGACGCTGTAGTCCAGCAGGCCAGTGGGGTTCACGAACGCCGCCCTGGCATCGTGGTCGGGTGGCGCCAGCGGCGGATTGCCATCCTCGGTGCAGGTGTCGACACGGCGCAGGTAGTCGTCCATGAGCACGGTTGTTTCCGTCCAGTTCGGATAGGGCGTGATCAGCGGCGAGCTGACCAGGACGACCGCGATCATGACGCCTGCCAGGCCGATGGGTACCCAGGCGATCGGCTCGGGCCGCCGCTTGAGACCGCCCTGGACCATCGCGGCGATGGCGATCGAGGCGGCGATCAACGGGAAGTAGAGGTACCAGGAACCCGCGTAGACCTTCAGCCCCGCGTAGAACGCGCCGAAGAAGAACACCCACGCCAGACCCAGCCAGACCAGGAAGCGCTCCTTGTCGGGCAAGAGCATCGCGACCGCGGCAACGCAGGCGAACAGCAGCGCAATGGCCAGAGCCGCCATCAAGCCCTGGCGGATGGGGAGTGGGTAGAACAGGTCGATGAAGTACCTGGCGAACTTGTCCCAGTAGATCGGGACGGCTGCCACGCTGGGATAGGTCGCGGTGCCGTAGCCGCCCAGGTCGCCCAGCGCCAGCACGCGCATGCCCACGGCGACGATGGCCGCCGGCACCAGCACCCACGACCGTCGCATCGGCTGTCCGGCGGCTCTGAGCATCAGCGGCACGAACGGCAGCGCCGCCAGGCTCGTTTCTTTCGACAGGATCGACAGCACAAACAGGATCGCCGGCAGAACGCGCTGGCCGCGAATCAGCAACACCACGCACGGCAGGAAGAACAGCGCGGACAGGGTGTCGTGGCGTCGAGCGATCGCGGGCACGGTGCCGACGATGGCCGGGTGGAGCGTGAAGATCGCCGCGGCCAGGGTGGCCGCCCAGCGAGCGAGACCCAGCGCCCGCCCGAGCGCATAGACGCCGAGCGTCACGCCCAGGTGGACCAGCAGGTTGGTCAGTTGCCAGCCGGCGGGGAAATCCAGGCCGTAGAGCTTGTAGTCGAGTGCGTCCGAGAGCACGGCAATGGGTCGGTAGTGGCGCGCGGTCTGCTGGATGAAGTGCGGGTCGCCGGCGCCAATCGGCTCACGAAAGGCGCGCACGAAGTCGGACAGGTTGTTGACCTGGTTGGTGCTGAGCACCGGCCACCAGTCGGTCGAGACCAGGCCAACCTGGAGAAACTGGCCGAGCGCCAGGACAACGAGGAGCGCTAGCAAGAGCGGTGGCCAGACTCGCGGCCACCAGGTTGTGCGCGTGAACGCCGGTGCGCGCAGGCCGGCCCTCACCCTTTTCCCTCTCCCCGGGGGAGAGGGAGCCAGTTCCCTCAGAGCCACGTTTCGCGGGCGACCAGCGCGCGCAGGCGGGGGTCGAACATCAATCGCACAACGTACTCTAGTCGGGACCAGGCGCGTACGGCGCGCAGCTGCACACGCAGCGCGCGCGGATCGGTTCGCCCGCGGAACAACGGCTCGGCCAGCCAGTCGCGCGCGCTCTCTTTGACAATCCCGACGCACGCCCTGGCGAGCGCGCCGCGCGCTGGCATGTGCGGATGAAAGCGGGCATACATGTCGCACGCGCCTTCGTGCGTCTGACGCCTGCGCAGATACGCGACGGTCATCCGTTCGCGTGAGACGCGGTGGTAGACGAGGGCGTCGGGCACATAGCCAACCAGCTCGCCGCGCGACCAGAGCTTGCGATTCAGGCCCGTCTCTCCGTCGCCGAGCCAGCGATCGCCAAAGATCTCGGGGTTGAATCCGCCCGCGGCGAACAGCACGTCGCGTCGAACGGCCATGTTCACGCCAAAGAAGATGCCGTCGGCGCTCAAGCGGAACTCGGGCGACAGGTCGAGCAGGCTGAGTGCGGGGAACATGCTCGGGTCGCGCTGGATGGCGGCGCACAGCCACGCGGGTGGCCGCGCCTCCCAGGTGGGCAGGACTCGGCCGCCGGCCGCCGCCATCTCGGGGTGCGCCTCGAAACAGCCCGCGTACGCGGCCAGCCAGCCGGGATCGAACTCCGCGTCGTCGTCAGTGAAGATGACCACGTCGCCGCTAGCTGCTCGCGCGCCAGCGTGGCGAGCGTTGTGCAGGCCGAGGCGTGGTTCGTGGACGTACCGTGCTGGTACGCGTGCGGCGGCGTTGAGCGCATCGATGCGCGAACGCAAGGTGGCGTCGGGGCTGTTGTCGACAAGCAACACCTCGAAGTCGGGAAGCGTCTGCCGCTGCACGCTGAGCAAGCAGCGCTCGGCGTCGGCGGCGCGCTGGTAGGTGGGGATGACCAG
This sequence comes from Chloroflexota bacterium, assembly GCA_019247515.1. GTDB lineage: Bacteria > Chloroflexota > UBA6077 > UBA6077 > CF-72 > CF-72. The sequence continues at coordinate 1,256 of JAFAOS010000501.1, read as the reverse complement.
GCTCAGACGGACCACTGCATCGTCCAGGCCTTTATAGCCAGGTCAGGCGGACCACGGCGCCGTCCACGCGTAGCCGACACGCGCCATGGTCGAGCGCGCCACGCGCCAGACCTCGAGCTTGTCGACCGGACGCAGGTCCTGTCGCCACGTGCCAGCGCGGGCCTGGCGGATGAAGCCCGCCGGCTCTTTGACCACGCTGCCGGCGAACTCTCCGCCTAACGGGATGGGGGTGCCGTGCCCCTGGCGTGCGGCATCGGGTGAGTTCCTGTCCAGCGCGGATCGCAGCTCCGCGTCGGTCCACTGGAGGCCGAGCCAGCGGGTGAGCTCGCGCAACTCGAGGAAGCCGTTGGCGTGGAGGGCTTCGTAGCGCACCTCGTGGAACTGAGCGGCCGGCAGTTGGCGCTGCGCGGTGCGGCCGGCCTCGACGTGCGTCACCCAGGTGCGCGCGGCGTGCGCGGCGCGGCGCGGCGCCCACGCACGCCCCCAGGTACGCGAGGCGCTCAACAGTGACGCGACTGTGTCGCGCGCGTCGCGCACGACGTGGATGAACCGCGCCCGCGGCAGCAGCGCGTGGATTTCAGGCACGAACAGCACGTGGCTGGGCGTCTTTTCGAGGAACAGCTCGCCGGGCAGCAGGTTGGCCACCATGGGCGCCAGCAACTGGAGGACGAACGACTTCAGCGCCTGAGAAAACTCGGCGTCGGTGAAGTAGCACCCCAGCCCGACGGCCCCGCGCCCGCTGGAGTCCACTCGCAGCTCGTGCTGCCAGGTACGGAGCAGGGGCCCGACATACATGTCGAAGAGGTCCGACTCCTGGCCCGTGCGAATACACGGATGGCTGGCGAGCAGCCGCTGGACCCACGTGGTCCCGCTGCGCGGGCAACCGACGACAAAGACAAGGTTGCCGCCGTCGTAGTCGGGTCCGATATTCACGGGACTCGTCCCCCAGTCATCCCCTCTGGGGTAATCGCGTCGTCGCCAGGGGTCCCCTTTGGGGTAGTCCCTTCCTTCCCAGGGGTCCCCTCTGGGGGAATCGCGTTGGCGCTGTGGGTGCCCTCAGCGGATATCACCTGATCGCCGCCCCCAGGGGTCCTGCCTGGAATAAACGCGTCCTCCGCCTGGGTCCCCTCTGGGGTAATCGCGGCCTCCCCATGACTCCCCTCTGGGGTAATCGCGTTGGCGCTGTGGGTGCCCTCAGCGGATATCACCTGATCGCCGCCCCCAGGGGTCCTGCCTGGAATAAACGCGTCCTCCGC
>JAFAOS010000433.1 GCA_019247515.1 Chloroflexota bacterium | reverse complement strand
GCAACGATCCGAGCAGTGCCCCCCAAGCCGCATTGCGCGCTCGCTCTGCAGCTCGCGCTACATCGATCGGTTGCACGTTGTTCGCAGCTTGCTGCGCCTGATTGGCCACATTCTGGGCTTGCGTAGAATCGACGTTCAGTCCGGAGGTTAGTGCGCCGAGGCTGCCCAGCACCGCTCCGAGCCCCTGGCCTGCCAGCCACAAGGTAATGGGCACCCCCAATAGAAAGACTAAGGCGCCATTCAAGGCACCCCACCCGCGGTCAAAGACCGCCGCCGTCCGACCGGCTACGTACCCGCCGAGCAGGAACGACAGAATTCCGGCTATCGCCGCCCAGATGGCCGAGTTCCTTCCGGCGTCAGGTGGCGGACCGCCCTCTGCGGCTGCCGTGCCGGCATTCATGGTCGTGAGGCCAATGGCCACCCCGAGCAGGTTCAGCAGCAAGAGGGCGGTAAGGGCCGTGAGGAAGCCTGCGAGAATCGGTCCCCAGCGCACGCGGTCACGACGCAGGTTCAGCGCGCGGGGAATGTCAATATCATCATCAGCCGCGCTGTACGGCCGGCGGCCGGTGTCCGTCGTTTGCCAGGTCGTATCACCGGGGCGCACGACGATCTGCTCGGTCTCCCGACCACCACGCGGGGGAGGATTCTCCGCCATCATGTGCTCCTTTGAACGCAGAAGACGATCGTCCGTCATCATTTACTTGACGGCCATCGCCCTTACACCCGCCAGCGCCGTCTGCGGTGGCACGACTCGTCCCTGCCGGGTATCAGCATGAAGCATGCCCCTTATATATTGGGCGCGTCTAGCGGCGGCGCCGGTGACAGGAGGCAGCCTCGCTCGCCGGCACCCTGAGCTTGCGATTTAACCCATGAGCTGTCAACCGGCGCCGACAGGCCCGGGGGATTTTGCCATGCGCAGAGGGCTTATCGAGAAATCAGGCCGCTTTCTTGCGGGCCGGATACCGTGGCGCGGGTCCCGACCGGGCCCCCAGCGGGCGGCCGGGCGAGCGGCCGCAGGGTTTTGGCGCGACTGCGGGCGTGCCGAGGGCGACCAAAAGCTGGGGAAATGCCTGGCGGACGCGGGCCGGGGTGAGCGCGCGGCGGGCGGGGCGCTGGGGCCGCTCCCAGGGCAGGTGCACGTCGTCAATGGCCCGCCGGGCGAGGCGCAGTTGCGTATAGGCCAGCAGCACCAACCAGGTCCAGCGGTCCGCCTGCTCGGGGTGGCGCACGCGGGGCGTGGTCCAGTTGAGCCCCTGCTTGCAGAAGCGGTAGGTATGCTCCAGGTCGAAGCGGTGGACGTACGCGCGCCAGAGCACCGCCAGGTCCGGGGCGCCCGGGCCGCGCCACCACAGCCACAGCCGCTTGGGGATGCGGGTCTGGCGCGGCAGCCGCTCGACCTCCACCAGGACCAGCGTCCCGCGGACCGTCGGCAAGGTGCGCCGACTACCTTTCTGCGGGTGGTTCTGGCGCTTGGCATGTACGCCTGCCCAAGCGCGCACCCGCACGCGGCCGTAGTGGGCGTGGTCCTCCTCGTGCGCCGCGGTCGGCGCCCACCACGTCCGCTCGTCGTCGCAGGCCAACTGCGCCCCGTGCCGGCGCGGCCGCCCGACCTGCCTGTCGGGCCGGGAGGGCGGGTCGGCGTAGAAGCAGCGGCCGCTGCGCAGCCGTACCAGCACGGCCACCCGTTCGCCATCGAGGGCGCCGAGTTCCCGGGCGAGCGTCTCGGGATCGTAGCCGGCGTCGAACACGCACAAGGGCACCGGACCGTCCGCCGCCTGCCGCTCCCACAGCGCCCGGATCTGCGCCGCCGCCACGGTATGGGCGTTGGCGGTGGGCGGCACCCGGCGCACGTCGAGCGGCGCCGTCCAGCTATCGTGCGTGAAGCTCACCTGGGCCAGCCAGGCGTAGGACCAGCCGGCCACGATCGGCTGGCCAGCGGACTGCCGCGCGGGCGAGTAATAGTAGCCCCGTTCGGGGCTGGTTTCGGCGTCGTTGCGCGGCCAGACGCTCGTATCCAACGCGTAGACGGGCTGTCCGTCGTCCAGGGGATAGCGGCCCACCAGGGCCCGCAGCGCAGAGGCCTCCAGGTTCCCCTCGGCCAGGGCCGCGTAGAGGCTGCCCCAGCGCCGCTGATGCAGGGCCGCCAAGCTCAAGTACGGGAGCGAGGGGACCGGCCCCACGGTGGTGGCCGCGTCGAGCGCCTCGAACAGCGCATCCCGCCGGGCCCCCAAGCACGCGTAGACTTCGGCCCGGAACGCTCCCAGCGTGTGGAGAATGGTAGGATCGTCCATGCTCAATCCTACCAGCCGACGGCTCGGCCGGACTGACCGCCCGCTTTAGGCCACCGCTCGGGTTAAATCGCAAGCTTAGGGAGGCGAATTCGTCGGCGCTCTTTCTACGCGAAGCGTTACGCCACCTTGGAGGTAGTGCTGACTAGAGAGGACTAACGCACTTTCCTAGCCCCTGTTTCCAGATGACTATCATTACCGCAGAGGCCGAAAGCGCCGCCCATGGGATGGAAGCGCGGCGGCCAACTGGGCCACCGTGGGGCCTACCGTGCGCGGCGTGCGGTTCAGCTGAATGCGGACAGACGGAGGGTGTGGGAGTCCTGTTCTGGCGAGACAGCCGGCACCGGTTCCCGAGTTCTGACCGCTTCCCAGAGATCAATCCGCTCGCGAGGCCCATTGTCCTTGTATCTAATAGCTGACACCGGCTGTCGATCGGCTAATTTCCAGTCCGAGTGCCCCTGATACTCCCAAGCCGCTCGTGACGATCGCCCCATCCACTCGTCATCGTTGGCGTTGTCCGTTGCGCGACACAGTACCGATAGGTTGGCGGATGGTTGGTCGAAGATGTACCTGATAGCCGAAAATGAGTCCGTGTGAGGCCAGAACAGCACATCGACGGGTACAAGCCGGAGGTATCGTAGAAGATAGTCGAGCAGTGGAACTGAAATATACCAGTATGTCTCGATCTCATCTTGTATCCGCCCAGCATTGTTGAATTCCATGACATATCTGTCATCGAGCACGACGTTGGTGGTAACGATCATCAAGCCATTTCGTTTGAGAAGTGGGCGCACACCGGCTAGCACGGCGATGGGAGAAAAGACATGGTAGAGGAGGCCCGAGCAGTTGATAAGATCGAAGCTACGGCGGCCCAGCTTCGCGTGTAGCCCATACATTAGACCGGTGTTCTTGTACTCAAAGTCGACTCTGTAGTAATGCTTTACCGCCTCTATCTTCGCGGCGCACAAATCAGCAAAGTCAGTAGCAAGGACCTGCCTTGCCCCGCCCCGACACATGAGCACAGGGATTAACCCCTCCATGCTTCCCATATCCAGGCAAGCC
>JAFAOS010000373.1 GCA_019247515.1 Chloroflexota bacterium | reverse complement strand
CGCGTGCCTCGGATGCCGTGGCTGCTGCGTGCGCCATTCAGATCGCTCTCGTCCGCGAGCCCTGGCGGTTACCAGAACCCTTACGTGTGCGCATGGCCATCCACACTGGTGAGGCCAGTCTGCGATGGGTAAATCACGCGCCCGCTTGGGCGCGGCTGCCCACGGCGGGCAGGTGCTTGTCTCGAGCGTCACCGCCGATCTGGTTCGCGAAGCCCTCACCGCCGAATTGACCCTCGGGACTTGGGCGTACACCAATTGAAGGACATTGATGGGCCCGAACGGATCTGGCAGTTGGTGCATCCAGACCTACCTAAGGATTTCCGACCGCTTCTGTCCGTGGTAGGGCGGCCACCGGAACGGCGCGCCGAGGACCGGTTTGCTGAGCGGCAGCCTTTCGTCGGCCGGGAGAATGAGCTTCGCCAACTACAGTCCGCATTCGATTACGGCTCCAAAGGCCCGACGCTAGTCGGGGTCCGGCGATTGAACACGACCTCCAGCCGAGACGGTCTATTCCCTTGAGCCGACGGTGTGCTGGATCGTGCGCTAGTCATGTCTGTCGCTGACTGCGGATCCCTCGGTGGACGACTCGCGAGTTGGAACGGTACTGGTGTAGGCCACCATATCCCAGGCGTTGTGGATACCCGTCACCATCAGCAGAAGAATGGCCGCGCTCAGCAAGTACAGGGCAGACGTGGGAGCGCCAGCGACGCGCAGCGCGCCGAAGCCCAACGCCAGGTACGCGACGCATGGGGTGATGCCGTGCCACGCCCAGTCCTCACGATCCGGACGGTACGGTCTGCTGTGGCGAAACCGGCGAATGATCACCGCGGTGTAGATCACGCCCGCGAGTGCGCCTGCCAGCAAGGTGACCTCCAGCAGCCGCAGGTCGGCCCAGGGCACGCTCAAGATCGCCGAGATCACGATCACGGCACTCAGGTGCACAACGGTCGGCGTGCTAAATGCGCCAATACCCTCGCGTGAAAGCTCGCGCCGCACCTGAGTCATCACGGTGATCGCGACAAACATCAGCCCTGTAAGCGCTGCACCGGCCGAGCCGGTAATCATGTAGAAATTCGCCCACGCCGCAAGTGGCGAGGCAATCGACTCTGTCGTAGGCACGACTCGTATGATCTCGCGGTCGAGCCATTCGCGCATTCCCCTGCGGTCCCACGCTTTGGTTGCGATACCCGAGTGCCGTTGACGTGAACGGCTGTTCCTGGTCGTGTCTGACCTGTGGGCAGCCCTGGATGACTCGTCTCGCCGTCGGTATGGTCGAAAACGCATGCGTGCCCAGCGGCTCGGGCAGCATGCACTCCCGGCGATCGGAACAGGCTGCCGGAGAAAGGTGCAGGTATCCAGCACTTGTTCGGCAATATGAGTAATCCAGCTCTGGATCATGGCTCCCGTAGCCGTCGTTGCATTCAGCATTGTTCAGACGAGACGTCGCGCACTGGCGGCTCCATGACATGCCGGCGCGTTCGCAGCGCGGCGAGCTCGTTACAAAAAACGGTCCGCACCGCCTCGAGGAAACCGATGATCGTGTCAAGCTCCGTCTCCGAGTAGCCTGTCAGCACACGACGGACTCCATCAAGCAATCCGCCAAACATCTCATCGGACATCTGGGTTGCGAGTTGCGTCGGCTCGACGAGAACGCGCCGGCGGTCGCCTGGATCGTGGACGCGAACGGCAAGGTTGCGCGATTCCAGACGATCCATGACCGTTGTCACAGCCGCGGTTGTCAGCTCGGTTGCAGTGGCCAGCTCGCTGGCGCTCAGGGCGCCGTTCCGATTCAGCAGCTCCATGACGCGCAGGTCGGTGCGATTGAGGCCCAGGCGGGCGGCGGCGGCACCATCGACGCGATCAACGTCGGCGCCGAAAGCGCGCAGCTCGCCGAGTGCCTGCATGACTTTGCCGGCGCGTCTTGTGTTTTTAGGCATGTTGATAGTAAGATATTCTTATCTTCAGAGGCACGTGCTAAGTGTAGCCGCGCGGGGCCTCGCTTGCCAGTCGTCTAACTCGCGGGGTACTCGAGCATGCGTATCGCCTGTGATAGCGCGACCTCCACCGTTCTCGCCGCGTCCGCGCTGAGCCCGATGTACTGGTGCAGCTGATCCAGGCAGAGCTTGCCGCCAGCCGCGCCTGGCCTAAGCTCGACGGCTTTCCGCTGGTGGCCACCCGCGAGGTCTGGACGGCACACGCGTGGTGAAATCTGTGCAGTTCAAACACGCGCCTGTAGGCGCGGCGAAGATCCAGCCAGGCGCGGCAGCCGCCGCCAACACGCCGTCGTGAGGCTGGAGTCGACACCGCGGGTTGGCACTGCACCGTTGGTTGTCTCGGCCACGGAGAGTGTCACCAATACTAGTCAACACCTTCGACACCAACGCCTTTGGCCAGCAACAACTCGTCGATACCTGGATAACGGTGAGCGAGCCGTCGACACGTGATCCGAGTTTTGTCGCGGCCGCTCTGCATCGGAGCAACATCGCATGCAAGTGGTCAAATTACCTACGCGCAGTGGCGCAATTCGGCGGGCTGGGAGGATCTTGCAGCGCAGCATAGTCACGAGTTCGAGAGGTTCCGCCAGCTCGGGCAATTAGATCCGCATCTCTACCCGCTTGTCCAATGTATGGAGTCCCAGGCGTGATGGCAGCCAGCCGGTCGACGGTGTTCGCCGCTGTAAGCGGCATTCTGGGCGTGCTCGTGCTCGCCATTTACTTTTCACAACCGCTGCCGATTCCTGTCAACACCTCGCCAGAGCGGGCATTTGCGGCGTTCGGCAACCAGTACCACAACGAGATCATCGTGGGCGCCTGGATCCAGGACATCGGCACATTGCTCGTATCGGTGTTCTTCCTAGAGCTGGTGCGGCTCGCCGGCGGCATACAGCGCCTGTCCGGCCTGCTGACTCTCTTCGCTGCGTGCGCGCTGTGGGTGATCGGTCTGGTCGAGGTGGTTGCGTCCATGGCAATCGCGCAAGCGGCCGGGCATGGGCACATTGACGGCGCCGCGGCGGCATTTGATCTGACGGATGTGTTCATCCACGTCATCCCGGTCGGACCGGCCGGAGTCGTGTATCTGTCGCTTGGAGCCCTCCTACTCGGTGCTCCTGTCTTGCCAAGGGTGTTCGGATACCTGGCACTTGCCCTCGGAGTCGCATTTGAGGTGGCAGGCTTCGCGGGACTGTTCGATCCGAACAATCCACAGTTGACCATCACCATCATCCTTATCCTTCAGGAGGTCTGGGTGCTCGCCGCCGCGACGCTCGTTCTGGTGCGTACGCACAGGATTGCCTCGGCGCGCCTGCTGGCTGCAGCCCGCGAATCCGGATAATCTCCGCGAGCATCGATGCATGATCATGGCGACGACGGACAGCCGGCTGTTACAGCGCCCGCGTTTCCTCGGGCCCAGAGGCAGCTGCATCGGGGGAGCCTTGCTGGAATTCTCCGTTGACGGTCGCACGATTGGCGACACCGTTCACGCCCAGGCGCGGCGGAATTGTTTCTGCTCGTATCAGTGTGGCAGGCCGAGAACGTCAGGGCTCTTCTTCGTCCATCATGTCGGCCAGCGCTGCCTGCTCGATGTGATCGATCCGCATGCGCAGCGGACCAAAATACAGGCGACGATGGGCCTCGGGGTTGGTTTTGGCGTCGAGCATGGTCCAGATGAGTCCCCATTTCTGATCGCGGGCAAGCCACGCATCGGCATCGAAGCCGTGAGCGCGCAGGATGGAAGCGAAGTCTGATGGCATGTGTGGCAGTCCATCGCCGGGCTCGCCGGGCAGTCTCTCGCCTTCCGAGTGATTACCGAAATTCGATTCGACCGTGAACCGCAGGAGCGTTGCTCCACGTGCCGCCGTCAGCGTCGCGTCGGCCGTCATGTCCAAGTAGTTGTAGCCAAGCACTGTCCCGCCGGTTTGGCTTGCGAGCGCCGTGATGCGATCCGGATTCGCCAATGCCCCAATTCCAACCAGAGCGTACGACCGACCCTCGTGTTCACCTCCCACGACATACCACGTGCGACCCGACCCTGTTCGGTCCCACTGGCGTACGAATCCAAGCCAATCGTCAACAGGGCCGTGGAGGTCGAAGGTTTCAGCACTCACCTCCCGCAAGCCAAGCAGGAACTCTGACCACGGGGCATCCGCCGCGAGCAGACTGAAGTCCTCGAGGTCTTGCCAACCAAACGACGGCTGAGCCATGGCTTGAGCGTAGCCGATGCGGTGGCCGCCAGCGGCGCGACAGATCTAAGAAGCACCAGCGTCTACGATTGACACGCCCAGCGGAACTGGCGACGAGATGGGTCGTAAGCCGTCGGGCCGTAGTAGCGGCGTTTTACATATGTCCACAGGCGTGGTTCCTCTCGCGCTGCGACATTCCTCTGGACGCGGAAGCACGCGGGAGCGGCGGCCTGCCCCTGCTGCGAACCGGGACGCGAGTTGCTCGATCGCGAGACCGACGAGTTCTGGGTTGCCGATCGGCGATTCACCGCGCTCCCAGCGCGCCACGGTATTGGCCGTGATGCCGAAACCAGCGCCGAGTTCGGTTTGGGTCAGCCCAAGCCCCCGCCGGCGGGCGTGAAGCTGGGCGGGTGCTATGCCACCGGCTCGCAGCGGCGATCGCACAGCCGGCGACACACCGCTGAATCTTGTCTGGGACGTCCTTGCTTCGAGTGAGATGTGCGTGCTGCCACTCTGCCTGCGCGATCACTGCCACGTTTCCTTCGCGTCACAGACCGCCGCCGTCTCACAGCACGGGACCGTGCGCGATCGCACGCTGCCGATCGTTGCACTCCACACCGGCTTGCGCGCTGAGGAACTGTGCGACTCAAACGGGAGCATGTGCATCTCGGCCGCCGCAGCGCGCACGTGTCGATCTACGGCAAGCGCAACAAATTCCGCGAGGTACCGCTCAACAGCACGGCTCGCAACGCACTGGCCAGCTATATGCAGTCGCTTCCTAGTGAATCCGCGTACCTGTCTCCATCACGCACGCAAGCGCGGCGAGTCTGATGGGCACGTCAGCCGCGTTGGGGAGCGAGCGCTGGTCTACATCGTGGCCAAATACGCGGAGCGAGCGCGTGTTCGGGACCTGTCCCCCCACGTCCAACCTCAATCGTAAGAGGCACACTACCCAACGTGGCTCAGTACATCGACCTCAACGGCGTGCACATGTGGTACGACGACCGCGGCCAGGGCGATCCGCTGGTGCTGCTGCACGGCGGGCTCACCGACAGCCGCGACTTCGTCGGCAACCTGGACGCGCTGACCGGTCAGTTTCGGGTGTACCTGCCCGAACGTCGAGGCCAAGGCACACGGCCGACGTCGAGGGGCCATTGACCCTCGAGCTGATGGCCCAGGACACCGTCGCGTTTCTCGAGACGCTCGTCCGTCAGGTCAGCCCACGCATCTCGTGGGCTACAGCGCGGGTGCCTCAGTGGCGCTCCGGGTGGCGGTCGCCAGGCCCGACCTCGTCCACAAGCTTGTGCTCATCAGTGGAACGTTCGGCAACGACGGGCTGCTGATCCGACCGTCCGCCGATGCCGAGCCGCCACCAGAGCTCGTGGATGCGTTCGCGTCCGTCTCGCCCGATGGCGCCGACCACCTGCGGGTGGTGATCACCAAGGTTGCGCAGGCCGCAGTCGAAGAGCCCGGGCTGGCGGTTGCTGACCTCGAGGCCGTTGGCTGCCAAACGTTGCTGATGCTCGGAGATGACGACCTGGTGAGTCTCGAGCACAACGTGCTGATGTACCGCAGCCTGCCCAGCGCGCAACTCGCTGTCGTACCGGGTGCGTCCCACTTGCTCTTGTTAGAAAAGCCAGCCTTTTGCACCCGCCTGGTCGAGGAGTTCCTGACCGTAGGTCCAAAGCCGACCATGCTGCCGATCCGGCGCGCCAGCCCTCATGAGCCGTAAGTCCCGCCACGTCGAGGTGTCCGAACCACCGGCTGCGCTCGCCGCTCCAGCGGCGTGCCCTCATTGCAGCGGGCTATAGGCGCCTGAGCAATTCACGGTTCTTACCGCGTCGGACTTGCTGAAACTGCACGGCATGGGACCGAGGGCCGTTGCGCCGAGCGCTAGCCGAGCGCGGGCTTTCGCTTGGCGAATGAAACCTGAATCGAGCTTGTGCGATGTGATGCGCCACCCGGACTAAACCAGACGCTGCGACCGGTTGGTCCAGTGTGCGTATTGACGCGCCGAAACGGTCTTTCCCACGCCCGGCAACCCGTAATATAGGGCCGATGAAGCGTGCCTCGCGACGCGCATCGCAGAACTCGGCGAAGCGACGATATCCCTTCGTGACGACAAACTCCGCCGGCTGCGACGGGAGCTAAGCGGAGGTCATTCATTCGTTGAAGTAGCGTTTGAGACGCGGCCAGGCCGGAGCGCGCTGGCCGGATCGGGCTCTTGCGAATAACGGTGCTGGGTCTGCGTCTTCGCCACGCCGCAAGCGGAGCAACGCCTCAACGGTTGCCTCACGTTCGGCCAACGTCGCGCGCAGTTCACGGCGGCGCCGATTGCGGGCGCGAATGATGTCTTTGAGCGCAACGATCTCGCTGGCGAGTTCGGGAAACAGTCGGCGCGCCGGCGCAGCCGTAGTTGATGATGGCGCGCGCCGCGTGGCGGGTAATGGTGTCCTGGGCGGTGGCCGCGCTGACCATGCCCATGCGGAGAGGGCCAGGACAACCTCATAGGGGGCGGAGTGTCGGCGAGCAGGCGGCGCAGGTGGGCGAGCTCCCAGTCGAGGGCGCACATGTCCGCGACGGCCACGCGCCATCCTACTGCATGGTGCTTGATTTCTGTGCGCCGCGTTCCGTCGAGTACTTGACGTTGCGTCGGGTTCTGCTACATTGGGCGAGCCGACGCAGGACGGGATCATGGAGACCGCGAAACAGCCACAGCAACAACCATCAAAGATGCCCGTGAGCCCCGCGCGGGGACCTGACGGAGTGCCATCTGCCGATTATGCCGAAAACGAGTTGGAGCCGTCAGTCACCCTTCAGCGCTTGCTTCGGACACCTGGCGGGATTCCTCAAAATCGAACGGCGGACATTCTCGCGATCCAGCGAACCTTCGGAAATCAAGCCGCGGGTATGCTCCTGAACCGTCTGGCGACACCCACGCAGAATTCGCAAGCAGCTGGCGCGCCCGCACGGGAGTCCACCATTGAGCGCCAGACCCCAACCGTTGACGTGCGCGACTTGCCGATGGCTGACCAGGATAAAGAGAAGATACGCACCTCCGCGCGCGACAACTTGCCCATCTGGGTGGATACCTTCGCCAACCTGTGGTTTACCGCCACCAACGGTGCACTCGGGGTTACCAACGAGCCCGATGACCCCGACTTCAAGAGCGAAACTGGGCAACGCGCGCTAGGCCTGTTTGGCGCTTCCCTGGCCGGCAACCTCGTGTGGGCCGCGACGTGCTTGCTTGCTCCAGAACTCACCGTACCCATCCGACTGATGTCATTCGGGGGAGCTGTGGTCGGTTCGGGGGTGGTCGGCGTGTTGGCGGGTGATTCCTCAGTGGTGAGCAGCCAGCATCATTCCGCGGGTCGGCGGCGACAGCGCTTGCCAAACTGCGCGACGAGGTCGTCAAGGTAAGCAAGGACAAGGTCAAGGATGTCGCGGACGAGTGCGCCACCGGCAATGTCACGGATATCGAGGAACAGAAGAAGAAACTCTGGGGCAAGATGTTCAGTACCGCGTTCAACCAGGCAGCACCTATCGAGTCCGCGGCCGCCAGCAAGCTCTCGAAGGCAGCACCAGCCTTTGTGGCCCAGTGGCAGGCCCACAAGGCCAGCAAGGAAGTCGCGGATCAAGCGTGGCAACGTACCGAGGAACGCATCAAACGCGATGGCTACCCGTGGTCGGTGAAGTTACGGGTTCTGCTCGAGCCGAGCGGACCGGGCGGTCCCGCGGACGAGTACAAAATGCAAGTCTTCAACGAAGAGAAGCTGAAGTGCGCGGTTGAGACTTTCCAACCCAAGATCGATTTCGCCTGACCACCGGCGGCGCCTGCCCCGGCGCATGGCGTCTGCCAACGACATCGCCTTGCCGTCGCCGAGGGCAAGCGCTGCGAGGGCCCAACTTTGGCTTCTTCAGGTGAGCCAGGGACGGCCGCGGGCGGAAAATCTTCTCTGCATCGCCTATGCTGGCGCGTAGGATCGCCGCCCGAATCATCGTTCCATCCGCGGTAATTTGATCGAGGCCTGCCCGCCATGACTTCGCGCTCGCTCACGCACCTGGTGGTGGGCCGTCCGAAGCCAATGCCGGCGGGGGTCCGCTCCAATGAAGCGTCGATGTCATTCCTGGGGCTCGGCAACATGCCGCCGTCGCCGTGGTGGGGCTCCATGGTGAGCAGCAGCTATGGATTCCTCGAGACAGACCGCTGGCCGACGCTCTTCTAGGGCTGGCGCTAGCGTTGACGGTGCTGCGGCTTCAATTTGCTCGGCGATGGACTCTGCGACGCACTCGATCCCCGCCTGCGCTTCTGACGTGTTGCGCTCAGTAGCCGTAGGAGGACGATGATGGCGTGGCAGTCGGCTTCGCCGCCGGGGCTTGCGCTGGCGTGCTGGTGCTGGTCGCCGACGGGGTAGCGGTGGCAGTAGCTGCAGGGGTTGCTGTCGCCGCCGCGGCGGGCTGCGTCGCCGCCGCGGCGGCATCGACCGATGTGGCTGATTGGTCCGATGAGCCTGCCGGATCCGTGGAATCGGACAGCACGTGGATGATGCCGCGCATGCTCGGATGGATTTCGCACTGGTAGCTCAAGTCACCCGCTTGCGTGAATGTGAAGCTGAACGTGTCGTTGGGTGACAGGATGCCCGAGTCGAAAGTCCCGTCACTGGACGTCACCGTGTGGCGCACGTCGGCCTGTGCGTTGGTCCAGCCGACGGTGGCGCCCACCGGGACGGATACATCGCCCGGCGTAAACGCGAAGTTGTCGATCGTGACGTTCTGGTCTGGCGTGGGCGCTGCCGACACGGTCGCGACGAGCGCCATGCTGGCAAGCAGCGTTGCCGGTGCGGCGAGGAGTCGCAGGCGGCGCAAGGTGAGCGTCACGAGACGCTCACCACGAACCAGACGCCGTCGCTGGCCTGGCCGTTTGCATCGCCAGGTTGCTGGTCGGCGACGAAGTAGTACAGCGGGCTGCCGTTGTAGGTCAGTTGCTCGCTGCCGTCATTACGTTGGGTGAGGCTCAGGCCCGCGGCCACGCTCGGGTCCTGAACGGCGGGGACCGCATCGACGATGACGGGCGGCCAGGCGCTGGCGCAGCTGTTGTAGCAGGTGCTGACGTTTGGCTGATCCTGCGTGTAGCGGTACAGGGTCATGCCGCGATCGTCGACCAGGATGTTGCCGGTCTGCGGGTTGGTGGCGGTGCCAACCCCGGTGCTGGCGAACGCGCTGACAGAGGCAACACCTGCTGCGAGCAGGGCAGTCGCGGAGGCGATCAGAGCGGAGCGATGAAGGTTTTTCATGCGCGCCAACGTAGGTTGGCGCTCCGCGAGGCTCACCGAAAAGCGTGGCGGTGTGCCTGAAAAATCGCCGAAAAGCGTCGGCGTCTTAGCCCGGTTTTCAGTCGCCTGCAACTGGAGCGCTGTGGCCGTCACCCTGGGTGTGCTGAACTCCGCGATTTCGGCGCCCAGCTTGCGTTGCACAACATTGTCAAAGCCTTTGGTTTTGCCAAATGTCACGACCCTGGCCACGTCACCTTTTCGGCTGGCGACTTCTTCATCGATGCGCTTGCCGGTGTGCGATGTCAGTCTACTGATGGAAATCGTGCACGACAGCCAGGCCGGACAATCAGGCGCTCGCGATTCTCCAATCGGTTCGGCGAGTAGCGCCCTCGCATGCCAGACTTCTACTACTTGAGCAGATGATGGCCGACGGCTGAGGGCCGGACTGGGCGAAGACGATCGACATTCACATGCTGGCACTAAA
>JAFAOS010000414.1 GCA_019247515.1 Chloroflexota bacterium | reverse complement strand
TCATGTTCCGCAACGTGTGCGTCACCGCGCCGGTGGGCATGGGCAAGTCGTACTCCATCTTTCGGCCGTGGGCTGTTTCCGCGGCGCGCTCCGGCTTTTCGACGCTCGTGTTCGATCCGAAAGGCGACCTCACCCAGGACCTGCGTGAGCCGGTCTTCGCCGCGGGCAACCGCGTCGTGATTTTCAGCACCAGCCCCGAGCAGCCATCCGTGAACTGGAATTTTCTCGACGAAGTCGAGATCGACGATCTGGGCAGGCTCAAAAGTCGAAGAGCCGTCGAAGCAATTCTTGATGCGCTGTTGCCGCGTGACTCGGGCGAATCCGACAAGGAGGAATTTGCCGGACGGCTGTTCCGCGGCTGGCTCGGCGGATTCATCCAGATCGCCAAGTACGCGCTCGGCGACGCGGCCGATCCATTCGTCCTGTATCAGATGGCGCGCGACGACAACCGACTGAAAGAGCTCTTGCAAATGGTGCGCGACCGCTGGCCGGAGTCGATTCACGAGCGGCTGTTTTACGAAGTGAACGACCTGTTCGATAAATTCGAGTGGGGGTATACCGCTCAGCTGCGCGGCGTCGCCAACGCGCTGGCGCCATTTGTGCAGGACCCACTCCGCAATCGGACTCGCGCTCGGCCGGGAGAACGAAAGTTCCGCATTACCGACCTGGACCGGCGGCCGACCACGCTGTTTCTGTCCTGCCCGCTACGTGACCTGGAGGCAGCGCAACGCGTCGGCTCGGTGGCCACCTCGTTGTTGTTGTCGCACATCTACGAACGCCGCCCGCCGGCCGCCGGACAGCCGGACACCCGCGTGCCGTTGCTCCTGCTGCTGGACGAGACGCGGCTTCTGAGCGCCAACCTGGCCGAGTTCCTGGCGGTCGGCCGCGGCTTCAAAGCCGGCGTCGTAACCTGCTACCAGGAGCTGGATCAGATCCGCGACGAGAGCCAGCGGCGTGAGATCCTCACCAATAGCAATACGCTGATCTGCCTGCGCGGCATTGGTCCCGGATCGCGCAAGGCGCTCATGGAGCGCCTCTCGCATGCCACCATCCAGGTTGCGGGCGTGGGCGCCAGTCTCGGCGAGGAAGCCCGTCAGCAGGCTAACGTCAACCTGAGCCGCCAGGAGGTGGCCGTGCTTGGCGAATACGAGGTCCGCGCCATGCCCGGCCCGAAGCATACGGCGCTGGTCCACGTCCAGGACGGCACCGTAGCCGACGCCAAGCCGTTCCTGGTGGACCTGACTGACAACGGCGCCGAGGCGCGCGCTGTCCCCAATCAGCCAGGCGCCGCGCCAACAAAAGGCAGCCCCCGAGGCGAAGCGACAGCGCCACCCGCGAAGTAGCTCCTCCACCCCGCGTGTCCCCTCTTTAGAGGACTCCATGCGCCGCGCACGCGCCAGCGGCGATGTAACTGTTCTCCCTTTGGGGTCGTCACTAACGATGTCGACGGACATTTCGTGGGAGAAGAATTGCCGGCACCTCGAGAGGTGGCAGCCACAAACGTCCAAAAACTGTGAAGTAGTTCATCGCTTGCCGCCGAGGATGTGCCGCAATCTGGCGGGTGCATGACCAACCCGGCCAAGGCGGACAGAGTGTGAGAGACCGACCACCCGTCAGTAACCACGCCATTACCACCCTCGCGTGGTTCCGGTGACTCGGTGGTAATGCGTGTGTAATCGAAGCGCCTTATTCTCGGCCCCGCGCTCGAAAGAGGCGCGGACGTACGGGGGTACCCTGGGTTTGCCCATCACCAGAGCTACGCGTGGAATGACCGCGGTGCGTGCCGGACTTGTTGGTCTGGTCGCCGCGGCGACGATGCTGTGCGCCAGCCCGGGCGCGTTCGCGGCGGGCGATGCGCCGATCAGCGTCAGCTCCATCTCCGCCAGTTTCTTTCCGAACCCGAACGACTCGGGCGCCTTCACGGCCACTCCCTCGACCGCCGTGACCTTCACCCAGGACTTCCCCGCCCTCAACTTCAACACGCCGGCAGACACCGTTAAATGCAATCCGTCGGCCGGTGTGAGTCCGAGTACTCAGCCGTTCACCGACCTCATTCCCCAACCGGACGGCTCCTGCACGACCATCGTGGCCCAGGGCAACAAGGCGCAGGCCGCGGTCGGCGACATGCGTAACTTCCAGGCCGTGTTCACGGGCGCGTTCCAGGTATCCGCGGCCGGCCGCCTTACCTTTAACGTGTACTCCGACGACGGCTGGATCCTGAGTATTGGTCCCAGCGCGAGCGGTGCGCAGCCGGGCTATGTGAGCGGTCCGATGCTGAACTTCCCGCGTGTTGGACCGTTCACCGGCTACCCGATCGTCGGCTCATATAACGTCGCGAGCGCCCCCAACCAGAACAACCTGGTCGTCGGATTCCCGTCCGCCGGCACCTATCCGTTCGAGCTCGACTACAGCGACTGCTGCGAGGGAACGCAGGCGTTGACGGTGCTGGCCAACGGCGCGCCAATTCCACCCAGCTCGGGCCTGGCATTCGACGTTCAGGGCATCTCCGACGCGGCCAGCGTTCAGGGCGTCCAGCACATCACCGTCGCAACGACCGCCGGGCAGCCTCAGCAGGTGGAGTTTCTGGTTGACGGAAAGTCCCAGGGTGTGAAGACGGCGGCGCCTTTCGCGTTCGACTGGGACACGTCCGCTGCCGGCGCCGGCGCTCACACACTCGTCTTCCGTGCCACGGATACCGGCGGGAGCGCGGTCGACAAGCAGCTCGCGGTCCAGGTCGCGGCGACCTCCAGCGGACCGACGCCCGTACCCACGGGCATCACGGTTGCGTCGGGCTCGTCGAACCTGGGCGCTGGGCTCCGACCGCAAGTCCCGCCGTTTGTCCTGATCGGCGCCGGCATTCTCGGTCTCCTGGTGCTCGCCAGCGCCGGCGTGTACGTGTTCTTCGCCGTGCGCGATCGGCAACCAGAGAAGGCGCGCGTGCCCGTTCCGGTCGTCGCGGAGGTCGTGCCTGCCGTCGAGGAGAAGACCGAGTTCATCGGGCGGGTGCCGCTCGAGAATCTCACGATGGTCAGCAGCCGGCGCGTCCAGGTGCTGCCGAAGGCTTGCCTGCTGGTCAAGCCGGACCGCGAAATCGAATTGAGTCGATTCAAAGAAACGGTGATCGGGCGCGACGCATCCAATGCGGCGTACGTGGATGACCGGCAAGTTTCGCGGCATCACGCCCGCATCCTGGCGGTCGACGGTGACTTCTGGATCGAGGACCTGAACAGCACCAACGGCACGCGCGTGAATGGCGCAACGGTCACCAAACAAAAGCTCGCCAACAACGATCTGATCAACATCGGCGACACGACGATGACCTTTGCGCTCGAGCAAGCCTGATTGTGTGAAGAGTCATGGCGGACGCTTCCAGCGAGTCTGATTTCGAACCGACACCGCTCGGCGGGGGCGGCGGGCGCGACACGTTTGTGGTTCGCATCTGGTCGAGCGACGGCCGCGGTCGGCTACGCGGAAACGTGCAGCACGTCCGCAGCCGCAAGCGGACGTACTTCGCCACGCGCGAGCGGTTGATGCGCTTCATCCGCGACCACTCGCGGGACGCAGACGGCAGTCCATGCCCAGGCTGATCGCCAACGACGGCAGCCAGGTGCTGCTGCAAGGTGAGGCGGTGTCGGTTGGTCGTCGCGACGCCGCGGGCAACCTGGCCGTGGACGTGGACCTCGGCAGTCTCGAACGCGGCCGGACGGTCTCGCGTCGCCACGCGCGCATCTTTCGCGAGCAGTCGGCCTGGCGCCTGCGCGTGGAGCCGAGCGTTACCAACGAAACGAAGGTGGCGGGTAAACCGCTGAAAGCCGGCGAAGAAGCCGTCTTGAGCGACGGCGACGAAATCCTGCTTGGCGCGGTCGCGCTGACGTTTCGCGCCGACGTCGACCCGGAAGTCACGCTCGTCAGGCAGGCGCAGGCTCCGGCTGAGCTGCGGTCGGATGGGCTGGCCTGGCCGCTGGCGGCGCCTGAAGGCCGCCGAGTGTGGATCGGTCGGCCGCGCCAGGGTACGGCGATGCAGCCGGACCTGATCGATCTGTCTGAGCTGGCAGGTAGCCGCAGCGTGTCGCACTTGCACGCGCAGGTGTATCGGACCCCAGGCGGCTGGATGCTCCACGAGGGCAAGACGACCAATCCGACGATGGTCGCCGGTCGCGAGCTGGCGCCCGGTGAGGACGTGCCGCTGACCGACGGTATTTCCATCCAGCTCGGGCGTGTGCTCGTGACATTTCACGAAAAGCGCGTGGCGCGCCGGGTTGCCTCCGACATTCTGTTGCTCGAAGTCGATCGCCAGGAGGTGACCATCGACCCCGGCAAGCAGGACGTCCTCAACTTGCGGCTGGTCAACGCCACCGGCCGCGTCGAACAGGTCGAGGTCGCCGTCGAAGGTTTTCCCACGGACTGGTATCACATCGTCCAACCGGATGGCACACGCGGCACGACCTGGCGGGTGCAACTGGTTCCAACCGGACCCGACCTGACCAATCCCGTCCCCAACTCGTGGGCGACCGCCACGCTGGTGCTGTTTCCACCCCGAACCCCGCAAGCTCGCGCCGGCACCTATCCAATCTCCATCTCCGCGACGACCAGGGGCGAAGACATGGTCGAGCAGGTGGTGCCGACCCGCGTTCATCTGCTGCCGTTCGAGGGGCTGACACTCACCATCGCTCCCGCCGAGGCGCGTGGCGCCAGCGGCAAGTACACCGCCGAGATCGTCAACGCTGGCAACGTCGACGCCGCGGTCGAGCTGACTCTCGAACCGGAGCCCGGCGTGAAGCTGACCGCCGATCCTCAGCGGTTGCAGCTGGCCAACGGCGCCGATCAGCGCGCGGCTCTGAAGGCGCGCGTCCACCATCACTGGTTTGGTCCGACAAAGACGTACGGCTTCCACGTGAGCGCCGCGGCCGGCTCCCAACGCGCGCGCGAAGGCGCGCTGCTGGTGTGCAAGCCGATCATTCCCGAATGGCTGCAGGCCATCCTGTCGAAGCTGTTTTCGATGCTCAGTCCGATCGCGATTCCCACCGCGACACTGGTCCTGCTCATGGGCCTCGCCTACCTGTTCTTGCGGCCGCCCGAAATCAAGTCGTTCTATGCCAGCGCACCGGCCGTCCCCGCGGGCGGCACGGTCCAGTTGAGCTGGAGCGGCGACCGCGTCTCTGGAGTGAGTATCGATCCGCCGCTGGCCACCAAACCCGATGACAAACCCGAGGGCACGATCGACGCCACACCCGACAAAACGACCGAGTACACGCTGACGCTCAAGAACTGGGTTGGTCTGTCGAGCACGGCCAAGACGACAGTCGGCGTGGTCAAGATCAACTCCTTTACCGCGAGCGCCAATCAACTGACACAGGAAGGTCAGGAAGTCACGCTCAAGTGGGATACCGACGGTGCGCAAACGGTGCAGATCGACCCGGGCGACGAGATCAAGGATCCCAAGCCCTCCGGCGAGGCCAAGGTCCACCCGTCCGGCAATGTGAACTACACCCTGACCGCCGCCGGCAACGGTGGTGTCAACGTGACACAGTCCATCCCAATTGCTATCGGTCTGCCGAGCATCAAACGCTTCGAGGTGACCGATCCACCCGCCGGTACGCGTGTGTTCCCCGGCAGTCAGGTCAAATTGAACTGGCAGGCCGACGGCGCCACCAGGGCCGTCATCACCGCCGACAAGGGCGACGTGTCACCCGGCCACAAGGAGCTGGACGTGTCCGCCGGACCGCCGACGACCGTGCAGCCGTTGGCCACCGGAGACGTGACCTACACGCTGACCGTCAGCAACGCCGCCGGCAGCGCGCCGCCAGCGACGCAGAAAATCACCGTTTCGCCGCTCTCGATCACACAGTTCCTGGCGAACCCGGACAACGTGACATCCGGGACCGCCACGAACCTGGCGTGGCAAGTCGAGGGCGCCAACGAATCCACTCAGATCTCCATCGACCCCGGCATCGGCAAAGTCCCGCCCCAGGGCCAGCGCCCCGTCAACCCGACCGACACGACCGAATACGTCCTGACCGTCCAGAGCGCCGACGGCACGACCATGCAGCAAAAGACCACGGTGACGGTGAAGGCACCCACGCCAGTGGTCTCCGTATTCACGGCGCCGTCGGCCGCGGTGAATGCTGGCGATCAGGTGCGCCTGACGTGGAACATCCAGAACGCGGATTCGATCGAGATCCGCACCGGCGACAACCTCTTGATCGTTCAGACCAACCAGCTGCAGGGCAGCGTGATCGACATTCCGCCCGGCCCGACGACATACATCCTGACCGCGACCAACGCCAGCGGCAAGACGACCAAAGACTTCAGCGTCGACGTTAAACCACCTGGGGCCACCCCCGTGCCGACACCAGCGCCCAACCCTGCACCCGCCGCCAGCCCGGCACCGGCGCCGGCAACCAAGCCATGACACTTTCTCACTGGAGGACCCGGTGACGCTGCGCGTCAAACTGTTTGGTTCCCTCGAGCTGGAGCGCGACGGCCGGCCCCTGGCTCGCTTCGCGAGTCGCAAGTCGGGCGAGTTGTTCGCCTACCTCGCCCTCAACCGCAAAGCGCCACTTACCCGCGAGCACCTCGCCGGCGTCTTCTGGGGCGACTCGGCCGAAGAGCGCGCGCGCCACACTCTGAATACGACGCTGTGGCGCATCAACCGCGTCCTGGAGCCGCCGCGCAGCGCGGCCGGTGAACGCGGCTATCTGCGCATCACGCCCCAGCACATTGGTTTCAACGTCGCCAGCGGTGTCTGGCTGGACGTCGCGGAATTTGAAAGCCGCTGCGAGCTGGCCGAGCAATCCGAGGCGCCGACCAGATACGCGCTGTATTCCCAGGCCGCCAATCTGTATCGCGGCGACCTGCTCGCCGACTGCTACGAGGATTGGTGCATCGTCGAACGCGAGCGCCTGCAAGGACTCTATGTGCGCGCCCTCGCTCAGTTGATGGCCTACAACTCCAGCCGCGCCGAGTACGACCTGGCGATCGATTGCGCACGGCGCATCCTTACCTGCGACCCGCTCCGCGAGGAGGTCCATCGCGACCTGATGCGCCTCCACCTGCACGCCGGCCAGCCGGCGGCAGCGTTGCGTCAGTATCGGCAATGCGAGGACATGTTGCGCGACGAGCTTGGAGTGGAGCCGGCGCCTGAGACGCGCGCGCTGCTCACGCCAATTCTGGGCGCCACCTCGACTCGGGATGCCACCCTGCTGCGACGGTCCTCGGCGACTCCACGCGACCTGGTGGCGGTGGCGGCCAAAATCCAGGATCTGTCCGCGGCGTGTGACGCCGCGCAGGCGCAGCTCCTGGAGGCCATGACTCTGTTGCGCGAGCTGACTGCCGAGCTGCGATCGGAATCTCGACCTGTAGCCGTGCACGCGCTGGAACGGGCCGCGGCGCGTTGAAAGGTGTGAGCCGCGTGGTGATCCTTGTGACTCTCCCGTGTCCGCGGCGTGGTTCAGTGGTCCTGTGCAGGCGACTCCGCCACGAGGGCATGCATGAGCTCGCTGGACGAACGCAGTCATACGTTCGTCGTCAGAATCTGGGAAGAACGCCGCGATGTTGCCGATGCCGTGCCGACCTGGCGGGGCCGCGTAGACGACGTGCGAACGGGCGTCCGCCGCTACTTCACCACGCTCGAGGACCTCGTGGCGTACCTGAGCCGCGAGTCCGGCATGGCAGGCCGCGGCCAGGAGCCCATCCCGCTATCACCCTCGCTGCGACGCACCCACTGACCCGCGAGTTCGCCTCATGACCCTCCCTGTGCCGATGGCGATCCGGCCATCCAGCGCGGCGCCACCACTCCCGGAGCTGCAAGCCGCGCTCTTCCGACTGGACCTGCGCCTGCGGATGGCGGTCGAGACGTTCCGCGTCGACCTCGCCGAACGTGCCAAGGACCCGTTTCGCGGTCTGTACATTTCCGATGCGGACGTCGACGAGCTGCTGGCCTCCGCACCGGCCGCCGAACTGGCCCAACGCCTCCTCGACGAAGAGATCGGCCCGGTCCCGGCGCGGTTGCGTCGACTCTGCGAGCTCTTCGAGCTCGATAACTTCGAGCGTGAAGCCCTGCTCGTGTGTCTGGCGCCCGACGTGGACCTGCGTTACGAGCGCCTGTACGCCTATTTGCAGGACGACGTGTCGCGCCGCCGCCCGACGGTCGACCTTGTGCTGCGGCTCCTCGGCGTGCCCGGTCGCGAGAGCAGCGCCGAGGAACGCAACGCGCTGGGTCCGGCGGGTCGTCTGATGCGCCGCGGGCTGCTGATCCCGCCCGCGGACGAGCCGGCCCAGGCCTCGCTGCTGGCGCGGCCGTTGCGCATAGAAGAGCGCGTCGTCGACTATCTGGTCGGCTCCGATCGGATCGACGTGCGTCTGGAGCCCTTCGCCCAGCTGTACCCGGCCGATGACGACGCCAGCCACTGGTCATTGCCCGACGACCTGCGCGCCGGCCTGGTGCGCCTCCTGTCCGACGCCGGCGGGCTCTCCCCTGAGGGGTTCGGGAATTCCCCCCAACCATCGTCACGACGGATGTCGAATTCTCGCCAAGCGGCCTCGCTGCCCCCCAGCGACCCCAGCGACGCCGGCGCCTCTCCCCCAGGGGGGCTTGGGGGTCTCCCCCAATCACCGACACGACCAGTGCCGAGTTCCTCCAAAGGGGCCTCGGTGGTCCCCAACGACCTCACCGAGGCCGGCGACGACCCTGCGGGGTTTGGGGGTTCCCCCCAATCATCGACACAACCAGTGCCGAGTTCCTCCAAAGGGGCCTCAGTGGTCCCCAACGACCTCACCGAGGCCGTCGACCACCCTGGGGGGTTTGGGGGTTCCCCCCAACCATCGTCACGACGGATGTCGAATTCTCGCCAACCGACCTCGCTGCCCCCCAGCGACCCCACCGACGCCGGCGACTTTCCCCCGGGGGGGTTTGGGGGTTCCCCCCAATCATCGTCACGACCGATGTCAGCCGCCCACGGCCGGCTCCTCTACCTCTGTGGCCCCGCCTCCGCCGCCAAACGCGGCACCGCCCGCGCCGCCGCCGCCCAGGCGGGCCAGCCCCTGCTCCTGGTTGACGCCGAGGCGATCCTCGCGGCCCACCCCGAGCGCGCCGGTTTTCTCCTGGCCGCCGCGGTCCGTGAAGCCCTCCTCCAGCGCGCCGTCCTCACCCTGGACGGCTTCGACGCGCTCCTCGCCGAAGAGCCGCTCGCCAATCTTGCCCTCGGCATCTTGCGCCGCGCCCTCGCGGACTCCAGCGGCACCGTCCTGCTGCTGGGTGAGCTGCGCTGGGAGCCCTCGGCCTGGCTGCCGCTGAGAGCCGGCCTGCGCCTGGACCTGTCGCCGCTGGCGGCCGGCGACCGCGTGCGGCTGTGGCGCAGCCAGGTCGACGGCCAGCTGCCGGCCGACGCCGTGACCGAGCTTGCCTCGCGCTACCGACTGGTCGAAGACGAGGCCATCCACGCGGTCACCGCGGAGGCGCGCAGCCGCGCAGAGCTTCGCGGCGCCGCGGATATCGAGCTTGCCGATGTCCAGGCCGCCGCGCGCACCATCGCCACGCCACCCCTCGAAGGCCTCGCGCGTCACATCGAGCCGCGCTACGCGTGGGAAGACATCGTGCTGCCGCCTGACGGCCTGGCTCAGTTGCGCGAGATGTGCGCCCGCGCGCGCCACCAGATGACGGTCCTGGAACAGTGGGGGTTTGGCCGCAAGCATGCCCGGCGGCGCGGCACGACCGGCCTGTTCGCCGGTCCGCCCGGCACCGGCAAAACCATGGCCGCCGAGATCGTCGCGGGCAGCCTGGGCCTCGATCTGTATCGCATCGACCTGTCGGCGGTGGTGAGCAAATACATCGGCGAGACGGAGAAGAACCTGGAGCGCATCTTCCGCGCCGCCGACCAGGGCGACGCGGTCCTGCTGTTCGACGAAGCCGACGCCATTTTCGGCAAGCGCTCCGAAGTGCGCGACGCCCGCGACCGCTACGCCAACGTCGAGGTCGCGTACCTGTTGCAGCGGCTGGAGGTGTATGAAGGTCTGGCGGTGCTGACGACGAACCTGCGCGGCAATATCGACGAAGCGTTTGTCCGCCGCCTGGACTGCGTGCTGGAGTTTCCGTTGCCGGAGGAGCCCGAGCGCCTGCAGATCTGGGAGCGTGCAGTGCCGCGCGAGGCGCCGACAGCGGACGACGTGGACCTCGCGTTTCTGGCTCGCAAGTTCAAGCTCGCCGGCGGTCACATTCGCAACATCGCCCTGACGGCGGCGTTTCTGGCAGCCGCGGACCGCGCTCCGATTGGCATGAAGCACTTCGCCCGTGCGACGCGTCGCGAGTATCAAAAACTTGGCAAGTTGATTGCCGAATCGGATTTCGAGCACCACTACAGTTTGCTCAAGGATGACACTACCGCTCTGGATGGGGTGAGACTATGACCGGACACAACTACGAATCAGCGGAACGGCAGGCCGCGCTGCGCCGCAAGGCGGACGGCGCCGCGGGTCCCGAGACAAAGACGCCCGAGCACCCGCTGCTGACGCTGCAGAGTCAGATTGGCAACGCCCAGGTGGCGCGACTGCTGGCGCAACGCGACGAAGCACCGGAGGAAGACGAGGTCCAGGCCAGCCACGACCTGTCGGTCCAGCGCGACGGAGCGCCGGAGGAGGACGAGGTGCAGGCCAGCCACGACCAGTCCGTCCACCGCGAGGAGGATGCCGAGCAGGTCGGCATCGAAGGTGGCGACGTCGGCCCGGATACCGCCCAGCGGATCTCGTCGGCGCGCGGCGGCGGCTCGTCCCTGGATGCCAGCACGCGATCGACGATGGAGTCCGGCTTCGGCACCAGCTTCGCCGACGTGCGCGTTCACCAGGACTCGCAGTCTGACATGCTCAACCGGCGCCTGACCTCGCACGCCTTCACCACCGGCAGCGACATCTTCCTGCGGGGCGACGCCAGCGCGTCCGACAACCACCTGATCGCTCACGAATTGACGCACGTCGTGCAGCAGCGCTCGATGGGTGGCGGCGGCGCGATGTCGGTCGGCGCGGCGGGTGACTCGCACGAGCAGGAGGCGGACGCAACCGCGAGCGCGGTGCTGAGCGGTGGCGCCGCTCCGTCAGCCGCCGCCCCGGCGGCGGCACAGCGCGAAACGGCGGAGGAGGACGAGGTCCA
>JAFAOS010000398.1 GCA_019247515.1 Chloroflexota bacterium | reverse complement strand
CCGATGAGCATGTCGGTGCGATTGAGGGTCTTGGCCTTGACGATCTCCGCCTTGGGCAGACCCCCTTTTTGCAGGACCGGCAAGGAAGCGGTGTTGGTCGGGCGGACCTTGATGACCACGTTGTGCTCGTCGGCGAAGGCCTGGAAGGCGGCGGCGCTATCTGGCGGGATACCATTGTCGGCGAGCATTTCGTGCGACGAGCGAGCGGGCTCGATAGCCAGTCCACCAATCGCGGGCATGGACTCCGACTCACGCGGCAGCGGCTCGTTTACATGCGAAGACGATTCTGATTCACTGGACTTCGTTTCCGCCTCGGTAGAAGACGATTCCGATTCGTTCGGAGTCGGCTCCGCTTCATGCGAATCCGCGTGTGTTGACCCCGGTTCGCGCGCAGTGGGCTCCGCCGCTTCGTGTGCCGCGCCAGTCTTGTGGTGGTGGGCTGCCTTACCGGCGGCCGTCGCGGCCAGCGCCTGCAGCACCTCCTCCACCGACAATCCGAAGTCGCCACTGTACAGCTTGGCGCCATAGATCCCGCCAAAGAACCCACCGACCTCGCGCGCGCCTTTCTCGACAAGCCCCGCTCCGGGCGCCTTCGCGGCCGCGCCGCCCGGTTCGCTCAGCGCCGCGGCGGTCTCCTGCCCGGCCTCGCGCGCTTCGAACTCCTCCGTCGCCAGCGCCACGCGCTCGCCGCCGGTCGCGACGCTGGAGACCTCCTTGGCCAGCACCGTCTGAATCCCGACTTTTTCCCCCACGTCAGCGGCCGCCTTGCCGGTCGCCGGCGCGATCCTGGCCGCTACCCGGCCGAGCAGCTCTTCGCCGAACTTGCCGCCGGCGGCGCCCAGCACGCCGCCCATCACGTCGGCCTCCAGGTCGGCCCAATGGTAATCGCCACCCTTGATGACCATGTTGGCCGCCACATTCGCCGCCACGTTGAGCGCGGTGGTCTCCAGAAATGCGACCAGGCCGGCGCCGGCGCCCGGCAGGGCCACGGCCAGCGCGATCGACACCGCGAAGCTGAGCGCGCCGCGGATCTCGCCCAGGACGCGTTCGTTGTCCTTTTCGTACGCGTCGGCGTCACCGGTCAGCGTGGCGCGGAGCTTTCGAATTTCCAGCAGCAGGTGCTGCTTCTGTTCGGGCGACTGCGCGGTGTTGAACTGCATGCTCAAGACCGCAAGCTGCTGGGCCGAGGACTTGAGCAGACGTTCGGTTTCGGGGTCGCCGCCGATTTCCCGGAACCTGCCGGTCGCGCCACGGTTGGCCATGGTCGCCTGGAATTCGCGCAAGCCACCGGTGGTGAGCCAGCTCGCTTCCGCTTGCGCGGGCATGCTCGCCGATCCGTCTCCCGATGCGACCACCTCGGGCTTCTCGAGCTGATCCTGAATCTGTGCCGCGTCGCGTCCGCCCACCAGCCCGCCGGTCATCCAGCGCAGGTCGTTGTTCTCGGCCATCTCGGGTGCGACCTGTTTGCCGTCTGGAGTCTGGCCGAACAGCTCCTTGAGCAGGTCCCGCCCTTCGCCGAGGCGGTTGTACTCGGCGATCAGCTCGCGAACCGCTTTTTGCCCGGGCTGTCGACGCAGGATCTCCTTGACGCCGTCGACGTCCTTCTTGTCCATGGCGTGCTGGAGCTCACCCAGGTCAGACGTCCGCCCGCCGCCGACGGTCAGGTCGCCGATGTACGTCTCGTCCGCGTCGCTGGCGCTCTTGATGATCTCGTCGTAAGCACGACCTTCGCCGCGCAGCCGGTCGTACGCCGCGCGGTAGTCCTCGATGTACTTCTGCGCCAGCCGCGTCACCGCCGAAGGGATGTCGTCGCCGATGGCCTGCTTTTCTTCGGGCTTGACGTTCGGATCGAGCACGTGCGCCCGCAAGTCGTGTTCGGCCAGGGTGCGGAACGAGCGCAACGTCGCGATGATCTTGTCGGCGCTGGTGGTGTGGTCTTTCTCCATCGCGACCAGCTCCGCCGCGGCCGACTCGATCAGCGACGCACTGCCGCTGGTGTTCCACGCGTCCGTTGCCGCGGCGATGATGCCGGCGTGCGCGCCTGGCAGCGTGGCGCCCAGGTCCGCGCCGAGGGTGGCGCCGGATTCACCGACGTGCTGGCCGAGGATCTTGCTCAGGCGCTCGGCGACGACCTGGCCAGACGATCGGGCCATGTTCGCCTTGTCCGCCAGCGCTTCTCGGCGATTGGCGTCCAGGATGCCCTGGATGTCGCCGCTGAGCTCCGCCTTCTTCTTTTCGAGCTGCTCGTGGAGGAGTGCGCCGGCCGACGTCAATTCCAGGATCGCGTCGCCCTGTTCTTCCCTGGTAATCGCTTCGATCGCACGCCGCTTCTGTTCGATGGCGAAGGCGTCCGCCTGCGCCCAGTCGCCCTTTCGCAGCGCCAGCAGCCGCGAACGCTGCAACGGAGTCAGGCGGAACATCAGCGTCGTGTCCAGCGTGCCTGGCCCGAAGTGCTGGGCGAAGCAGGCGTCCACCGCCTCCACTTCCTTGATCGGGCGCCGATAGAGCGCCATCAGGCGTTCGACGTGCGGCTCGTCCAGCGTGTCGAACAGCAGCTCGTGGACCTCGATGCTGTCCGCCTCGAACTGCTGCATGCTGGCGGCGGCGTTGCTTTTGGCCACGAGCGCGGCGCCGATGCGGGCAGCCAGGTCCGGCGGGTACTTCTTCAGGTCCGCCAGCACCTGGGACGGGATCGGGTCGCCGCGCGTGCCTTTCAGCAGCACGCCGATGCGCGCACGCTGGTCGGCGGTGAGCGACGACTGACGATCCGACTCACCGCCCTCGAACAGGTCGAACGTCAGGTCGCGACCCTCGAAGTCACGGTAGCGCTTTTCGATTTCGGCGATCTGGCTCGGCGTGCGGTCTTCGAGGACGGCGACCACTTTGGCGAAATCCACGTTGCGGTGCTCTTTCGCGACGTCTTCCCGCATGTCGTCGGTCAGGACGACGGTGTGCTGCTTCTGGTCGATCGCGCGCAGCAGATCGTGGGCGATGCTCTCGGCGTTGAAATTGGGATCGTCGAGCGCGGCAGACGGAGCGGCCTCGGTGTCCACCGCGCGAGCGATGCCAGATACGCCGCCGCTGTCGCGCAGCATGCGCGTGACCGCGGTGTTGCCCGCCACTGCCTGCAGCTCGAGGATGCCCGAACTGAAGGTTGGTGCGGGTCCGCCGCTCGAGACCACGTTCGCGTGATCGCCGCGTTGCCTTTGACGGCGGACCACGCGTCCGCGCTGCGCATACATTGCCAATGCTTCTCCGTCGAGCAGCCACTATGCGCGTGCAACCGCCAGCCCGCATCGGACGGATTACTCATTCTCAAGCGGCGCCGTCAGATTGGCCGCCCGGGTTACGCCCGCGGCGCGCGCAGCTCGTCGAGCACCGCGTCGGAAAGCTGTTCCATGGCGCCGAGCGCCTCGCAGTTCTGGTGTATCTGATCGGGGCGCGTGGCGCCGAACAGGACGCTGGCCACCCGCGGGCTGGTCAGCGCGTAGGCGATCGCGACGGCGGCCGGGCTCTTGCCCAGCCGCGCGGCAACAGGCTGCAGACGCTCTGCAACGCGCAAGGCGTCCTGGTAGCGCGGGTTCCCAAGCTGGTCGGCCACGCGCCCCGAGGCAAGCGGCGCGGCATATTTGCCGGTCAACACACCGCTGGCCAGGGTCGACGAGGCGACGACGCTCACTCCCGCGGACTGGCACGCGGCGATCATTTCGGGCGTCTCGACAGGTTCACGCCGCGCCAGGCTGTACGGCAGCTGCGCCGCGCACGGCGGCGGCACCTTCTGGGCGACCGCCTGGCGGTGCGCCTCCACGATCTGCGCCGCGGACCAGTTGAGGACGCCCCAGGCGCGTAACTTGCCCGACTGGATGAGCCCGCCAACCTGACTGACGGCGTCGGCAATCGCCAGGCTCGCCGGCAGCGGTGCGCAGTACTCCAGGTCCAGATAGTCGAAGCCGAGCCGCTGCAGCGAGGCGTCGATTTCACCCGCGGCGTCCTGCTCCGGCCAGAATTCGAACCACAGCTTGTTGGCCACAATCGTGCGTTGGCGCTCCCAGCCGGCGGCACGAAACAGCTCGCCGAAGACCACCTCCGAGTAGCCGGTCTCCAGTGGCGCACTGCCGGTCGGGTCGTTATAGCGAGCGTCGTCGAGGAAGGTGATGTCCGCGCGCCGGGCGGCGCGCATGATCTCCAGTCCGGTGTCGCGCGGCAACCGCTCGAACGTCAGCCAGGAGCCGAGCGAGAGGATGGAGACGTCGATCCCGCTGCCGCCCAGGGGTCGGTGGATCATTTCAGAGAAGGTTACGATGAGACACTCCATGCACATGAGTGGCGACCTGGCGTCGCTTGGCACGGACTTCTGGACCTGGCGGGCCGGCACGCAGCCCGTTGCCGGCGACGATATCCCGCGTATCGAGCGTCCGAGTGACTGGGCCCCGGACTGGTCACGATCCAGCGTGGAGGCCCAGCGCGCCGACCTGGCCGCATTGCGCGAGCGCCACACGGCTCTGAGCGACCAGTCGCAGCGCTGGCCGGTCGACCAGCAGGTTGACTACAGGCTGCTCGGGTCAGCCTTGTCGCGTGTCGAATGGGAGCTGGACGTCATCCGCGGTTGGCAGCACAACCCGTACTTCTACGTCCACCAGACCATCGGGGCGGTCTTCGAGCTGCTCCTCCAGCCACCGCCATTCGACGCGCGGCGCCAGGATGCGCTGGTTCAGCGGGCGGAAGCCATTCCGGCCATGCTCGAGTCAGCCCGCGCCAACCTTGCTGGCGAGGCGATTCGACCCTTTGCCGAGCTCGCCATCGGCGCCCTGGCCAACATTGGACCGCGCCTGGAGACGGTCGCGCGCGAATTGTCGGCGCTGCTGGACGCGCCACACGCCCCACGTATGACGCGCGCCCTGCTCGAGGCGGCCGCGCGGTTCGAGGCATACCGATCCTGGCTCGCCGATGGACTCTCGAGCATGCCCGGCGAGACGGCCATCGGGCGCGAGGCGTACACGAGCTTCCTCACACGCGTGGCGCTGATCCCGCTTACTCCGGAAGAGATCATGGCCGGTGCGCGACAGGAGCTCGAACGCGCGGTGACCTTCGAAGCCCTCGAGCAGCAGCGCAACCGCGGGCTGCCGCCGCAGCCGCTGGCGGCTACACAAGCAGAGTGGATCGAGCGTGAAGCAGCGGGCGAAGACATGCTGCGCGACTTCTGTGAAGCCCACGACCTGCTGTCGTTCCCGGACTGGCTGCGGCGTTATCGCAACGCGCCGCTGCCGGGCTACCTGGCGCCACTCCGCGGATTGGGGGTGACCGACGACCTCACGTCGCCGACGCGACTCGACCAGGATGGCCTCCACTACATTCCGGAGCCGGCGCCGGATTTGCCGTATTTCTACCTTGCTATGGCGCGCGATCCCCGCACGCTGATCGCCCACGAAGGCATGCACTACTACCAGCTGGCGCTGTCGTGGGCGCATCCGGATCGCCTGCGGCGCTTCTACTACGACTCCGGTCCGAACGAAGGTATTGGGTTTTATGCCGAGGAGATGCTGCTGCAGGCGGGCCTGTTCGACGACAACCCGCGCAGCCGCGAGATCATCTACAACTTCATGCGTTTACGCGCGCTGCGCGTCAGCGTGGACGTGCGCCTGGCGCTGGGCGAGCTGACGGTGGGAGCCGCCGCGCGGGAACTGGCGACCCGCGTGCCGATGGACGCCGGCACCGCATACGAAGAAGCCTCGTTCTTCGCGTCGTCGCCGGGCCAGGCGATCACGTACCAGGTTGGCAAGATGCAGATTCTGGGCTTTCTCAGCGACGCGCGGAGCGCCCAGGCCGCCGACTTCAACCTGCGCGCGTTCCACGACCGCCTGTGGCAGAACGGCAACGTGCCCATCGCCCTCCAGCGCTGGGAACTACTAGGCAGTTCGAATGTGGAGCGCCGGTCTTGACAGTGAACGTAGCTGACTGGCACCGTGTGCCCACTCCTCCACCCTCCTGGAGACGGACATGCGTAGCCTCTCGCTTGTTTTGCGCGTCAGCGTCGTCACCGGCTTGCTGCTGGCCATCGGCAGCACTTCCGCGGCCGCCCAGACGGCCGCGGACCCAAAAACGCTGGTTATCGGCGCCGCCTTCGACATCAAGTCTCTCGACCCCGCCCGCGGCTTCGAACAGATCGGCGGCATGGTCCACAAGGCGACCTACGACACCCTGGTCACCCTCGCCGACAACGACATCTCTCAGATCGTGCCCGACCTGGCGCAGACCTGGGAAGTCAGCCCGGACGCCAAGGTCTTCACCTTCCACTTGCGGGATGGCGTCAAGTTCCAGAACTCTGGCAATCCGATGACCTCCGCCGACGTGAAGTGGTCGCTCGAACGCGCCATAGCCATCAAGGGCAACCCGTCGTTCCTGCTCGACGGTATCGTCAGCGTCGACGCGCCCGATCCATTGACGGTGGTCATTACCAAGTCCGATCCCGACCCGGCGTTCATTGCCAAGGGCAGCTTTCCGGTCTTCGGCGTCCTGGATAGCAAGACCGTGCAAGCCCACGGTGGCACGAACGCCGCGGATGCCGCAACCAGCGACACCGCCGAACAGTGGCTCAATCAGAACTCGGCCGGCACCGGTCCGTTCATCATGACCAGCTACGCCCCCGACAGCGAGGTCGACGTCCAGAAATTCGTGGGCTACTGGAAGGGTGATGCCCCATTCGACCACGTGATTTATCGCAATATCCCGCAGGCTGCGACGGAGAAACTGACGCTGCAGGCCGGCGACATCGACATCGCGACCGAAGTGGCTCCGGATTCGGTGAGCGACCTGCAGAACGATCCGCGCATCAAGGTCATCCAGGGGATGGGTCCCGACATCTTCTTCCTGCTCATGAACAACAACCCGTCTGTCACCGGCGGAATCATGAGCAATCCGATGGTGCAGAACGCGGTTCGTTATGCGCTCGACTACCAGGGCATCAACGAGCTGGTGGGTGGCCCGGCAATCACGCCGCCGTCGATCCTGCCAGTCGGCTTCCTGGGCGCCTACGGGCCCGATCACGCGTTCAAGCGCGACCTGGGCATGGCGCAGAACCTGCTGACGCAGGCAGGCTATCCCAACGGGTTCGCCATTGACCTGCAGTATCCGACGAACTTCTCGCGCGACGGGGTGAGTCTGGACCTGGTGGCCCAGAAAATCCAGTCGGACCTGGCCGACGCGAACATCAACGTCACGCTCAAACCGGGCGAAATCAATACCGAGCTCGCCAACTACCGCGCCGGCGCCGAAGGCCTGGGCTTCTGGTTCTGGGGCCCCGACTATTTCGACTCCAATGACTATCTCGCGTTTCTGCCCGAAGGCATCGTGGGCAAGCGAGCGAACTGGACGAACGCGAACTCGGATGCCACCATTCAGCAGCTGCGGGACCAGATCAATGTCGAGACGGATACCGGCAAGCGGGCTCAGGAGTGGCAGCAGGCGCAGGACTATTTGATGGCGAACGGTCCGTGGGCCTCGGTCATTCAGCCCGGCGTGTACATCGCCACCAAGGCCACGATCGGGAATTACGTGTGGAACCCCGCATGGCGCGTGAATCCCTACATTCTCACGAAGTCCTGAGTACGAACATCTAGCCGGTGCAGCGGCTCATCGCGCAGCGCCTCCTGCTCATGCTCCCGCTGATGCTGGGCATGACGCTGATCGCCTTCGTCGTCTCGCACACGCTCCCGGCGGATCCCGTGGCAGCCAACCTCGGCCAGCACTCCATGGAGGATCCGACGATCGTCGCCGCCTTCCGGGCGCAGTGGGGTCTGGACCGGCCCCTCCCCGAGCAATACCTCACCTATTTGAAAAACCTGGTACAGGGCAACTTCGGCACCTCCATCCGCACACACATGCCGGTTTCGGACGACCTGGCCCGCTACCTGCCGGCCAGCGCCGAACTGGCCATCATCGCAACGCTGGTCGGCACCCTGGTGGGCATCCCCTTCGGGGTGATCTCGGCGGTGCGCCGCAATTCGTGGATCGACCACGTTGTTCGCGGCGTCTCGCTCCTGGGTGTGTCCAGTCCGGTCTTCTGGCTCGGCCTGATCGCGCTGTACGTGTTCTACTTCCGGCTGGGCTGGCTGCCGGGCCCTGGCCGCCTCGATGTCGGCATACCCGAGCCGAGTCACGTCACGGGCATGTACACCATCGACAGCGCGCTGACCGGCAACTGGCCAGCGCTGAATTCCAGCCTGCGCCACCTGGTGCTGCCTGGCCTGGTACTGGCCAGCGTCTACCTCGGCCTGGTCACCCGCATCACGCGCTCGAGCATGCTCGAAGTGCTGTCGGCCGACTACGTACGCACCGCCCGCGGCAAAGGCCTGCGCCAGCGATCGGTGATCTATCGCCACGCGTTGAACAACGCCTTGATTCCGACCATCACGGTGCTGGGTCTGGCGTTCGGCGACATCCTGGCGGGCACGGTGCTGACCGAGACCATCTTCTCCTGGCCCGGCATCGGCCGCTACGCGTATCAGTCCGCCGTCACCCTCGACTTCCCGGCGATCATGGGCGTCAGCCTGGTGATCGCCGCGATCTTCATCGTCGTGAACCTGGCCACCGACCTCGCGTACGTGTTCCTCGACCCCCGACTGCGCCGGCGGACCGCCTGAGCAGTGGCCATCTCGGGTACCGCGGCCGCGCCTTCGCTGCCAGTCCTGGATCGGGCCGTCGAAAGACCGGTTCCGACTCGCCTGGGCTCGATCCTGAAGTTCTGCCGCCGCAACCCACTGGTGATGGTGGGCGCGGCGGTCGTCCTGGCGTGGATTGTCGTCAGCGTGTGCGCGCCGCTCATCACCCCATATGGGCCGCTGACGCAGCGCGTCGCCGAGCGTCTGCGACCGCCCAGCCCGCAACACCTGTTCGGCACTGACGCCCTGGGCCGTGACATTTTCAGCCGCGTTGCGTACGGCGGCCGCATCTCGCTGCCGGTGGGCTTCGTCGTCGTGCTCGTGGCGCTCGGCGTTGGCGGTGTCCTGGGCGCGGTCGCCGGTTTTGGTCCGGGTTGGCTCGATGGCGCGCTGATGCGCTTCACCGAAATGGTCATGGGCTTTCCGATCATCATTCTGGCGATGACGATCGCGGCGGCGCTCGGGGCGGGGCTGGAGCACACGATGATCGCCCTGGTGGCGGTTTCCTGGCCGCGCTACGCCCGCGTCACCCGTGGACTGGTGCTGTCCGTCAAAGAAAACGAGTATGTTTTCGCTTCGCGGGCGATGGGCGGGTCCGAAGTCCACTTGCTGTCGCGCGTGGTGCTGCCAAACTGCCTGGCGCCGGCCGTCGTGATGGCGACACTCGATCTGGGCGTGGCCATCCTGACCTTTGCCGGCCTGAGCTTTCTCGGGCTGGGTTCGCCGCCCCCGGCGCCCGAGTGGGGCGCGATGGTCGCCCAGGGCACCGAGAACTTCGACCAGTGGTGGGTCTCCGCGTTTCCCGGGGCGGCCATCCTGACGCTGGTGATGGCGTTCAATTTCATTGGCGACGGCGTGCGCGACGCGCTGGATCCGCGGCTGCGACGCAGTCTGTAACGGAACGGACTCGCATGCACGGTTCGCGTCCAGAAGCGCAATCCGCGAAGTGTCCGCCGAATTTACTCCAGCGCGAGTTCCGCGCCACGCGCATTCCGGAGGAGACACACGTCTATCGACAACTGGTGGAGTGGACCGCTGGGGTGCGCAGAACAGATCGCTTTCTCGGCGACTCCGGGTCGGGGGAGCCTGCGGACGTGCTATCCGCGACTGACAACATCTGGAACGCCACTGAGCTTCTGTCGGTCCAGATTCTCCACTGACCTCGTCAGTACGTATCCAGACATTCACGCATGCCATCACGAGCTTTCTCCTAACGCACTTGTAGACGCATTTAGAGAGGTTGTCGGCCACCGAGCAACGGGCCTTCAGGATGCGCGGGTCCAGGGCGAGTTTCTATCAACCCTGGGGAGCAAGCCCGCAGGCTTGCGACAACTAAAAACACTTGCCGAGAAAGCACGCGTTATGAGCGCGCATTATTCCGTCGTGTATGGTAGGAAGATGCACTCTGTGGAAGACGCGGTTTCGGCCACTCAGCCAGATTCCGCGGTACTTACGGACGCACACGGGACCGGCAGGCGCAGCGGACGTCGACCGAGACTGACGGCCACTGAACAGGCGGAGATTGTGCGCATGTATAGCGACGCCACCATCTCGACCGCCGATATTCGCGACCGATTCGGCATTGGAGAGTCGTCTCTCTATCGATTGCTGTCAAAGCATGGCACACAATTGCGGGGCAGGGGACCGCGTGCGAGAGCACGCGGGCAGACTCGGTCTCGTACGCGATCGCGCAGGGCGGCGCCCACTCGAAGGCGAGCTGCCTCCCGCCCTTCCGACGATGGAGCTGCACAGCAGTTTCGCGTCAGTTTCAAAGTGATTCGTGTCGTCGAAGCAAGGAACGTCCTCGATGCGGTCCGCCAGGTTGAAAGGCTCGGAGCCACGGACGTCCTCGAGGTCAGTCTGCAGTAAATCCCTGCTGACATCCTGATCGTGCTCGAGCCAGGCCAGAGCGAAACGGCGGCGCCGCCCGTCGGCAGCGGTGTTGCCGACCGGGATTCACTGGCCTGGCGCATCGCCAGGCTGCGACGCTACGACCTGAACCTGCTCCTGTCATTGCACGCGCTGCTGCACACGCGCAACGTGACGCAAGCTGGTGCCTGGCTCGGCGTGACACAGCCGGCGATGAGCAGCGACCTGCGCCGGCTGCGGCACATGTTCAGGGACGAGCTCCTGGTTCGTTGTGGGCGCGAATACCAGCTGACCGCCCTGGCCAGCTCGCTGGTCGAACCACTCACCAACGCGGTGGCCGACATCGAGCGCACCCTGACCTGGCGACCGGGATTCGCCCCGACCACCGACGCGCGCAGCTTTTCGATTGCCATGAGCGATCACGTCATGGCGCTGCTGCTGCCGCCGCTGGCGGCTCGGCTGCCCCTGGAGGCACCGAATGTCACGATCCATACCCGCGGCCTGTCGGGATTGAGCACAGACCCGGTGGCCGCGACCGAACGCGGCGAGGTCGACCTGAGCGTGGGCGCGTTCCAGGCGTTCGCCGACGCGTGCAGCGAAGTGCTGTACACGGACCGCTGGCTGTGCGCGGTGAGCGCGGACCATCCCGAGGTCGGCGAGCACATGTCGCTCGAACTGTTCTGTCGATTGCCGCATCTCGAGTGGCGCCTGCGGACCCCCGTCATTCAAAGCCATGCCGAGGTCCTGTACGGATCTCGGGGAATTCAGCGGCGCGTCCCGCTCACGACCGAGAGCTTTGCGCTGCTACCTGCGCTGCTGCGCGGCAGCCGCCTGGTGGCCCTCGTCCACGAACGTCCGGCGCGTCAGGTTTCGGGGCTGAAGCTGCTGGAGCCGCCCGTCCCGATCCCAGACGTCGAGGAGTCGATGTACTGGAGCACACGCGTCGATCGCGATGCCGGTCACATCTGGCTGCGCGAGCTGATGCGCGGCATCGCGCGCGACCTCTGATCGGCTCGGATGCATAGCCGACCGATATGGTGGCATAAGGACGGGCAATTCGACCCGACCGCGTGCTTGGCGTAGCCTGAACGGCCGAGAGCGCCTCGGAGCGCAGCAACAGGGGGTGGTCCATGCCATCAGAGCCACGCGACGCACCAGTGAGCCGTCGTGCAGCATTGCGATTCTTTGCGGCGGCGGCGGCTGGTCTTGCGCTGCTAGCGGCGTGCCGGAGCCCGGCGCCGACCAGTGCGCCCACCTCGGTTCCCGCGAGCGGGCCGACCACCCCGCCGTCGGCGGCTCAGTCAACCGCGGGCGCTACCGCCGCGCCGTCCAGCCCTGCGGCCGCGGACCGCGCGGCGCAAGCCGGCTTTGTGCCCGCCGGTGTCGCCACGTCTTCGACCGCGTCAGCCGCGGCGCCCCAGGGTCAACCGCGTTCGGGCGGGACGTTGCGCGTCGGCAACCTTGGCGACCTGCCCAACGCGGATGGACACTGGATCAACGGTCAGAACGTGATCTACCCGGTGTTCGATCGGCTGGTCGACCTCGACGCGTCCCTGCAACCCCACCCGGCGCTGGCGGAGAGCTGGGACGTCAATTCCGATTTCACCCAGATCACGTTTCACCTGCGCCAGGGCGTCAACTGGCACTCCGGCCGAGAACTGACCGCCGAGGACGTCGCCTGGAATTACAACCGCATCAAAGGCGATCCCAAAATCGACGGCGGAATCAAAGCCAACTTCTTCGTACCCGTCGGGTCTCTGGAAACTCCCGACAAATACACGCTCGTGCTCAAAGCAACCCAGCCCTGGCCGGCGGTGTTCAACGTGCTCGCGTGGACCAACATCCTCGACCCTCAGGTGCCGCCGGAGCAGAACAAACCCGCGGGGACCGGACCTTTCACCTTCGTGGAGTGGGTGCAGGGCGACCACTTTACCCTCAAGAAAAACCCGAACTACTGGCAGTCCGGCAAGCCGTACCTCGACGGCATCGAAATCAAGATTTTCTCCGATCCACAGTCGATGGTGTCGCAACTGGAAGGCGGCGCTCTCGACCTCGCCATTCAACCCCTCATTCGCGACGCGATTCGCCTGGCCAAGGACAACAAGTACCAGGTTGTGTACAACCAGAACAGTGGGTCGGTGAACGTGATCCTGGCGCAGACGCGCGACGGTGCGGGACCAACCACCAACAAAACGTTCCGCCAGGCGCTGAACGCCTCGATTGACCGTCAGCGGTGGACCGACACGGTGCTACCGGGTGTGGGTTCGCCAAAGAACCTGCCGGTCGTCCAGAGCAACCCCGCCTACGATGCCGCGCTCGATCAGGCCAACACGTTCGATCTCGATAAGGCCAGAACGCTGCTTAGCCAGTCCGGGGTCTCGAGTCCACAGCTGGACGTGATCTACTCGTCGGCGTCACCGGACTACCAGAACGTGCTCCAGATCTGGCAGCAGGACCTGGCGAAGATCGGCGTCACGCTCACGCTCAAATCGACCGAGCCGGTGGCCTATGTCGATCAGCTGTTCAACTCCAGGTTCGGAGCGCTGATCGGCGGCAACAGTCTCTTCGGCCAGTTGCACCCGGCGTTCTTCTGGG
Source organism: Chloroflexota bacterium (assembly GCA_019247515.1). GTDB lineage: Bacteria > Chloroflexota > UBA6077 > UBA6077 > CF-72 > CF-72. The sequence continues at coordinate 57,297 of JAFAOS010000398.1, read as the reverse complement.
GCAATGCCTACTACAGCCCTGGCAAGAACTGGGCGAATTTTCAGTCGGACGAGTACTCGACCATCGCCGACGGCTTGCTGAAGGAAACGGATCCGGCGAAGCAGAAGCAGGTTTACGCGCAGTGGATCGCGTTCATCAACGACCAGGCGTGGGTATTTCCGTGGTCCAACACGGTGCCACGCGCCGCCTCGAGCGCGAAAGTGCAGGGCCTCACCTACAACATGACCGAGTTTCTGATGCCCAACGATAGCTGGCTGACCGGGTAAAACAGGCACGATGGCGGCGTTTCTGATCCGTCGCTGCGTCGAAGCGCTGCCCGTCATCCTGCTTGCCACACTCGCGATCTTTCTCGGGATCCGCCTGATTCCTGGCGATCCGGCGCTGCTGCTGGCGGGCCAGGACGCCTCGCCCGAGACACTGGCGGCGATCCGGCAGGCCAACGGGCTGGACAGGCCCCTGCCCCTGCAGTACGCGATCTGGCTCAACAACGCGGTCCACGCCGACTTCGGCGTCTCGTTCTTCACGCACACGCCCGTCGCGCAACTGATCGCCCAGCGAGCGCCCGCCACCCTCGAGCTGGCCATTGCGGCGATGGTGTTGACGGTTCTCGCGTCGATACCCACCGGGGTCATCGCGGCCGTGCGACGCGACCAGCCGATCGACTGGCTGATCTCGAGCTTCAACGGGATTGCCGTCGCGGTGCCGAGCTTCTGGCTCGGCATCCTGGCCATCATGCTGTTCTCGCTGGCCCTGGGCTGGCTGCCGCCAGGCGGCCGCGGTGATCCGGTGAGCGACCCGCTTCAGGAGTTGAAGTTCCTGGTGCTGCCGGCGGTCACGCTGGCGCTGCCGGGTGTGGCGGCCGTTTCGCGGCTCGTCAGGGCGTCCATGCTGGAGGTGCTGGGCGACGACTACGTTCGGACCGCACGAGCCAAAGGCGTGGCGCAGCACGGGGTGGTGCTGGGTCACGCGCTGCGCAATGCGCTGGTGCCGGTCGTGACCCTGCTCGGGCTCAACTTTGGTCGGCTGTTGGGCGGCGCGGTGGTGATCGAGTCGGTGTTTGCCTGGCCGGGACTCGGCCAGCTCATTCGCGACGCGATCAGCAGGCGTGATTACGCCGTCGTGCAGGCCACGCTGCTGCTGCTGGTGGTGACGTTCATCGTCATCAACCTGCTGACCGACGTGCTGTACGGGGTGATCGATCCCCGCATTCGTCTCACGGGGCGGCGCGCGCGATGAGCACGCCGGCTCAGTCGCTGCCTGCGCGCGTCACGCTGCCGAAGGCAGCGCGCGGCCGCTCCGCCAACCAGTGGCTGCGCCGCCAGCCGCTCACCGTGCAGGCGACGGTCCTCGTGCTGCGCAGTCCGACCGGGCTCGTCGGCAGCGTCGTGGTGGTGGTGCTGCTCGGCCTGGCGATCTGCGCGCCGCTCGTGGCGCCGTACTCGCCCTACGAGCAGCACCCGCTGAACGTGCTGCAGCCGCCCAGCGGTGACTTCTGGTTTGGAACCGACGAGCTTGGTCGCGACCTGTTCAGCCGCGTGGTGTACGGCGCGCGGGTGTCGTTCGTCGTCGGCGTCATTGCCACGGCTATCGGAGCGGGCGTTGGCGTGGCGACTGGACTGCTCAGCGGCTACCAGGGCGGCTGGGTCGACAGCGTCATCATGCGCTGTTATGACGCGCTGCTGGCGTTCCCGGGCATCATCATTGGCATCGCCGTGATCTCGATCCTCGGGCCGAGCTCGATCAATGTTGCCTATGCGCTAGCGCTGGGCAGCATGCCATTCTTCGCGCGGCTGATGCGCTCGAGTGTCCTCTCGGAGCGCGAGCGCGAGTACGTATTCGCGGCGCTGTGCATCGGCGCTGGCGACCGGCGCATTATGGTCCGTCACGTGCTGCCCAACACGCTGCCGCCGCTGCTGGTGCAACTGTCGCTGGCGATGGGCTTCGCCATCCTGGCCGAAGCCTCGCTGTCGTTCCTGGGACTTGGCACCCAGCCACCCGACCCGAGCTGGGGGTCGATGCTCAACGACAGCCGCACGTACCTGCGCGAGGCGCCGTGGTACGGCTTGTGGCCAGGACTGGCGCTCACCGTCCTGCTGGTCGCGTTGAATTTCGTCTCTGACGCGTTGCGCGATGCCCTTGATCCCCGCCGCATGAGGTGAAAGAACCACATGAAACTCGTCACATTCGCCGTCAGTGGACCAACCGGCAGCCAGCGCCGTCTCGGCGCGCTCGTCGGCGAGCGCATCGTCGATCTGACTACCGCGTACGCGACGCATCTCGCGGAGCAGACCGACGAGCCAACGCCGCGGGAGCTTGCCCAACTCCGCACTCCGCCGGACCTGATCGGCTGGCTGCGCGGCCAGCACCGGTCACGCGAGGCCGCAGAAGCGGCGCTCCAGTTCACGCGAAGCCGCGCGGACGACGCGCGAGGTCTGGATGATGCGCGGCTGAGTTTTGGCCGCCACGAGGTCCGGCTGCTGGCGCCGCTCCCGCGCCCCACTTCACTGCGCGACTTTTCGATTTTCGCGGAGCACATGACACGGCGCGAAGGCGGCGCACCGCCAAAGCGCGACAGCTGGTACCGCCGACCGCCGTACTACAAAGGCAATCCGGATTCGATCATCGGTCCCGAGGACGCCATTCCGTTTCCGTACTACTCCGACAAGCTGGACCTCGAGCTGGAAATCGGGATCGTCGTCGGCCGCGGCGGACGCAACCTGTCACTCGACGCGGCCAGACAGGCGATCGCCGGTTACACGATCCTGATCGACTGCAGCGCGCGCGATCCGTATCTGTTCGAGTCGGAATTCCTTGGCCCGGGCAAGATGAAGGACTGGGCCACGGTGCTCGGCCCGTGCATGGTCACCGCCGACGAGATCGACGAGGCGAACCTTGACGTGCGTATCTGCGTTGACGGCGAGGTGTGGTTCGAAGGCAATACGTCGGCGCCGCGCAGCTTTCTTGCGCACCACCTGGTCGCGTACGTCTCCGACAACGAGACGTTGCAGCCCGGCGACGTGCTCGGGACCGGCACGGTGAGCTATAGCTGCTCGGTCGACCTCCACCGCTGGCCGCAAGTCGGACAGCGGGTCACGTTCGAGGTCGCCGGCATTGGCACACTCGAACACCAGATCGTCGCGGGCGAGCACGCGGTCGACTACGTGCGGAACGGCATGGACGGGCTGCTGAAGCCATGAGCACCTCGCACGCCGAACACCTCGAGCTGAGACCGCCACGCGTGGAGGAAGTGTCGGCAGGGATTTTCGCCTACATTCAGCCCGATGGGAGCTGGTTTCTCAACAACACCGGATTTCTGGTCGGACGTCGCGGCGTGGTCTCCATCGACACCACCTCCACCGAGCGGCGGACCCGCGCGTATCTGGAGGCGATCGCGCGCGTAACGTCTCAGCCGGTGCGCACGCTGGTCAACACGCATCACCACGGCGACCGCACGCATGGCAACTGCCTGTTGCCGGCGGCGACGATCATCGGCCACCCGCGCTGTCGGGAAGAGATCCTCGCGACACCGCTGCCGCCGCCAGCTGGCCTCTGGACGCACGTCGACTGGGGCGAGCTGCATCCCGAGCCGCCGTTCGTCACGTTCGAAGACCGCCTCAGCGTGTGGGTGGACGACTTGCGGGTGGAGCTGCACGCCGCGCCGACGCCAGCGCACACCACCAATGACGTGGTGGCCTGGATTCCGGACCGCTCCGTGCTGTTCACCGGCGACCTGCTGTTCGTCGGCGGCACGCCGTTTGTGCCGATGGGCTCGGTGCAGGGCTCACTGCGCGCGCTCGAGTGGCTGCGTTCGTTCGGCGCGCAGACGCTGGTGCCTGGGCATGGTCCGGTCAGCACGCCGGCCGCCATCGATCCAGTGGAAAGCTACCTCCACTTCGTCCAGGACACGGCCGCTCGCGGCAAAGCCGCCGGCCTGAGCCCGCTCGAGCTGGCGCGCCAGACGGACCTCGGTCCATTCGCCAACCTGACCGACCCCGAGCGCATCGTCGGCAACCTGCACCGCGCCTACGCGGAGCTCGACGGCGCCGAGCCAGGCGCGGCCATCAACACCCCCGCGGCGTTGCTGGACATGGTGGCATACAACGGCGGCCAGCCGCTGCGCTGCCTCGCGTAAGCAGCAGCAGCTCAGAACATCTCGATCGGCGGCAGGCCTGTTCGCGCGCGCGTGTAGTTCAGCGCCTGGTGCTCCCAGTTGTTGACGCCGTGGTTGCCGATCGCGTGCAGGTCGCGCGAGGCGCGGTGCACCACGTTGGCGTCGGCCATGCCGTGCGCGCCAACCGCGGTCGTCAAGCGGTCGACCGCTCGGGCGCACAGGTTGACCATGAAGCTCAGGTCGCGCGCCAGTTTGGCCTGGAAGACGGGCTCGACGGGGACGCCGTCGTGCAGGATGCGGTCGATCACCTCGACGTCCGCGCGGATCAGTGCTTCGGCCGCGTCCACCTCGGCGGCTGATTCCGCCATACGCAACTGACGACCCACCAGGTTGGGCCGATCGCCGCGCCCGGCAAGCTGGCCGGCAAAGGCATCGACGGCGCCGCGCGCGATGCCCAGCGCCTCCGTCGTCACGTTGAAAGGAAAGAAGCCGTTCAACGGCAGCGCGTACATGGGGTTGGTGTTCACGCGACTGCCCGGCGTCGGCTCGGTGCGCGGACCAAACGGACGATCGAGCGTGAACTCGTACGGCACGAACGCGCCCTTGACGCGGATGTCGTTGCTCGCGGTGCCCTTCAATCCGGCCGAGTGCCAGGTGTCCAGGATCTCCCAGTCGGTCCGCGGCAGCAACGACCAGACCATATTGGGTGGACCCGGCTGCTCGACGAGCGTGCCCAGGATGATCCACTGGCACAGGTCGCTGCCGCTGGAAAAAACCCAGTCGCCTTCCAGCCAGTAGCCGCCTTCGACCGGGCGGCCTCTGCCCGTGCTGAACCCGAACGCGGTGCCGACGAGCGTCTCGGGGTCTTCGCCCCAGACTGCTTGCTGAGCGGCATCTGGAAACATGGCCAGACACCAGGCGTGACAGGCCACCACCATCTGCACCCACGCGGCCGAGCCGCACGCCTGGCCAAGCGTGCTGCACAGCTCCAGCTGCAGGCGGCCGTAGTCCAGCTCCATGCCACCGAACCGCCGCGGTTGCAGCACGCGGAAAAAGCCGCCGTCGCGGAAGTCGGCGACGGTCTCGGGCGGCAGGTGTCCCAGGGCCTCGGTGGCCGCGGCGCGCTCGCGCAGCCTGGGCAGCAACGCCTGCGCCCGCTGCACCATGTCCTGAATGGTTGGCGTACTTGTGGCTGGCACGGACCGTCTCCTGTGCGGATGCTGTATGCAGCCTAACGCGCCCAACGCGGCGGCGGAGCATTCCAACTCCTTATGCCACCATCTATCAGGCAAATAGGCCTGAGCGTGGCATACATTATGAGCCCAGAGGAGTATCGATCCACATGGTGCAGGTGACCAGGCTCGCACACGTTGGCCTGCAGGCGAAGAGCCTGAGTGCGCAGGCCGAGTTTTACAACGACCGCTGGGGTCTCGAGCGTGTCGACGAGTTCAACCGCGAGATGTATTTCCGGGCCGAGGGGCCCGACCATCACGTCCTGACGCTCAACGAAGGTGATGCCGCCGGCCTCCACCACGTCGCGTTGCAGGTCCCGTCGGAGGACGACGTGGATCGCGCGTACGAGGACCTGCTCGCGCGCGGCGTCGAAATCGTGACGCCCCCGACCGCCGATCTCGAGCCTGGCGTCAAGCGCGCCCTGCGATTGAAGGACCCCGACGGTTTTGTGATCGAGCTGGTCGCCGGAGTCGAGTCCATCACCGATCCGTTCAAGCGCGAAGAGATCAAACCGCAAGCGCTGAATCACGTGGTGCTCAACGTGCGCGACCAGAATGCCAGCGAAGCGTTTTACCAGGACGCGCTCGGGTTCAACCTTACCGACCGCTTCATCGGCGGGCTGAGCTTCTGGGCGTGCAACGCCAATCATCATTCGATCGCCTTCGGCCAATCACGCGAAGGTGTGCCGTCCTTTCATCACGCGGCGTTCGAGCTACGCGATTGGGAGGACTGGATCAAGGCCGTCTTCTACGCGGGGGAACGCGGCATCCCGCGCGCGTGGGGGCCAGGCCGCCACCTGTTTGGCAACAATCTGTTTTCGTACTACAAGGACCCGGAGGGCAACACGGTCGAATATACGGCGGAGGTCGAGCAGATCACCGATCCCGCCCGTCAGCCGCGGGTCATGGAGCCGTACGCCGACGTGTGGCGCTCGGCCGGATCACGCTGAGACCCTGCATTCTCCCTCTCCCTCTGGGAGAGGGCAGGGGTGAGGGCTACTGTCGTCAGTTGGAGAGACCGAGCAGCCGCGCGGCGTTGACGTCCAGCACCCGCCGCGCGTCCTCGGCGGGCAGTGCTTCGGGAACGTAATCCACAAAGTGCTTCAGCATCTCCGGCGCGAGCATCGGCCAGTCCGTGCCCAGCATGACGCGGTCGACGCCGAAGGTCTCGCACGCGCAGCGCAGCGCGGTGTGCTGCTCGTTGACGGTGTCGAACCAGAAGCGGCGCGCCAGGTCGCTGGGCATCAAATCGGAGCTGTGCTGCTCGCGCCAGCCGTTGCGCTCGGCCACGTTGTCGATGCGTTGCAGGAACAGCGACATCGTCCCGCCCAGGTGCGGGATGACGAAGCGAATGTCCGGATAGCGGAGTGTCAATCCCGAGAGGATCAGTCGCGCCATGGCGATGGTGTCCTCGAATCGCGAGGCGAGCATCCACGTCAGGCTGAAGTCCTGGCTGTTTGGTCCACCACCAGCACCAACCGGATGGATGAACACCACCGTCCGCCGACGATTGAGCTCCGCGAACAGCGGATCGAACGTCGGGTCGTCCAGCGGCTGGCCCAGCACCGAGCAGCCCAGGCCGACGCCCACGACACCCGGTAGCTGCAAGCCACGTTCGAGCTCCTCCAGCGCGGCGTCCACGTGCGGCAGCGGCAGGCCAATGAACGCGTAGAAGCGTTGGGGAAAGCGGGTGTGCAGGTCGACGTACAGGTCATTGCCACCGCACGCGGCATCCGCGGCAACATCGCCAGCCGGATAGTAGGGTGGAGTGTTACCGAGCGACATCACCATCGCGTCGATGCCGGCGCCGTCCATCAACTCCAGTTGCCCCTCGATCGGCACGTGGCGAGCGAAGCCCGGCATCGTCGTGGGCATGCGCCGCTGAGACTGGCCGGTGAGGCGTTCCAGCAGCTCATACAGCGCGGGCGGGTAGTAGTGGGCGTGGACGTCGACGCGTGTCAAGCGGCGGCTCCTTTCTTCAAATGCAGCACACGTTCCGCGTTGCCGCCCACCAGCAGCGCGTGCTGCTCCGCTGGCAACTGCAAGCGTGCGAGCATCGCCACATGATCCACCGGTGTGCTGAACGGAGCGTCACTGCCCAGCAATACGTGTTCGGGTCCGAGGAACTCCAGCGCCGCGCGGACCGCGACCGGACTCTGGCCCGACGTGTCCGCACAGAAGCGGAAGAAATACTCGGCGGGGGGCCGCTGGAGTTGCGCGTACGCGCTCTCGTCTTCGGTGGACTTTGCCTGGAGCTCCAGCCATGAGCCATTCACGCGTCGGCTGAATGTCGCGAGCATGCCGCCACTGTGGTGAAGCAGGAACGGCAGTCGCGGGTGACGCTCCAGAACTCCGGAGGCAACCATCCTCGCCGCGAACATGCCCATCTCGTATGGCCAACCGAGCGCCGCCCACAGGCCGTAGCGCGATCGGTCCTCGTCGACATAATCCGGCGTGGTCGACTGTCGCGCGCCGTGCACCCAGACCGTGCGGTCGAGCTCATCCAGGCGGGCCCAGAGCGGCTCATACCTCGGGTGGTCCATGGCCGCGCCGTTGGAGTTGGTAAAGACCTGCGCACCGAGCGCTCCCAGCTCCTGCACGGCGCGGTCGAGCTCGCGGAGAGCCGCGTCGGCGTCGTCGAGCGGCAGGGACGCGGCGAAACCCACGAAGCGATCCGGGTGACGCTCCACGAGCTCGGCCATGCGGTCGTTGGCCATGCGCGCGAGGTCGACCCCCGGCGCGCCGCGCGCCATCTGCTCGATTGGCGGCAAGCACAGCGTCAGCACCTGCACGTAGCCATCCACGGCGTCCATCGACCGGAACCGAGCGTCGAGGTCCCACATCGGCGCCAGGTGGCCGCGGCCGCGAAGTCCGCGCAGGAAGTCGAGCGCCGGGCCGCTGGCGACCGTGCAGAAGCGCTCCAGGCAGTCCGCCGGAATGATGTGCGGGAACGCGTCGACGATTCTCACCCCAGCCACGTGTCGTTGGTCAGCATATAGTCGGCCAGATTCCAGCGTACACCGTGCACTTTCGTCGACTGGATGAAGCGCGGGGCAGTGTTGGACCAGGGCATCGCCCAGCTCTCGTCCTGAATGTAGTCGAGCCAGTCCGCGTAAATCTGCTTCTGCTTGCTGGCGTCGGTCTCGTGCAGGAGACCGTCCGTCAACTGGAGCAACCGGTCACTTCGAAAACTGCTCCAGTTGTTGAAGGGGCTGTAGTAGACGTTGCCCGCGAAAAAGCCGGGTCGCAGATTGCCGTACAGGGTGGCGCTGGTGGCCAGATTTGGAAACTTCGAGTTGTACGTCTGATCGACGAAGGCGACCGGTTCGGTGGGTTTCAACGTCAGCGTGAGCCCGATCCTGGCCAGGTCCTGCTGATAAATCTGCATCACCGTCGCGTAATCGGTCACCGTGGCGTTCCAGATGACCTCGAGTGGCGGAGTGCCGACTCCCGACTGCTGGAGGAGTGAGCGGGCTTTGTCGAGGTCGAAAGACAGCGCCTGGTCGCGAGCGGCGTCGTAGCCGGGATTGGGCGGCGCCAGCGGCAACGTCTTGGGCGCGCCATAGCCGAGGAGCACGGTGTCGGTCCAGCGCTGGCGATCGATCGCGGCGTTCAGCGCTTGACGAAACAGCTTGTTGGTCGTCGGCCCCGCACCGTCCTTCGCCTGGACGAACACCAGGTTGGCGCCCCCGCTGTACTGGTGGAAGGTGACCACAAAGTTCGGGTCCTTCGACAGGCGGGCGACGTCGCGAATGGCGGGCGCCAGGACCAGGTCGATCGCACCAGCCTCCAACTGGGTGATCATGGACTGTGGATCGTTGAAGAGCTTGATCTCGATGCCGTCCAGGTAGGGTTTGCCGGACTGCCAGTAGTTGGGATTCTTCTTCAGCGTGAAGTGATCGCCCTGCGCATAGTCGGCGAACGTGAATGGCCCGGTGCCGGTGGGCTGTGTTGGACCTGTCGACTGGAAGGTGACCGGGTCGATGATGCTCAGCAGGGAGAGGGTGTCGAAAACGGCCGGCCAGGACCGCTCCGCGTTCAGCACGACGGTGTATTTGTCGGTGGTGTCCACGCCCGTGAGCGTCTGCGACATCCAGTTGTAGAAGCCGCCGCCGGCGACTTTCGGATCGCTGCTCACGCGGCGGATGTTCCACGCCACGTCGTCGGCGGTGAGCTCGCGGCCGGTATGCCACTGCACGCCCTTGCGCAGGTGGAGGGCAATCCGCGTGTACTTGTCGTCGACGTCCCAGCTCTCCGCCAGGATGCCCTGGGGATTCAGCTGGGGGTCGAGCTCGACGAGGCGGTCCCAGACGGGGTAAATGGTGCTCTGGCCATTGAGGAAATTGCCGTCGAGGGTGGGCAGGTCGCCCAGGTTGCCCTGGCGCAAGGTGCCGCCGCTGCGCGGCTGCTCGGTGGCGGAGGCCTGGGTCGCCGAGGGCTGCTGGGTCGCGGTCGACTGTGTTGCGGACGGCTGCTGGTTCGCAGAGGCCTGCGCCGCGGACGGCGGCTGCGTCGCCGTCGACTGATCCGCGGCGGGTGCGCTCGTCGACAGCGCGCCCGGCGCCGGCTGGCAAGCCGCCAGCAGCGCCACGGCCACACTGAGCCCCATGCTCCCGAGCACCCGCCGCCGAGTGATGAGTTGTCCGCGTTTTTGGCCCTGGCTCACGGTGCACTCCCCACCCTTCAGGCTATGCCAGACGGGTCAGCGCCCGCGCATTACCAGTGCTTATGCAGGCATAGCCATCCCCAATGCGCGCGCGAGCTAGCCCTGGAGCCGCGCATCGTGAAGGCCCGTGCACGGTGGCCAACAACCTATCACGGCTTCTGACCGGTAACGAAACCCTGAAAGGGCTCCACCGTAGGTGGAATACTGAACATGCGTTCGTAACGAGGCCGCTAGCTCACGTTGTGCCGGCCACCCTTCGAGGTGCCGGCAATTCTTCTCTCGAGAGAAGCAGACTTTGCAACGACTGCTAGCCGCACAGCGCTTGAACCGCTTCGAGCGTGTCGGCTTCCTCGGGCCGCTTGTCCTCGCGATACCGCACCACACGCGCAAAGCGCAGCGCTACGCCACCGGGGTAGCGCGAGCTGCGCTGCACGCCGTCGAACCTGACCTCGACCACCAGCTCGGGGCGGACATACACGCTCCAGCGGTCGCGGTGCGATTCGATCGCCTGCAGGCGATCGGTTTGCCAGCGCAGCATCTCGTCGGTCAGACCTTTGAACGTCTTCCCCAGCATCACGAACTCGCCGGTGGCCGGCTCCCGCGCGCCCAGGTGCAGGTTCGAAAGCCAGCCGCTGCGTCGACCATGGCCCCACTCGGCGGCCAGAATGACCAGGTCGAACGAGTGCACGGGCTTGACCTTGATCCACCCGGTCCCTCGACGGCCGGCCTCGTACAGCGAGTTCAGCGCCTTGACGACGACGCCTTCGTGCCCGCGCGCCAGGGTGTCGGCGACGAAGGCGTCGGCCGCTTCGACGTCGGCAGTCACAATGCGCGGGACGCGCCAGTGTTCGGCGACGGCGCCACTCAGCATGGCCAGACGCTCGTCAAGAGAGTGGTCGATCAGGTCCTCACCGTCCAGGTGCAGGATGTCGAAGACGAAAGGCGTCAGCGGCAACCTGGCGCGCAGGCGCTCGACGTCCAGCCGACTGCCGAACCGACTGGCACTGACCTGGAACGGGTGCGGACGACCGTCGGGCTTCAGGGCCAGGGTTTCGCCGTCGAGGACGATCGAGTCCACTTCGAGCGAGCGGGTCATCTCGACGAGCTCGGGAACGCGGCTGGTGATGTCGTCCAGGCTGCGGGTGAAGACGCGGATGTCCGTGCCCTGGCGGTGGATCTGAACGCGCGCGCCATCGAGCTTCCAGTCGATGGCCGCGGGTGAGGCGCGCTCCAGGGCAGCGGCCACCGACGTGGCGGACTGGGCCAGCATCGGCTGGACGGGCTGGCCCACGCGCAGGCGGAACTCGTCGAGTCCGGCCGACCCGTCGCGCAGGCCCGCTTCGGCGACGGCGTGCAGGTCGCCGCGGAGCATCACCGCGCGGCGCACGTCGGCCACCGGAACGTTCAGCGCGCGGGCGAGGGCCTCGTGCATGACGCCCTCCAGCGCACCCTGGCGCAGCTCGCCAATGATCAAACGCACCAGGAAGTGCTGCTCCTCCCGAGTCGCCCGCGCCAGAAGCTGCTGGAGCAGGCGTCGGCGTTCGGCCTGCGAGTCCTTGCCCCCTAGCGTGCCGATGGACTCCAGCGCGGCGTCGACCTGCTGGAGGGTCAGCGACGGAGCCGCGGCGGGCTCGGGCAGGTCACGCATGGAGGCGTAGCCGACGCCGATCTGGCGCTGTCGCAGCTGACTGGACAGGTAGGCCGCGGCGATCGACGCCTCACCCGGCTGGACGCGTTTGAGGGTGGCGGCAAGGCGGTCGATCTTCTCGGAGCGGGCCGCGGTGCCGCCGACGGCAGCGGACGTCTCGACGATCTCAGCGAGGAGCATCGTCCGCGGGCGTGGCGCGCTCGGTTGCCTGATCGAACTGGCGCTGGAAGGCCGCCTGCCGCGCGCTGCGCCGCGCTATTTCCGACAGCGAGTACGCGCGCTCGGCCGCGGCCGCGAGCTGCGCCTGGGTCAGTTGCAGGCTTTCGATGGCTTCGCCGAGGGCCACGGCGGTGGCGTGATCGCCGACCTGCTGGGCGGCATGGATCAGCTCGGCGACCGCCCGCGCGACGTGGTCGCTGGCCGAGTGCAGGCGCGCGTATTCGTCGTGGTGCGCGTCGACGGCGGTCCAGTCGGGCGAGGTCATCCGCCGGAGGGTACCAACACCTTCTCTGGGGACAGCGGCAGATCGAACGCCGCCGGGCCGACCACGTCCACCACCGCGTTGACGATCGCGGGCGCCGCGCCCGCGACGGCGGCTTCGCCGATCGGGGTGAGGCCCAGGCGTGGATCGTGGGCCAGCATGATGGTCTCGACGATTGGCGTGTCAGCCTGGGTTGGAATCTTGTACTCGTGCAGGTTCTGGTTCTGCACGCGGCCATCCTGCAGCACCAGCTGCTCCATCGTGGCGTAGCCCAGGCCCTGGAGCGTCGCGCCCTCGATCTGCCGCCGGGCCAGCAGCGGGTCGACGATGCGGCCGACTTCCTGCACGTTGACGATGCGCAAGGGTCGGACGGCGCCCGTCTCGCGATCGACCGACACCTCGGCGGCCTGGGCCAGAAAGACGGTCGCTGCGTCACGCTCGGTGGCGCGGAAGACGAGCGATTCGCTCAGCGTGTCTTCGAGCAGCGCCGCGGCCTGATCGAAGCTCACCCGGCGAGCTGACGCTCCCAGGCTGAAGCCATCGGGAGTCGCGGCTACGGCGTCGCGATCGACGCCGAACTCGGCGGCAAGCAGGTCGGCCAGGCGCGCCTGGATGCGGCGACTGAGCTGGATCAGCAGCTTGCCAACCAGCCGCGTGGTGCGGCTGCCGCCGACGCCCCGATCGTCCTCGATGTCCTCGATCGACTGCTGGACGCTGACCTGCTGTAACGAGACGCCGAGCTCTTGAGCGACGATGCGGCGGAAGACCGTCAGCATGCCGGCGCCCTGTTCGACGATCGGCGTCTGGATGGTGACCCGGCCGTCGCGGGCGACGCGCAGGATGCCAGCATAGATGCCGGGCGAGGTCGAAAACTCGAGCAGGGCAAGGCCGCGGCCAACCCCAGGCGGCCGGGGCGTGTTCCAGCCGATCGCCTCGGCGGCGGCCTTGAGCACCTCGACGGCCCGCGGCGGCACCTCTCCCCCTGGGAGAGGTCGCGCGAAGCGCGGGTGAGGGTTGCGAATCTGTCCGAAAGTAGACTCGCGTCGTACGTAGCCCTCACCCGTGCCCTCTCCCAGAGGGAGAGGGAAACGGAGAGGGCGCTCGTCGTCATCCGCGGCGCGGGGATGGGTAGTGGCGTTCAGCACCCGAAAGTCGACCGAGTCGATGCCCATGGCGCGGGCGATCAGCTCCGTGTGCGCCTCGATGGCGTACGCCACCTGGGCCTCGCCCGGACTGCGCATGTGGCCACACGGAACCGTGTTGGTGTAGATCATGTGGCACTCGGCGCGGAAGTGCGGCACCGCGTACGGCCCGAGCGCGCCGCGACGGAAGCCCGGCAAGGTGGTGTCGGTGCTGGGCTTGAACGCGGCGTACCCACCGCTGGCGAAGTAGCCGCGCACCCAGCGCGCCAGCAGCCGCCCGTCGCGATCGACGCCCGAGCGCACGACGATGGTGGCCGCGTGGCGCGGGTTGGCGGCGGTGAGCTCGTCGGTGTAGCTCATGGCCATCTTGACCGCGCGTCGGCTGGCGCGCGCCAGCAGGTACGCCAGCGGAATGTCCATGAACGACCCCTTGCCGCCGAAATCGCCGCCGAGCGGCATCAGGTGGATGTCGAGCTGTTCGCGACGCAGGCCGAGTCCTTCGCGGACGTAGCGCGCCAGGAGCAGCGGCGCCTTCTGGGCGGCCCAGATGTGCGCCACGCCACCGTCGTCGACCTCGACGATGCAGCCGTGCGGCTCGAGGTAGGCCTGGTGCTGCATCGACGTGTGGAAGGTGTGCTCGAAGACGAGCGGCGCATCGGCGAGCGCGCCCTCGACCTCGGCCCGCGTCGCCCCGAAGGTCGGAGCGGAAGCGCCATTGGGATAGTCCGGGACGACCTGATCGCGGACGGCCCAGGCTTTGACGTCCTCGGGCGAGTGGATGAGCGGCGCGTCTGGCTGCATCGCCTGGAGCGGGTCGAAGACCGCCGGCAATTCTTCGTACTCGACGTCGATCAGCGCCAGCGCCTGCGCGGCCACCTCGAGCGATTCAGCCGCCACGGCGGCGACCTTTTCGCCTACGAAGCGGACCTTGTCGCGGGCCAGGACCGGCATGTCGCGCATGTTGCGACCGACGCGCACGTCGGCGGGTATGTCGGCGCCGACCAGGACCGCGTGAACGCCGGGCAGCGCTCTGGCGCGGGCAGTGTCGATCGCCACGATCCGCGCGTGCGGGTAGGGGCTGCGCAGCACGGCCCCGAAGAGCCTGCCCGGGTGCGCCAGGTCATTCGTGTAGCGCGTGGCGCCGCGAGCCTTGTCGAGCGCGTCCAGGCGGTCGGAGGGTTCGCAGTGCTGGTGGCCGGCCGCGGAGTCGATCGACTCGACGATGCCGTGGTAGCCGGTGCAGCGGCACAGGTTGCCGGTCATCCACGCGCGAATCTCCGGACGCGACGGCGTCGGGCACTCGTCCAGCAGTGCCGACGCGGCGACGATCTGACCCGGCGTGCAGATGCCGCACTGCAGCCCGGCATGGTCGGCAAACGCCTGCTGGAGCTCGGGCCGATCGAGTCCCTCGATGGTCGTGACACTTGCGCCGTCGATCGCGGCCGGCAGGATCAGGCACGCCGAAACGAGCTGCTGGTCGACCAGCACGCTGCACAGGCCGCACACGCCGATCGTGCAGCCCGCCTTGGTGCCGGTCAGTTGCAGGTCGTCGCGCAGAACGCTCAGCAGCGTCCGCGTTCTGGCACCGTCGGGCAGGTCTCGCCACGTGCCATTGATCCTGAGCTTCACCCGCCTTCAATTGTGCGCGAGACGTACACTGCGCGTGCCGAGATGCCGGTTGAGCTGACGCCAAACGGAACGCGAGGCGCGAACCTGCCGCGGCCGCTCGTCAAGGTCGGACTGGTGGTCCTCAACCTGTACACGCGGTTGCGTGGCGCGCCGTTGCTGACGCTGACCACGTATGGCTCGCGGTCGGGTCGAGAGCACAGCGTGCCGCTGCGCTATAGCCTGGACCCGACGCATCCCGGCGCGTGGCTGGTGGTCGCTTCGTTCGGCGGCACGGCCAGGCACCCGGCGTGGTACGTCAACCTGGCCCGCAATCCAGAGCGAGTTCGGGTCACCCTGGACGGACGCACCGCGCAGGTGCGCGCCGACTCGCTGTCGGGCGCCGAACGGACCCAGATGTGGAACCACATCGTGGCCCAGGCGCCCGTCTACGCCGAGTACCAGCGCAAGACGGACCGCGAGATTCCGATCGTGCGGCTCACGCCCGTCGCCGGCTAAGTTACTGCTGGCCGACTTTGCGATCCATGGCGCTCTGGACGAACTCGTTGTCCAGGATCGAGTTCAGATCGAAGCTCTTGATCTTGTCGTTCTGAGCGCCGAGCTGGTCGACGGCGTCGCTCCACAGGTTGGCGCTTACCATCGGGTAGTCGGGCGTGACGTTGCCCACGAAGAAGTCGTAGGTCGCGCTCAGCCCGCGCTGGTCGTCGGTGTTCAGGTACTTGCCGAGCACGGGCAGCGACTCGGTCTTGTTCTTCTTGCTGTAGGCAATGGCCTCGACAATTGAGTCGATGTAGCGCTGCAGCACTTCCTTGTTGCCGCTCAGATACGAGCGCTGGACGACGATGCAGTCGCCCACTGACGGCAGCTTCTGGGCGGCCAGGTCGTAGATGACGTGGAAGCCCTTGTCCTCCAGCACAAGCTGATCCGGCGGCTGCGCCACGCCACCGTCGATGGCGCCGTTCAGCAGCGCCGCCGTACGGTTCTGCAGCGAGCCGACGGGCACGATCGTGACGTCCTTTTCGGGGTCGAGCCCGACCTTGTTCAGCATCACGCGGGTGGCGATGTCCGAGGACGAGCCGATGTTCGAGACGCCGATCCGCTTGCCCTTCAGCTCGTCGACGCTGGTGATCGAAGAGGGCGCCATGAACACGAAGGGATAGACCGGCCCGGTGATGGCGATGACGACCAGGTCGGCGCCCGAGGCGGCGGCGCTCAGCGTCTCCGAGCCACCGAGGTGCGCAATCTGGACCTGCCCGGCGAGAAGCGCGGGGATGCCGGTGGAGCTGGCGATGTTCTGGAGCGAGACGTCGAGGCCGTTCTGCTTGAAGATGCCAGATTCGTAGGCCTGCCACTCGGGCAGGTTGTCGGCGATCAGGTTGCTGTAGGAGACCTGGAGGGCAACTTCTGGACCGCTCGGCGCGGCGGTCGGCTTCGCGGCAGCCGGCGCGGCCGTGGCGGCGGGTGCCGATCCGCCGGGCGCCGACGATGTCGCCCCGCCGGCCGGTGCGGATGCGCTCGACGGACCGCACGCCGCGACCACCAGACCGATCGCGGCCAGCAGCCAGATGACGCGTGCGTGCATCTCAGAGCGGCCCGTTCAGCGTCGGGTCGAGCTCGGGATGCTCGACAAAGGCTTTGCGCAGCTCGTGCGTCGCTTCGACCCAGTCGCTGCCGCTCGGCAAGAACACGCCGCCGGAGCGCACCTGGTAGACCTCCGGATTGTCCACGCCGCTGGGCGTGATCCCGCGCTCGCTCAGCGCCCGTGCGGCGTTGATGAGCCGCCGGCGGACCTGGATGACCATGGCGTCGGTGGAACCCAGGTGTTCGGTGCTGCGGTCGAAGATCGGCCCCATGCTCGAGGTCATGGCCGCGTCCTGCATCAGGATGCTCATGATGCCGGTGAAGCCGCCGTTGCCGGTGTTCTTGCGCTGCATCTCGCGATCGATGAAAAAGTCGTTGCCGAGATTCGGCGCGAAGCGGTTGCGACCGTACCAATCGGTGGAATCCGGGACGCGATCCGGGAACACGGCGCCGAGCGGTCCGCTGCCCGGACGCCGGCCACCCACGTTCATGAAGTAGGTCATCGTGTGGTGATCGTCCATCGGCACGCGCGCGCCGTTGTTCTTCTTGACGCCCAGCACGCCTGGTGGGGTGAAGGTATAGAAGGGCAAGCAGAACTGGGCGATGCGCCAGTAGTCCTCGCCTGGCGGCCCGGGCCGCCGGGCGCCGTAGGCCACGCCGCCGGGGGTGTCGATCACCTGGAAGTGCGCTGGCTTCTGGCGTAGCTGAAACTCCGAGAAGCTGCCGGGAATCTGCTCTTCGGCTTTGAGGCCGCCGTAGTGCAGGAAGCCAACGTGGGTGGTGTCGATGTCGCCTTCGAGGATCTGCAGCCAGTTCGCGTCGAGCTGGAACGCGTTGGCGGTGGCGCCCTCGAGCATGTTGGCTTCGAGGTCGGGCAGCCGCGGCGGCGTCTGGCGCGGCCCCATATAGGTCCACACGATGCCGCCGCGCTCCTGACATGGATAGGCCGTGGCCTTGACCTTGTGTTTGAAGTCTGACTCGGCCGGCTCGTTGGGCATGTCGATGCAGCGGCCTTCGACGTCGAATTTCCAGCCGTGATACACGCAGCGCAGGCCGGCCTCCTCGTTTCTGCCGAAGAACAGGCTCGCGCCGCGGTGCGGGCAGTTGTTCTGGATGAGCCCTGGCCTGCCGTTGCTGTCACGAAAGGCGATCAACTGCTCGCCGAGCAGCAGCACGCGGACAGGGTCACAGTCTGGACCAGGCAGCTCTGAGGAGAGCAGGGCCGGGACCCAGTACTCCCGCATCAGCGCGCCCATGGGCGTGCCTGGCCCGACGCGGGTGATCAGCTCGTTGTCTTCCTTCTTGAGCATTGGTGGCCTCCTGGCTTCAAAGTTAAAGGAAAGCACGCCGCGAGGTAGAAGTGCGAGGTCGGGGTTGTTACAGCTCCCCCCGAAATACCTACTACCCTTGTTTCCCGGATGACGTTTACCGCGCCGACGCGCGATATGGCGGAGGAGGACCGCATCGTTCTCGTCAGCGTCGGCGTCGATATCGGCTCGTCCACCTCGCACCTGCTCTTTTCGCGCCTCGAGCTCGAGCGGCAGGACAACCGCTACGTGACCGTCAGCCGCGAGGTGCTGTACCAGTCGGACATCCTGCTGACACCCTACCTCGGGGCCACGACCATCGATCAGCGCGCGCTGGGCGAGTTCATCGAACGCCAGTACGCGGCCGCGGGACTCAGCCGCGAGCAGGTGGATACCGGCGCGCTGATCCTGACCGGCGTCGCCCTCCTGCGCGACAACGCCCGCGCGATCGCCGACCTCTTCGCCGCGGAGGCGGGCCGCTTCGTCGCCGTGAGCGCCGGCGACAACCTCGAAGCCAGCATGGCCGCGCACGGCTCTGGCGCGGTCGAGCTGTCCAGGTCGCGCTCGGGCGTGATGAACGTCGACATCGGCGGCGGCACCACCAAGGTGGTGATCTGTCGCGACGGATCCACCGCCGAGCTTATGGCCATCGACGTCGGCGCACGCCTGGTGGCGGTCGACCCGGAAGGCAGCGTCAGCCGCCTGGAGCCCGCCGCGCGCGAGATCGCCCGGCGGCTGGACATTCCCCTGACGGTTGGAACGCGCACCAGCCCAGAGGACTTGCGCCGTCTGGCGGCGTACATGGTCGATCACCTGGTGGCGGAGATTGGCGTCGGGGGCCAGACGCGCCACTCGCACCTGCTGCGCACCGAGCCACTCCACGACCGGAGCGGCATCGAGGCGATCACCTTTTCGGGCGGAGTCTCGGAATTCGTCTACCACCGGGCGGAGCAGACCTTCGGCGACCTCGGCCCGCTGATCGCCGACGAGCTGCGCGCAGGCCAGCTGGGCGCTCCCGTTCTGGAAACAGCGGGCGGCATCCGCGCCACGGTCATCGGCGCCTCCCAGTACACCATCCAGGTCTCCGGCAGCACCATCTTCCTGTCGCCGCTGGACGTGGTGCCGGTCCGCAATATTCCGGTGGTGATGCCGCGCTTTCCGTGGGCGGCCGACGATTTCTCCTCCGCCCAGGTCACGCTCGCGATCCGCGACGCCCTGCGGCGCTTCGACCTGCTCGAGGCCAGGGGACCGGTGGCCATCGCCGCGCGCTGGGACGGCTCGGCTACCTACCGCCGCATCCAGGCCTTCTGCCGGGGCGCCGCGGACGCGATGCAGCCGCACGTGGCGGCCGGGCATCCGCTGATCCTGGTCTTCGACAGCGACATTGGCGGATTGCTGGGGCTCCACTTCCGCGAGGAATTGACGGCGGAGCTGCCAATTATTTCGATCGACGGAGTCGAGCTGCGCGAGTTCGACTACGTCGACATCGGGGCGATGATTCCCACCTCGGGCGCCGTACCGGTGGTCATCAAATCACTGGTATTTCCAGTCTGAATCCGCTCACAGTGGCAGACCGAGCTGGGCTTCTGGCGGCGCCGCCTGGGCGATCAGCTCGGGGCCCTCGTTGGCCCACGAGTTGACCTGGCGGCCGACCGGGTAGGCCTCCAGCTGGCTGGCGTCGACGGGGTGCGCGGCGATCTCTCGGGCGTCGGCTTGCGGGTCCAGCCAGCGGCGCTCGTCCTCGGGACGCAGGATGGCCGGCATGCGCGTGTGGATTGTCGCGACCAGCTCATTGGACCTGGTCGTGACGATGGCCGCCGTCGGCAGCTGCGCATGGTGAACGGGCGGCAGCCACAGGCCGGCAAACGCAAACGCTTCGCCGCTGCGCAGGCGGATGTGCATGGGCTGGCCATTGCGCCATTCGTAGAAACCGGTGGCCGGGATCAAGCACCGTTGCGCTTCGCGGAACATCGCGCTCGAGTTGAGAGATTCGGCGCGGGCGTTGATCGGCGGCGGGCGGCCCGCCGCCAGCCAGAACGGATGCAGCCCCCAGACGGCGGTCTGCAGCGAGGGCGGCTCGAGCGGCAACTGGACGATCGTGACGATCTCCTGGGACGGTGCGATGTTGAAACGCGGCTCGATGCGCTTCTCGGACCAATCCATGAACCCGAAGCGCTCGACGATCTCCTTCGGGCTGCTGAGATTGAAGCGGCCGCACACGCGCACTGGAGCGTACACCACACCGCGTTCCCTCTCCCAGAGGGAGAGGTGGTCGATCAGCGGGTGGCTCGGGGCGGCTCGCCGACCCATTCGCCACGCCACAGCGTGCCGTGCAGGGTAGCCGCGTCGTCGAGCAGCACGAGGTCAGCTCGGCCGCCGACGCGGAGCGTACCCGCGCCGCCCAGACCGAGCGCGCGGGCGGGCACCTGGCTGGCCATGCGCGCCGCGGACTCGACTTCGAGCCCCAGCTTGGCGACCCCGTGACGCACCGCGGCGGCCATGGTCAGCGTACTGCCGGCCAGCGTCGATTGGTCCACGGCCAGTCGGGCCTCGCCGTGGCGGACGACGACCCGCTGTCCACCCAGGGCGTAGTCACCGTCGCCCGCGCCCGTGGCGGAGATCGCGTCGGTGATCAGCGCGATTCGCTCGGCGCCAGCGCTGGCGACCAGCCAGCGCAACAGCCCGTCGTGGACGTGCAGCCCATCCGCGATGATCTCCAGCGTCACGCGGCGATCCTCCAGTACGCCGAGCACCGCTCCGGGCTCGCGGTGGTGGAGTGGTCGCATCGCATTGAACAGGTGGGTCGCCACCCGCGCCCCGGCCTCGATCGCCACGCGCGTCTGGGCGTAGTCGGCGTCGGTGTGGCCGATAGCCGCGACGGCGCCATGCGCGGTTATCGCGCGAATCGCCTCCAGGGCGCCAGGCAGCTCCGGAGCCAGGGTAACCATGCGTATGCAGCCACGGCCGGCCTCCAGCAACTTGCGGACTTCGCCAGCGTCGGGAGCTCGCAGAAAGCGCGGATCGTGGGCGCCACACCGCACTGGACTCAGCCACGGGCCCTCCAGGTGGACGCCGGCAATCAGGCCGGCGTCGGCGCATGACGCGAGCGCCGCGAGCTGGTGTTCGAGCGCGTCCAGCGGCGCGCTCACGAGGCTGGCGATGACGGAGGTGGCGCCGTGGGCGCGTTGAAATTCGGCCGCACGCGCGATTTCGTGCATGTCGTCGCTGGCGAACGACGCTCCTCCGCCGCCGTGCACGTGCATGTCGACGAACCCGGGGACCAGCCACAGCCCGTCGCAGTCGACGACCGATGCCGAGGGTGGAGGAGGCCCGCTCCCGAGTGCCTCAATCTGCTCGCCGCTGACCGCGACCCAGCCCGGCGTCAGGACCCGGTCGGCCAGGATCACTCGCCCGCCGCCGAGCACCAGCTCGCGACTCGGCGACATCTCAGCCGCCGCTGGCGTTGGCGGCCTGATCCAGGAGCTGGTGCACCTGGGCCATCTCGTTGCCATAGGTGGCCCAGTCGCCGCGACCCGCCGCCTGTTCCGCGTTGCGCAGGTGGTCGCGCGCGGCGGCGGCCAACTGCGCGGCGGTCTGGCCAGGCGCAGGGGTGCTGGCCGGTGCGCCAGCCTGGGCCTGGCCTTGATTCGCGGCCGCGCCGGTGGCCTGGCCCTGACCCTGATTCGCGGCCGCGCCGGCGGCCTGGCCCTGGCCGGGTGGTGGCCCGGTGGCCGTCACCGACGCCGCCGCCGGCGACGAGAGCACCTCGCCCGAGCGACCCTGGCCAAGCGCGGCGAGCGCCGTGTCCAATCGGTCGCTCATGACCACCGCGCCGGTCGACGCCACGATAATGCGCTTGAGCTCCGGCAGCGGACTGCTCGCCGCCTGAATGTAGAGCGGCTGGACGTACAGGACCGAATCCTCGAGGGGAATGACCAGCAGGTTGCCGCGCAGCACTTGCGAGCCTTGCTGACTCCACAACGTGATCTGCGAGGAGATCGTCGGCTCCTGGTTGATGCGCGCCTCGATTTGCTGGGGTCCAAACACCAGCTTGCCCTGCGGGAAGCGGTACACGATCACCTCGCCGTAGTGCGGCGCGTCGGAGCGGGCCACCATCCAGGCGAGCATGTTGTTGCGGTTCTGTCCCGACGGAGTGAACGGCAGAATCGACGCGAACTCCGTCCCGGATTCGCCCGGCAGCCGCAGCGTCGTGTAATACGCCTGCATCTGCTGCACGCGATCGCCGTACGTTTCCTGCGCAATGCTCCACAGATCCTCCCGGTTGTAGAAGGTCTGTGGATCGGTCATGTGATAGGTCGCCAGCAGCGCTGCCTGCGCGTTGAGCAGGTCCTCCGGATAGCGGAAGTGCGCCGTCAGCCCCGGCGGCGCCTGGTCCAGCGGCGTGAACAGCGTTGGATACAGCTTCATCCAGACCTGCAGGATCGGATCGTCCGGCTGGACCACGTAGAAGTGCATCGATCCGTCGTAGTCGTCGACGGTCACCTTCACGCTGTTCCGCAGATAATTCGCTCCGCCCTGCAGCGTCGCGTCCGGATAGCGGTTGGTCCACGTGTAGGCGTCCTGCATCCACAACAGACGCCCGTTGAGCACCACCTGGTAGGGATCGCCGTCCAGTCGTAGGAACGGAGCGACGTGGCTGACACGTTCCTGGATCTGTCGGTGGAGCAGCAACTGCGAATCCGCTCCGACGTCGCCACTGAGGAGCAAGTTGCCGTCGGCCAGTGCAGCGGCGGTGAGCAGACGCTCCACACCCCCGCCGACGGCCACGCCTCCGCCACCCGAATACCGACTGCGCACTTCGGCGACCGCGTTGTCGCTGGGCATGTCAAACTCGTCGAGCCGGGTGCCGACCACCGCGTAGTCCACCGGTCGGACGCCGAAATACACCTGCGGGACGTCCAGTTTGAGTGACGGCTCGTCCGTTACGGACGGGATGTCGTGCGCGAGCAGGACCGGCAGTCCCTGGGAATCGACGGTGTTGACCGGACTGACCACCACCGCCTGACCATGGGTGTATACCAGGTGGGTGTTCTGCCAGGTGCGCGCCACCTGGGCCAGGCTGCTCGGGTCCATCTCGCGCGTCGACAGCATCACCTGCTGGCGGCCGGAGGTAAGGTCGTAGCGGTCGACGTCCACGTCGGTGAACTCGTAGTACTGGCGGATGCGCTGCAGTTGATTGAAGGACGCGAGCTGCGGCCGCCAGTCGGTAATGCGGATGTCGGAGAGGGCCTGCTGGTTGCGGTCGAGGACGCCGGCATCCAGCGTGCCATCCCCCGTCAGGTCGCGCACGTCGATCCTGGCCAGGTCCATCGCGGCGCGCGTCGAGATGATGTTGTTGTTGATGTAGCTGCTCTCGGCGCCGAGCTGGTTGGGGTGCACGGCGACCTGTTCATACAGCCCGGGCCAGACCTCGCCCAGCAGGAAGCCGATCCCCAGCCACAAGACGGGCACCGCCGCGGCGGTCACCAGAAACCCCGTCGTCGCGCCGGCTGATGGCCGGACGGCGACGAACAACAGCACCAGGGCCAGAATCAGCGCCACTCCGGCCATGACCAGGTTGGCCGGGTAGACCGCGTGCATGTCGGTGGCACTGGCGCCAAAGACCACGCCGCGGCTCGAGTAGACAAGCTCCCAGTTGTTCAGCCAGTAGGACGCGGCCACCAGCCCGAGAAAGGCGGCGCCCAGCACGGCGATGTGGCGCACCGTCGGCGCCAGCAGTGGGTGGAAGCGGAGGTCGCGCTCACGCGAGATGAACGGCGATGGCCGACTGTAGGCGATCGGCGGCTCGATCGACATCAGGCCGATGCCGTACACGATCAGCGTGCCGATCGCGGCGACGATTACCAGCGCGGTCAGCCAGTCTTTCAGTGCGCTCAGGGCCGGGAGCGTCCAGATGTAAAAGGCCACGTCCTGGCCGAACGACGGGTCCGTCTGGCCGAAGGGCGCTTGCGAGCGGAAGCCGAGCCACGTCTGCCAGTCGCCGAAGCCGGCGAGCCCAAAGCCGATGCCGACGACCAGGGCGGCCGCCGGGATGGCGGTGAACAGCGTGGCCATGCCGCGGGAATCGCGATCCTCTTTCGAGGCGACACGCCGCAGGCGCCAGGCGGCGTACAGCATGTTGGCGGCGATGAAGGCCGCGGCGAGCAGCGTTGCCACCAGCCCCAGGCCGATCTGCGTGGTCAGGCGCAGGCTGAAGACGTCGAACAGCCCCTGGGCGGCGAACCAGCGGGCGTCGAGCCACACGCTCAGGGCCAGCGGCCCGACGACGAGGACCAGCACGACGAGGCCGAACAGTGCCAGGGTCGTGCGCATGGGCGGGGCCTACATTATCTCCCTCGGCGCGGCGGGGAACACGAATGTCTGGGGTGCGCTGGCCATCCTGGCCGACAGCTTCGGCAGTGTCGAAAGGGATCGACAGACGTTGTGGAGTGGAATTTTTTACCGTCACGAACAGTTGATTACTCTTGGATGTTTCACGTACAGTGAATAAATTAGATGGGAATCCCTACGGAACCGATGATTGCGCAAGACCTTGGCGTCGAGCTCGCCCTCGCCGCTTTTCGCCGTTTGATGGCCAGCCTCCAGGTGGCTCGCACCCAGCGCGGCGCTGACCCCTGGTCCGACTGTCCGATGACCATGCCCCAGTTGCGGGCGCTCAGCCTGATCGTGGCCGCGCCGCGCGGCCTCAGCAGCCGTGAGCTGGCCGCCTCCCTGGGCGTCGGCGCCTCGGCCGTCACGCCGATGGTCGATCGTCTGGTCGAACACGGCTTCGTCCTGCGCCACGAAGACCCGCACGATCGGCGCATCGCGCGTCTGACGGCGACCGAGTCCGGCAGCGCCATGCTCGAGCGCATGATCGCCGGCAAGGGCGACGTCCTGCGCGAGGCGCTCGGGCATCTTTCGCCGGAACAACTGCAGCAGGTCACCGCGGCACTGGACGTGCTGTCTGCGAGCCTGAGCACGGCAAAGGACGCCTGATGCACGAAGCCCCAGTCGTGGTCGACGAACCCACGACCACCACCGGCGCGCGACCCGCGCGGGTAGCCAGCTACCAGACCCTGGCGCGCCGTGACCTGGTGCTCACGGTCATCGGTCTGATGCTGGCGCTGCTGCTGGCTGCCCTCGATCAGACGATCGTCGGCACGGCGATGCCGCGCATCATTGCCGACCTGCACGGCTTCGAGCAGTACGCCTGGGTCACCACCGCCTACCTGCTCACCAGCACGGCGGTCGTGCCCATCTCCGGCAAGTTGTCGGACATGTACGGGCGCAAGCTGTTCCTGTGCGGCAGCGCGGCCGGCTTCGTGCTGGCCTCGGCGCTGTGCGGCCTGAGCCAGGACATGACCCAGCTCATCGTCTTTCGCGGCCTGCAAGGCGTGGCTGGCGGCGTGCTGACCTCGACCATCTTCACGGTCATCTCCCAGATCTTCCCGCCCGCCGAGCGCGCCCGCTTCCAGGGCCTGTTCAGCGGCATCTTCGGCCTGGCGAGCATCGTCGGCCCGCTGATCGGCGGCTACCTGACCGACAACCTGAGCTGGCGCTGGGTCTTCTACGTCAACCTGCCTGTCGGCATGCTCGCGCTGACCGTGCTGCTGAGGTCGTTCCCCAACATCAAGCCCGTCGCGCGCGAGCGGCACATCGACTTCCTTGGCTCGGGCCTGCTGATCCTTGGCGTGGTGCCGATGCTGCTGGCCCTGTCATGGGGTGGCAACAGCTACGCGTGGGACTCGCCGATGATCATCGGACTGTTCCTCTTCTCGGCGGTCATGCTCGTGGTCTTCGGCCTGGTCGAAAGCCGCGTGATCGAGCCGATCATTCCGTTGAACCTGTTCAAGAATCGCATCGTCAGCGTGTCGATCATCGCCATGATGCTGATGGCCGCGGGCATGTTCGGCACGATTCTGTTCATCCCGCTCTACATCCAGGGCGTGATCGGCACCAACGCGACCCAGAGCGGCACGGTGCTCATGCCGATGATGATCACCATGATCGGCTCCAGCGTCCTCAGCGGTCAGATCATCGGCCGCACCGGCCGCTACAAGCTCGCGGGGTTGTTCGGCATGGCCGTCATGGCCATCGGGCTGTACCTGCTGAGCCAGATGGGCGCCGACGCCGACTATGCGACCGTCGTGCGCAACATGATCATCGTCGGGCTGGGCATGGGACCGACCATGCCGGTGTTCACGCTGGCCTCGCAGAACTCGGTCAAAGTCAGCGAACTCGGCGTGGTGACGTCGCTCACGCAGTTCGCGCGCTCGATGGGCAGCACCATCGGCGTGGCGCTGTTCGGCAGCATCCTGACCAACCAGTTCACGCCCGCTTTTCACGCGGCGCTGAGCGAGCAGGTCACCAGCGCGGTGCCGCCGCAGGTCCTCTCGCAATTCGACAACCCGCAGGTGCTGCTGAGTCCGGAGGTCGCTGACGCGCTGCGCGATCAGATCCTCGCCCTCGGGCCCCAGGGCGGGGCGCTGTTCGACGCCCTGTATTCGGCCATCAAGGTTGGACTGGTGGCCGCGCTGCACGACGTGTTCCTCCTCGGCGCGCTAATGGGTGTGCTGGGCGTCATAACGGTGCTCTTCTTGAAGGAGCTTCCGTTGCGCAAGAGCTTCGCCCCGGCCCCGAGCGAAACTGCCGCGCAGGTCGGGCAGGACGCGTTCCCGGCGCTGCAGCCGCTCAAGCCGGAGGACCAGCGGCCCGCGCGTCCCTCACTGGAGGGCGATCTAGTAGCCTGACCGGCAGGCATATGCAGCTGGGATCGACTGGTGTCTGGAGTGGAGTCTTTCGTCAAGAAAAACCCGAGGTTCTGAAGGCCGCGGCCGAGATTGAAGACCTCGGCTACGGCGCGATCTGGATGCCCGGCGGCCAACACGCCGGGCTTGCCGATCACCTCCAGAACCTGTTGAAGGCGACCAGACGCGCGGTGGTCGCGACCGGCATCGTCAGCATCTGGACCCACCCGGCGAGCGCGACGGCCGCCACGCATCACGCGCTCGAGCACGCGTTCCCGGACCGCTTCCTGCTGGGCATCGGCATCAGCCATCAACGGGCAGTCGAAGGCGCCGGCATCACGTACGCGAAGCCCTTGAGCAAACTTCGCGAGTACCTGGAGGAGCTCGACGCCGCGCCGCAGCCGGTGCCCGTCGACGAGCGCATCCTGGCGTCGCTGGGTCCGCTGAGCCTGAAACTGGCGCGCGACCGCTCGCTTGGCACGCATCCGTATTTCATGCCGGTCGAGCACACGCGCATCTCGCGCGCAGCGGTCGGTCCGGGCAAGATCGTGGCGCCGGAGCAGATGGTGGTGCTCGAAACGAACGCGGAGCGAGCACGAACGATCGCACGCGCCGCCGCCGATCGCTACCTGCACGCGCCGAACTACGTCAACAACCTGCTGCGGCTGGGCTTCACGGACGCGGACATCGCCAACGGCGGCAGCGAGCGCTTGATCGACGCGCTGATCGCCTGGGGCGAGCCCGCGGTGATCGCTCAGCGAATTGCGGAGCACCACGCGGCCGGCGCGGACCACGTGTGTATCCAGGTGCTGACCGAGACGCCAGGCGACCTGGACGCGGCCATGGCCGGCTGGCGGCAACTCGCGCCGGCACTGAACACGCTCGCTCGCTGACGACTGGTGGCTGCCACCTCCGTCGACGTCGTCGCGGCCGCCAGCGCGCTCGCGCCCAGAATCGAAGCCGCCGCGGACCAGATCGAGCACGACCGCGCCATCCCCGCCGACCTGCTCGACGCCATGCTCGACGCCGGCCTGTTTCGCCTGCTGCTGCCCCGCTCACTCGGCGGTCTCGAGCTCGACCTGCCAACGTATGTGAAGGTCGTCGAGGAGGTGGCGCGCGCGGATGCGAGTGTTGCCTGGTGCGTGGGGCAGGCCAATGGGCTGTTCAATTACGCGTCCTACGCGGAGCTGACCACGGCGCGGTCGCTGTTCGCCGGCGGGCGCACCATCCTGGCCAACGGACCGGGTGAGGGCAACCGGCCGGGACGGGCGGTGGCGGACGCCGCGCACGGCGGTTACCGGGTGACCGGCAAGTGGATGTTTGCCAGCGGCTTTCCGCACGCGACGTGGCTGCTGGCGGTCTGCAATATCAGCTCCGAGAACGGCGAAGGCGCGCAGCGCTTGATGCTGGTGCCGAAGAGCCGCGTCACGGTGCACGACGTGTGGCACGTCAGTGGCTTGCGCGGGACGGGCAGTCAGTCGTTTGCGCTCGAAGACGAGCTGGTGCCTTTCGAGCGTGCCATTCGTGTCGCGCCCGAGACGCGTCGCGAGACCGGGCCGCTGTACCTGTTCAGCAGCAACGGCTTGTTTGGGCCGGCGTTCGGCTCGGTCGCCCTCGGCATCGCCCACGCCAGCCTGGCGTGTATTGTCGATTTCGCCGCCGGCAAGGTGCCGCGGGGCATGGACCGCTCGATTCGCGAAAGTCCGACGGTCCAGCTCGCCGTTGCCCAGGCGCACGCGCGGCTCGGCGCTGCCCGCGGCTACCTGCACCAGACGCTTGGCTCGGTGTGGGAGGCAGTCGTGTCCAGCGGGGAATTGACGGTGGCGCAACGTGTGGCGGTGCGGCTGGCTGCGACGCACGCCACGCACGAGTCGGCCGCGGTGGTCGACGCGGCGTACACGCTGGCTGGCTCGAACGCGATCTTCGAGAACCGGCCGTTCGAGCGGCGGTTCCGTGACGTTCACGCGGTCACGCAACAGGTGCAGGCGCGCCGCGCGCATTACGAGCACGTGGGCGCGTACCTGCTGGGCCTCGAACCGTCGCTTGGCAATATCTGACCCCTTGACGCCCGCTCCGGGACTGGCTTGCTAATATCTCTGTCACAGATAGACATGTCCACTGTTCTCGTCGATCCCAACCCGCCGCCGAACGCTGGCAGCCTTACCTCTGAGCTCGCCAGAGTCCTGTCTCGCATCGGTCGCGGCCTCCGCTATCACACCCGCGCCGCCCGCGAAGCCCTCGACATCACCCAGTCCGAAGGCGAGCTGCTGCGCCTGCTCGACCGTCGACCAGGCATCCGCGTCCACGACGCGGCCTCCGAGCTTGGCATCGCCTCCAACTCCGTCAGCACCCTCGTCAAGCAGCTCGCTCGCGCCGATCTGCTCGAGCGCACCGTCGATCCGCAGGACGGTCGCGCCGCCTGTCTGCGCCTGACCCCCTCCGCCAGCGAGTGGGTCACCCAGCTTGGCAACGCCCGCGAGCAAACCATCGATCACGCCCTGGCCACGCTCGATCAGAACGATCGCGAGCAGCTCGAGGCGGCGATCCCGGCCATGAAGCGTCTGGCCAAAGCTATCTCCAAATATGGTGGGTCGGCATGAAGACGCTGCTGCGCATCGCGCCCTACTACTCCAAATATCGACTGCTGCTGCTGCTCGGCTACGTGGCGGTCATCGGCAACGCGTTCTTCAACCTCACGGTGCCGAGCCTGATCGGCCTGGCGGTCGACCAGGGCGTGGTGGACCAGAACGTCCAGAAGCTGGTCCTGTACAGCGTCCTGATCGTCGTCGCCAGCGCGCTGCGCGGCCTGTGCGCCTTCGCTCAGAACTACCTGGGTGAGACCTCCGCGCAGGGTGGCAGCTACCAGTTGCGGAAAGCGCTGTACCTGCACGTCCAGCAGCTGTCGTTCAGCTTCCACGATCAGGCGCAGACGGGCGACCTGCTGACGCGCTCGATGTCCGACGTCGAGCAGCTGAAGAACTTCACGGGCCGCGGCATGCTGATGATCTTCAATCTGCTGCTGCTGGTGGTCGGCGTCTCGATCGCGCTGATCGCAATGAACTGGAAGCTGGCCATCCTGTCGTTCTTCATCCTGCCGCTGCTGTACTGGCGCGCGGCGTGGTTCAGCAAGGCCATGCGCCCGCTGTTCCGCTCCATCCAGGATCAGGTGGCGGTGGTCGCCACGCTCGTCCAGGACAACGCGTCCGGCGCCCGCGTGGTCAAGGCCTTTGGCCAGGAGCAGCGCGAGATCGACCAGTTCGATCGCGAGAACGAAAACCTGTACCAGCGCTACTACGTCTCGACGCGCATCCAGTCGTTCAACACCCCGCTGCTGAACTTCATCGCCAACGGCGCGACGATCGTCCTGCTGTGGGTGGGCGGTCTGCTGGTCATCAATAACCAGCTGTCGATTGGCGAGCTGGTCGCGTTCTACGCGTACTTGCTGCAGATCATCGGCCCGGTTCGCCAGGGCGGCTTCCTGATGTCGATGGCCTCGCGCGCGGCGGCGTCCTCCGAGCGCATCGTCGAGGTCCTGGACACGCCCATTGCCGTCTCGAGCCCGCCAGACCCGGTCCCGCTGCCCGCGCTGCGCGGTGACGTCGAGTTTGACAACGTCACCTGCGAATACCACCCCGGCCGTTCGGTCCTCGAGAACGTCAGCTTCAAGGTCGAACCCGGCCACACCATCGCGCTCGTCGGCGCGACGGGCTCGGGCAAGACGACCGTGGCCAATCTGATCCCGCGCTTCTACGACGTGAGCGCGGGGCGGGTGCTCATCGACGGTATCGACATTCGCGAGGTGAATCTCAACGAGCTGCGCCGCCAGATCGGCATCGTGATGCAGGAAACCACCCTGTTCTCGGGCTCGATCCGCGACAACATCGCCTTCGGCAAGGTCGACGCCACCGACGACGACATCAACTGGGCCGCTCGCATGGCGCGCGCCGACGAATTCATCGCTCGCCTGCCGAAGGGGTATGAGACGCTCGTGGGCGAACGCGGCGTGTCGCTGTCTGGTGGTCAGAAGCAGCGCGTCGCCATCGCGCGGGCGCTGTTGATGGATCCCAGGATCCTGATCCTCGACGAGTTCACGTCGGCCGTGGACGCCGCCACCGAGCGACTCATCCGCGCCGCGCTCGTCGACCTGATGCGGGGGCGAACCACGTTCGTGATTGCCCACCGCCTGTCGACCGTGCGCGCCGCCGACACGATCCTGGTGCTCAGGCGGGGCAAGCTGGTGGACCAGGGCACGCACGAGGAGCTGCTGGAGACCAGCAGTGTCTACCGCGACATCCACGCCAGTCAGCTGGCCGAGCCTAACGAGGTGCCGGCGATCAGCCAGGCGGCCGACGAGGAGCTGATCGACGAGGCCGAAGAGCTGCTGTCCGAGAAGGAGCTCGTCTCATGATGGGCGGCGGCGGCGGAGGAGGCGGCTGGGGCGGCGGCATGAATCGGGGCGGCGGTGGCCCCGGCCCCGGCATGCTCGCCAACGTCGCGGACGTCGACGGCGCCGTCTACGACCCACATATCACCAGGCGCGCCCTGACCTACGTCCGGCCGTACCGCGGCGGCGTTGCCTTCTCGCTGCTAATGACCTTCGCGCAGGCCGCGCTGCTCACCATCGGCCCAATCTGGACCAAGGTCGCCATCGACAATTACGTCTCGACCGGCGACTACATCGGCATGACCGTGTTCCTGGGGCTCACACTGCTGGCCTATTTCGGCTCGTTCCTGGCCAACTGGGCCCAGTTCCAGGTCATGACCGTCGTGGGCCAGCGCATGCTGCAGTCCATGCGCAGCGACATGGTGCGCCACATCCAGCGTCTGCCGCTGCAGTACTTCGACAAGACGCCAGCCGGCGTCGTCGTGTCGCGCGTCATCAACGACGTCCAGACGGTCAATGAGCTGCTCAGCAATGGCATCGTGCAGGCGCTGAGCGACGTGCTGACACTCACGTTCACCGTCATGGCCATGGTTATCCTGGCGCCCAAACTCGCGCTGGTGACGTTCGCCGTCATGCCGCTGATGGTGATCGCGGTCTGGATCTTCACCGAAAAGGCGAAGGTCGCCTACCGTCGTTCACGCATCACTATCGCCACGCTGACCGGTGAGTTCGCCGAGTCCTTCGCCGGGGTGCGCGTCGTGCAGGCCTTCGCGCGCGAGGACGCGAGCTTCGAACAGTTCGACGCCCTCAATGAAGACAACCGCGTCGCCAATATCAAAGCCAACACGCTGTCGTCGATGCTGCTGCCGATCGTGGAGCTGTGCAACGCCGCGGCGACCGTCGCCGTCATCGCTTACGGCGGTTGGCTGATGGTCAACGGCGGCGAAGTAACACTCGGCGTGCTGGTCGCCTTCCTGGCGTACATCACCCGCTTCTTCCAGCCGATCCGCACCCTGACGCAGTTCTACAACCAGCTCCAGGCGGCCACGGCGGCTGCCGAGAAGGTCTTCGAGCTCCTCGACGAGCCGATCACCATCCACGAGGCTCAGGAGCCCGTGGTTATCCCGCACGTCCGCGGCGAAGTGGAGTTCCGCGACGTGACCTTCTCCTATGGGCGCGAGCCGGTGCTCGACGACGTCAGCTTCCATGCCGATCCAGGCGAGATGATCGCCCTGGTGGGTCACACTGGCGCGGGCAAGACGACGATCGCTTCGCTCCTGTGCCGTTTTTACGACCCGGTGGCGGGCGCGGTCCTGCTCGACGGTTACGACCTGCGCGAGGTGTCGTTCAAGACGCTGCGCTCGTCGATCGGGCTCGTGCTGCAGGACAACTTCCTGTTCTCGGGCAGCATTGGCGACAACATCCGCTACGGCAGGCCCGAGGCGAGCCAGGACCAGATCATCGCCGCCGCCAAGGTGGCCAATGCCCACGAGTTCATCATGCGCATGGCCGACGGCTACGAAACGCCGGTGCTGGAGCGCGCCGCGAATCTGTCGCTGGGTCAGCGTCAGCTGATCGCCATCGCCCGCGCGGTGCTGGCCGATCCGCGCGTGCTGATCCTGGACGAGGCGACCTCCAACATCGACTCGCAAACCGAGCTGCTGGTCCAGCAAGCGCTCGGCAAGCTGCTGGCCGGGCGCACCTCGCTGGTCATCGCCCACCGCCTGTCGACGATCCGCGCGGCGGACCAGGTGCTGGTGCTCGACGGCGGCCGCGTCATCGAGCGCGGCACGCATCGGACGCTCCTGGCCGAGCGCGGGCACTACTTCAGCCTGTACCAGCAGCAGTTCGCGGAGATGGTTCCAGCCTAGCGGCCTCTCGACGGGTACCCTGTCACGGTGAGTTGGATCGGCAAGCCGCTCCGCCGCTTTGAGGACCGACGGCTGGTCACGGGCGCGGGGCAGTACGTAGAAGACGTCCACCTGGCGGACCTGCTGCACGTTGGCGTGTATCGGAGTCCGTACCCGCACGCGCGGCTGGTGGCGATCGACGTCGAACAGGCCAGGCGAGCGCCGGGCGTGGTCGACGTGCTGATCGGCAAGGACGTGGCGACCCTCGGCGCAGTGGCGGTCGCGCCGTTCGTGCCCAACGTGAAGGACGTGCATCATCCGCTGCTGGTGGTCGACGAGGCGCGCTACACGGGCGAGGCGGTGGCGGCCGTCCTGGCCGACGACCCGATGCGCGCGCGCGACGCGGCGGACCTGATCGAGGCCGAATGGGAGCCACTGCCGGTTGTCTCGGGCGTGGAAGAGGCAGAAGCGGACGGGGCGCCGCTCGTCCATCCCGAGCTCGGCACCAACGTGGCCTTCGAGGTGACCTACGGCTCCTCCGAGGACGAAGTCGCCGCGGCGTTCAAGGGCGCGGACCACGTGGTGAAACTGCGTGTCGAGAGCCCGCGCATCAACCCCGTGACGATGGAGCCCCGCGTCATTGCCGTCGAGTACCTGCCCGAGCAGGACCGCTTCCTGGTGCACCCCTCGCACCAGCAGACGTTCGCCTCGCCCAGCAATGCCCGCACCGCGCTTGGCCTGCCGGCCGAGGACTTCGACGTGCTGGCGCTGGACGTGGGCGGTGGTTTCGGCGCCAAGGGCACTCCGTATCGCGAAGAGCTCCTGGCCATGTACTTCGCCCACGAGCACAAACGCTCGGTCCGCTGGTCGGCGACGCGATCGGACGACTTCCTCACGATGATGGCCGGCCGCGACCAGGTGGCGTTCGTGGAGGCCGCCTTCTCACGCGCAGGCAAGCTGCTGGCCATGCGCTCGCGCAATCTGGGCAACCTGGGCGCCTACCTGTACGGCGTCACGCCGATGATTCCAACCGGCGGTCCGCGGATGATGACGGGCGCCTACGACGTGAAGGTCGCGCGCGGCACGGCGGTCGGCCTGTTCACGCATCGAGCGCCGACGGGTCCGTATCGTGGCGCGGGCCGGCCAGAGGCGGCGCTCATCGCCGAACGCGTCGTCGACGCGGCCGCGCGAGAGCTGGGTCTCGATCCGCTCGAGATCCGCCGCATGAACTTCATTCCGCCCGACGCTTTTCCGTACACGACACCCATCGGCAACCAGTACGACTCGGGCGACTACGCGCTGACGCTCGATCACGCGCTCGAGCTGGCAGGCTACCCGCGGCTACTGCGCGAACGCGACCAGCGGCGCGCCGAGGGAGGCGTGTACGGGATTGGCGTGTGCACGTTCGTCGAGCCGGCCGGCGGCGCCGGCTTCGAGAGCGGCCGCGTCCGCGTCGAGCCCGACGGCTCGATCGTGCTGGAATCAGGGTCGCTGTCGCACGGTCAGGGGCATCACACGTCCTTTGCCCAGGTGGTGGCCGACGCGTTCCAGGTGACGCCCGATCGGGTAAAGGTGGTTCAGGGTGACAGTCGGCGGGTGCCACCCGGAGTCGGCACGTTCGGCAGCCGCAGCATGACCCACGGCGGCGGCGCGGCCAAGATTGCGGCCGGCAAAGTCGTGGATCGGATGAAGACAGTGGCCGGGCACCTGCTCGAGGTCGAAGCCGACGAGGTGGACTTCGACGGGTCCAGCTTCTTCCCGACCGGCGTGCCGGGTCGTGGAGTCGAGTTCACCGAGGTCGTCGCGGCGGCGTACGATCCGGCGCGCCTGCCGGAAGGCATGGAGCCCGGGCTCAGCGCAAACGAGCGCTATGCGCCAGACACCACGTATCCGTACGGCACCCACCTGGCGGCGGTGTCGATCGACCGTGACACGGGCAGCGTGACGGTCGAGAAGTTCGTCGCCGTCGACGACGCCGGCGTCATCGTCAACCCCCTCCTCGCCACTGCCCAGATCGTGGGTGGCATCGCCCAGGGCTTCGGGCAGGCGCTGTTCGAAGAGATGGTCTACGACGAAAACGGCACGCTGCTGACTGGCGCCTTCGGCGACTACGCCGTTCCGCGCGCGAGCGATCTGCCGCCGTTCCTGGTCGGCGAAACGTGCACGCCGGCGCCGTTCAACACGCTCGGCACCAAAGGTCTGGGCGAGAGCGGGACCGTCGGCGCTCCACCGGCGCTGGCGAACGCGGTGGTCGATGCCCTGGTGGGAGCGGGCGCGGACGTCGAACAACTCGACTTTCCGCTGACCTCGGAAAAGGTCTGGCGGGTCCTGAACTCGATGTAGGATCAGGGCTTCACAGATTTTTGGGGGAACGCGTGACCGTCGTCGACAACATCAACCTCCTGGATCTCGACATCTTCGAGCGCGGACAGGCCCACGAGGTGCTGCGCACGCTGCGCCATGAAGCGCCGGTCTACTGGAATGAAGGCGACGCCGAGCTCAGGGGCTTCTGGAACGTGCTCAAGTACGAGGACGTCAAGTTCGTGTCGTCGCATCCCGAGCTCTTCAGCTCGACCAGGGGCATCACCGGGCCTGGATTGCGCGACCCCGAGAACAACCCCAACGCCCTCACGCAGCCGGGCGGCGTCAGCATCATCACCATGGACCCGCCGCGCCACGTCAAGGTGCGTCGACTGGTCAATCGCGGCTTCACGCCGCGCGCCGTGAACGCGATGGAGCCGAAAATTCGGGAGATCGCGATCCACATTCTGGACCGACTGGCGGACCGCGCCGAGTGCGACTTCGTGCTCGACGTCGCCAGTCAACTGCCGCTGGCGGTCATCTGCGGGCTGATGGGCGTGCCCGAGCCGGACTGGCCGCTCATGTTTCAACTCACCAACCTGACGTTGGGCGCCGCGGACCCGGAGTACCAGGCGCAGGTGCTGGCCGAAGAAGAGCGCGGGACACTGGCAGCGCGGAGCCGGACCGCTCTGGCCGGACGCCTCAAGATGACCGAGTTCTTTCGCGACTTGCTCGAAGAACGCCGCAAGACGCCGGGCGATGACCTGGTCAACGTGCTGATGGAATCGGAAGTTGACGGCGAGAAGCTGAGCGAATCCGACATCCTCGCGTTTTGCTTCCTGCTCGTCGTGGCTGGCAACGAAACGACGCGGAACGCGATCTCGGGTGGGCTGTGGGTGCTGTGCGAGCATCCTGAGGAGCGGGCGCGGCTGCAGGCGGACATGTCGCTGCTCGACAGCGCCGTCGACGAGATCCTGCGCTGGACGTCGCCCCTGCACCACATGGCGCGGCGGACCACCGCCGAGGTCGAGGTGCGTGGGCAGAAAATGCAGGCCGACGAGTCGGTGCTGATGTGGTATCCATCGGCGAATCGCGACGAAGACGTCTTTACGGATCCGTACCGCTTTGACATCACCCGCTCGCCGAACGACCACCTGGCATTCGGCCATCACGAGCACTACTGCCTGGGCGCCGAGTTTGCCAGGAAAGAGATCCGCGTGATGTTCGAGGAGCTTTTCGCCCGCTACCCGCGCATCGAGCTGAACGGTAAACCCGAGCGGCTGCGCTCGAACTTCATCAACGGCATCAAAAGGATGCCGGTCCGTCTACGGTAGTATCCCGTTCTGGCGGTCCGTGCGGATCAGGCTGTAGGCGGCCCGCGGCTTGCCATCCGGATCGGCGATCGCCCACCAGTACTCCTCGCGCGTCCTGTCCCACGATGGATCGGGGAGCGTCCACACGGACATCACGCCAATCCACGGCGACCAGTACTCGCGCGCATACTGGAAGGCTTCGATCAGGTTGCTGGCCTTTCTGTCCTCGCTGACGGCAAACCAGCTGTAGTCCGGGTGGACCGTGTCGGCAGTCCAGCCCCACTCCGTCAACCAGATCTGCCTGGCAGCGTCGCCGTTGTCGACCATGACCTGGCGCAACTGCTCGACACGTCGGAAATAAAAGCTGCCGTCGGGAAACAGGTCGAGCGCGCCCAGTTGCGCCGCGGGGTCCGGTGCTTCGGTGTTGGCGTGCGCGCCGAGCACGTCGTATTTGCCTGACAGACCGGCCGCGTACATCCATTTCAGGTACTGGACGTCGTCGGCGGAGTGACCGTTCGTCACACCGCTGGGCGACAGACCCGCCGAAATGACCACGATGTCCGGGTCGGCGGCGTGCGCGGCCTGATAGGCGCCGTCCAGCAGGCGCACGTAGTCGGCGGCCGACTCGGCGTTGATGATCTGGTTGCCCCACTCGCGATCGAGATTTGGTTCGTTCCAGACCTCGATCGCCTGCACGTGTCCGATGCGCGAGTCGGTGCGATAGCGCGTCACGAACGCCCAGACGAAGTCCCAGTAATCCTGGTAGTTGTCAGGCGGACCGTTGTGCGCGTGATCGGCCCGCGCCCAGTCCGGTTCGAAGTCCAGGCGAGCGATAATCTTCAAGCCAGCAGCATTGCTGGCCTGTACGACGCGATCCGAATCGCGCCAGTCGAACTGGTCCTTGCCCGCGCCTTCGATCTCGCGCCACTGGAACAGGCTTTTCTGCCAGTGGAAGCCGCCGTCGAGGGCCATCTGCAGGTCGCGGCGGGTGGTCGCGGGATGGTCTTCGATAAACATGTGCACGCCGTAGTCCAGTTGCGAAACGGGTTTGGGAGTCGCCGGCGCCGCCGGGCGCGACGTGGCGGTTGGCGCCGGTGGTTGCGTTGCCGTCGGCACCGGCGTCGGCGCCAGCGTGGCCGGGGCCGCGACAGTCGGAGTCAGCCTCGGGGCTGGAGGGGCGGCGGCCGGCGGCGGAGTGGGCGCCGAACATGCCGCCACCAGCAGGGTCAGTAAGCACACGGTGGCGATTCGAAGCCGAGACGCCACGTCTGTCAGGAGTGAACCACGATCGGAACGGTCAGCACCTGTTGCTGACCAGAGACGGACGAGCCCACGTGCACGTACAACGTGTGACCCTCGGGCGGAGCGTTCACCAGGATCTTCACGGGATTGTTCGCGGCGACCCCGATCGGCACGGTGGCCGAGCCCACCAGGTGTCCGCCGAAGTCGCGGTCAGGCTCCAGGTAGATGTCGACGTGGTCCGCGCCCTGCGCCAGCACCTGCACGACGAAACTGCGGCTGACCTGGTCGTTCGGCTGCGGCGACTCCACCTCCGCGCGGAAGGATGCGGCTGGCAGCGTCGCGACGGACGGTGTTGGCGCCGACGCGACGGCAATCACCGGCGGAAGGATCGAGCCAAGGTTGGGAACCACGACGGCCAGGCTGCTGAGCCAGGTGCCGCGATTGTGGGTGCGGGCCGCCAGCGTCAGGGTGGTGGGTCCGGCTGGCAGGTTGTCGAGCGGCAGGTTGATCGAAAAGCCGGGCCTGGCCCAATCCGGATTGGCGACGATCGACGCCGGATCGGAACGGGTCAGCCCAAGCTGGGCACCGGTCAGCAAGGTAGCGGTGGTTGGATCGCTGCCCTGATAGACGTCGAGCCCGTCGATGCCGGTCGAACCGCTCGCGTCCGGGTCCACGAGCCAGCCGTTGAGGGTGAGCGTGCTGGC
This sequence comes from Chloroflexota bacterium, assembly GCA_019247515.1. GTDB lineage: Bacteria > Chloroflexota > UBA6077 > UBA6077 > CF-72 > CF-72. The sequence goes on along the minus strand of JAFAOS010000398.1, from coordinate 18,959 downwards.
GCCGAGGTCCCCGCCGGATAACGGATCGACCTGTCCCTGAAGCGGGTCCGTGCTGGTGTTGCCCGGGCTGGCCGTCCAGGTGTTGGTCGCGGCGACGCGCGCGAAATGTGACCCCCGCAGCACCTGTTCGAGCTGGCAGCGTACGCCGGGTGCGGGGTCCGGGCGCGGGTCGTAACACGATCCGCCGCCCTGCTGGCTCGAGCCATACGAGGTCAAACCGCGCCGCGTGTCGACGAACGTGCGATCCACCAGGCGCGGACTCTCGGCATTCCACACGCCCCAGCCGATCACCTGTGGATTACCCCGCACGAACGCGATCTGGCGCTGCTCCTGCTGCAGTCGGCCGGCCTCGTCGTCGGCGGTGTACACCCCCGGCAGGGCACGCGAGGTACCGAGCTCCTCGACAATCACCGGCAAGCGGCGGCCATTGTCGCAGGGCTGGGAAACGATGTTGTCGAGGTCCCAGTCGATGGGCATGTCGCCGGGACGTTGACGGCTGACCCAGTCGTACGCGTGCAGCGTGTACGCGTCCACCGGCGCTTCGCAGTACAGCCAGCGCGCGATGGACGAACTGGGGTTTCCCGGCTCCACGTGGTTGGCGCCCATGGTGCCTGGAAAGATCGGCGTTACGGGATCGAGCTGGCGCACGTAGGCCGCGTCTTGCGAGATGAACGGAATCAACGCGTCAGGCTGCCGGGGGGTGTGAAGCTCGTTGCCCAGCTCCCAGGCATAGATCACGTCCTGGTCGTTGGAGATCTCGACCGTCGAGATCAGGTCGTGAACGAAGGTGTAATACGCGCCACGCCAGTTGGTCGTGTAGAACGGCAGCAGGAGTTGGACGTAATTGTCCATCCAGCCAACACTGCCGGGCGATTCGCCGGGCACGGCCGCGTGGTTGTTGACCAGCGCGACGATCAGCCGCAGGTGAGCCGCTCGCAGCATCGGCGCGATCTCGGCAATGCGCGCTCCAACGCGCGCCCCATCCCAGGCGTGGCTACCGCTACTGTCGGTGGCAAACACGCGCACGATGCCACCGCCCAGCCAGCGCGCGTAGTTCAGGTCCTCGCCAATGTCGGTGGTGTCGGGGTGAAACAACATGCCGTGCATGTTGAGCACCAGAAAACCGCCATTCAGCGGGTCGGCCGCCGAGATGCGCGACGCACTTGCCGGCGATGGCGGGGTGTCGACGGCGCCAGTCAACGGGTCGGCCGATGCCAGCGGGGCGAGCAGCGCGAGCGCGACCGCTGCGCCAACCAGGACGGCGACCAGACGTGACATTGACCGTAGGCAGGGTACATCAGAGCAGTAGGATGGGGAGGTGACCATGGCAAACTCGCACGTCGTGCGCTTTGAGCTCAACGGAGTCCCGCGCGAGGTGTCCATACGCGCGAACCGCCGCCTGATCGACCTGTTGCGCGACGACCTCGGACTCACGGGCACGAAGGAGGGCTGCAGCGTTGGCGTGTGCGGCGCGTGCAGCGTGCTGGTCGATGGCCAGGTCATGAGCGCGTGCCTGCTGCCGGCGGTATGCGTCGAGGGCGCCCGCGTCACCACCATCGAGGGCCTGGCGCCCGACGAGGAGCACCTGACCGCGCTGCAGGACGCCTTCATCCGCTTCGGCGGCTTCCAGTGCGGTATCTGCACGCCGGGCCAGATCATCGCCGCAACGGCCCTGCTGCAGGAAAATCCGCACCCGACCTCCGATGAGGTCAAGCACTGGATGATGGGCAACCTGTGCCGCTGCACCGGGTACTACAAGATCGTCGAGAGCATCCTCGCCGCCGCCGAAGCAGGTCCACAACCGGTGCCGCGCGAGGCAGTGGGAGTCCGTTGATGCAGGTCCTCGAGCAACCAGCACTGTTGGCCGAACCGGAGTACCGCGTCGAAGGTCCGCTCAAGGTCACGGGCGCGGCGCGCTACACCGCCGACCTCAACATGCCGGGCATGTTGTGGATGGCGTACACGCGCAGCGATCGTCCGCACGCGCGGATCGTGTCAGTCGATACCTCCGCCGCTCGCGACCTGCCTGGCGTCCACGCCGTCCTGACCGGGGCCGACATCGGCGACGTGTGTGTCGGGCGCAGGCTGCTGGACTGGCCGGCCCTGGCGAAGGACCGCGTGCGCATCGTCGGCGACCGTGTGGCCGCCGTCGCCGCCGAGTCGCGCGAGATCGCCGAGGAGGCCGCCCGCCGGGTGCAGGTCGAGTATGAGGATCTGCCCCTGGTCACCCTGGACAATGCGCTCGACGATGACGCGCCCATCCTGCACCCGGACGTCGATTCGTACAAGGTTCTGAGTGGTGGGAAACGGCCAAAGACGTCCCATCCGAACATGCACGGATATTCGGTCGTGGAGAAATCCGAGACGGGCGAAACGCTGGAGGCGGTTTTCCAGCGCGCGGATCACGTCTTCGAGCACACTTTTTCCACCGCTCGCGAATTCCAGGGTTTCCTGGAGCCGCGCGCGTGCGTGGTGTGGATGGACGAGGAGGACCGCGTCCGCATCGTCAACACCAACAAATCGCCGGCGGCGGTCCGTCAGCAACTGGCGACTGCCCTGGATCTACCGGAATCTCGCATCGTCATCGACACCACGTTCATCGGGGGTGACTTCGGCGGCAAGGGTCTGTCGATCGACGAGTTCACCGGCTACTTCCTAGCGCGCGCTACTGGTCGACCGATCAAAGCCGTGATGACGTACGCCGACGAATTGCAAGCCAGCAACTCGCGTCATTCGGCGATCATGCGCCTGCGGACCGCGGTCAGTCGCGATGGCAAGTTCCTGGCCCACGAGTCCGAGGCGATCATCGACGGCGGCGCCTACGCGGCCGGCAAAGTCAGTCCGGCGCTGGTGGTGCCGGCCCACAACACGCTCACGGCCTACCACGTGCCGGTCACGCGACTCGAAGCCAAAGCGGTGTACACCAACAGCATTCCGGGCGGCTCGATGCGCGCGCCGGGCGATCCCCAATCCATGTTCGCCAGCGAATGCCACGTCGACATGATTGCCTCCGCGCTGGGTATCGACCCGATTGAATTGCGGCGTCGCAATGCGCTGCGGGATGGCGAGCCTAGCGTGACCGGTGAGCGCGTCCACCGCGCCCGTGCGGTCGAAGTGCTCGATGCGCTGGAACGCGAATCCAACTGGCACAGCCCGTTGCCGGCGGGACACGGCCGCGGCGTCTCGCTCGGCGTGCGGCACATCGGCGCGGGCGCGACTGCGGTGGTGATGCGGCTGCTGGAAGGCGGCGAAGTGGAAGTGATCACCGGTGTCGCCGACCAGGGCGGCGGCGCGTATACCGTGCTGCGTCGTGTAGCCGCCGCGGTGATGTCCGTCGATCCGCGACGGGTCGTGATTCGTCACGCGGATACGTCTGGACCCGCGCCGGATCCGGGTGTGGGCGGGCAGCGCACCACGCACATCCTGGGCCGCGCCGCACAGGCCGGCGCGACCGAGATGAAGACGCGCCTGGAGGAGCTGGCCGCCGAAGCCATGGGCTGGCCGGCCGGCGAGGTCCGCCTGGAGGAAGACCGTTTTGTGGTCGGCGACACCTCGGCGGCGTTCGAGGAAGTGGCCGACGAGATCGCCAAGGGTCCGCCGGTCGAGGTCCGCGGCGCGTACGACGGCACGCACAAAGCGGGCGAGCCGGGCGACTTCGAGTTTGCCGGCTACGTGGTGCAGGCCGGCGTCGATCGCGAAACCGGCAGCGTGACCATCGACGACGTGCTGCTGGTGGCCGATGTGGGCACGATCATCAATCCGGTCGCCCACCAGGGCCAACTGGATGGCGGGCTGATGTTCGGCATCGGCGCCGCGCTCATGGAGGAGCTGAGCGTCGAGGACGGCCGCATCACGACTCCCTCCCTGGGCGACTACAAGTTGCCGTGTCCGATGGACACGCCGCCCTTCAGAACGGTCCTCATCCACGACCCCGCATCCGGACCCGGACCGCTGGGCGGCAAAGCGGCGGGTGAGCTGACCAACACCAGCGTCGCGCCGGCGGTTGCCAACGCGGTCGCGGCGGCCAGCGGCGCGCGGGTCACCCAGATTCCGCTGACCGCGGAACGCGTCCTCGAGGTCCTGGACGGAGGCGGGTTGTGAAAGCCGTCGCGTTTTCGCGCTTCGGAGGACCCGAAGTGATGCAGGTCGCGGACCTGCCGGTGCCAGAGCCCGGCCCGGGCGAGGTTCGCATACGCGTCGCGGCGGCAACCGTCAATCCCACGGACATTGGCATGCGCTCCGGAGGCCGCGCCGCGGAGCTGCAAAAACTGACTCCGCCGTATGTCGCGGGGATGGAGCTGGCCGGCACCGTCGACGCCGCGGGACAGGGCGGCCCGTGGCAGGTCGGCGAGCGAGTGCTGGCCATCGTCGTGCCGATGCGGACCGGCCGCGGAGCGCAAGCCGAGTACGCGGTGGTGCCTTCCAATTCCGTCGTGCGCGTGCCGGAGGGCGTGAGCCTGGAACTGGCCGCCACCCTGCCGATGAATGGCCTCACGGTCCGGCGAGCGCTGGACCTGATGGGCCTGGCCCGAGGCCAGACACTGCTCGTCACGGGCGCGGCAGGCGCCGTTGGCGGCTACGGCGTCCAGCTCGGCGTGGCCGACGGCTTGCGGGTGGTCGGCGTTTCGGCCGCGTCCGATGAGGCGCTGGTGCGCGGGCTCGGCGCGCAGGACTTCGTCGCGCGCGACGCCGACCTGGCCTCCGCCGTGCGCAAGATCGCGCCGCAAGGCGTGGACGGCGTGCTCGACGCGGCCGTGATCGGCCGCCCGATTCTCGGCTGCGTGCGAGACGGAGGCCATGTCGCGGCCGTCCGCGCGTTCGAGGGCGAACCCGAGCGCGGCATCCACGTCCACCAGGTGCGGGTGAGCGACTACGCCCAGAATCAGGCCGCGCTGCAGGGGCTGGCGGACCAGGTGGCCTCGGGCGCGCTGACGCTCCGAGTGGCGCAGACCGTTCCGCCTTCGGAGGCGGGCGCCGCCCAGCAGAAGCTGAGCGCGGGTGGCGTGCGCGGCAGGCTGGTGATCGTGTTCGCGACGCTGCTGCTGGCGCTGTCGATGGTCTTCGGCGGCGTGGCGCAGGCAGATTCGCCAACGCACGTGCTCGTCAGCTATTCGGAGATGTCGTCCAGTCCGTTGCCGCTGTGGACCGCCATCGACAATGGCTATTTCGCCCAGAACGACATCCAGGTGGACGCCCAGTACATTCCGAGCACCAGTGGCGTTGCGGGCCTGCTGTCCGGCTCGACGAACATCGCCTTCCTGGGCGGATCGGACATCCTGGGCGCGGTGACCACCGGCGCCGACCTGGTGGTGCTGGCGGACCCCATCGCCGTCTACCCGTACGAGCTGCTGGTGGACCCGTCGATCACCGATCCCAGCCAGTTGAAGGGCAAGACGATTGGCATCAGCAATTTCGGCTCGTCGTCCGACGTTGCGACGCGCGTGGTGCTCAAGCACTTCGGACTGGACCCCAGCACCGACGTGACGATCATCGCGGTCGGCAACGGCCAGAACCGATCCGCCGCTCTGCAGAGCGGGGCAATCCAGGCGGAAGTCGATGCGCCGCCGACGTCGCTGCCGTTGAAAGCGGCCGGCTTCCCGTCCCTGTACAACCTGGCCGCCAGTGGTCTACCCAACCTGAACAATGCGATGGTGGTCCGCCGTGACTGGCGAGATGCCAACCGCGACCTGGTCCAGCGCTTCGTGGACGCGGAGATCCAGGGGCTCAACGAGGTGCGCTCGCGTCCGGATGTCGGCTCGTTGTCGCTGGCGAAGTGGCTGAATCTCGACTCCGATACGGCGACGCAGACGGCGCAGTGGGGCGTGGCGAATGTCTACGCGGTGGTGCCGTGGGTGCGGCCCGCGGCGTTCAGCGACTCGCTGGAGCTGCTGGCGCAATCGAACGACCGGCTGAACGGCTTCGATCCGAGCACGATCATCGACAACTCGTTCGTCCAGTCGGCGCAGGACCGTGGGCTGACCGCCGCCAACTGAGGAGGTCAGCTACGTTCAAGGCGATCGAGCTGGAAGGCCAGCGGCGCACCGGACGCGAGTTTCAGCTCCAAGCCGAAACGCGACAGGCGGCCGTCGAGGCGCTCCTGGCACAACTGAAAGTCTCGCCCGCCGCCGCGGTCGTGGACGCGACCCGCACCCTGGTGCTGATCGGCGATACGCGCTGGACCATCGTCTCGACCCAGCCGCCGACGCTCTCAGGCGAGAGCGCGTCGCTACGTCGCGGCGGCGCCAAACACAAGCAAGTCCACTAAACACGTCGACAGTTTTTTTCTGAACTTGTTACGCGCAGCTACAGATTGCTTCGCGACCTACCACAGACTCTTGCGGGCGCGGGTGGGCCAATCCTTGTCGTAGGCTTCGCCGCCGCACGTGCCGTTGCTCAGCGCGGCCAGGATCTGGCCGCTGGTGGGCAACTGGCTCGGGTCGAGGTGCTTCGCCGAGTTCCACAGGTCGGAGCGCAGCAGCGCCCGGGCACACTGGAAAAATACCGCGTCCGCCTCGATGACCACCACGCACCGGGGCGCCTTGCCCTCCATCACGAATGACTGGAGCAACCCGGAGTCCGTGCTGAGATACGCACGGCCGTTCACGCGCAGCGTATAGTCGAGCCCCGGGAGGAAAAACAAGAGCGCCACCCGCGGATCGCGAATGATGTTGCGCAGCGAATCCGCCCGGTTGTTGCCGCGGCGGTCGGGCAGCAGCAGCGTCTTGTCATCGGCAACCCGCACGAAACCCGGCAGATCGCCGCGCGGCGAGCAGTCCAGACCCTCCGGTCCGCTCGTGCCCAGCACCGCGAACGGCGAAGCCTCGATCATCGCTCGATAGTGCGGCGTGATCCACGACACTTCCTTGACCCGTGACGCCTGGCTGGGCTCACCGTACAGCGCCTCGAGTTGTTCGATCGTCGTGATCCTCGACTGCTCCACACCAACCGTCATGCTCAGTCCTCCGGCACCACCGGGTTGCGCGGCGGCTCACCCGAGAGCACCCGCACTACTTCCTGCGCCTGCTTGGTCCGATTGTCGTTCTGGCCTTCGACGGACAGGCCCGCCACGTGGGGCGAGCCGATGAAATTGTCGCACTTGAACAGCGGGTGATCCAATTTCGCTGGCTCATATTCCCAGACGTCGCACGCGGCGCCCTCGATCGTGCCGGACCTGAGCGCATCCGCCAGCGCCATCTGGTCCACCACCGCGCCACGCGAGGTATTGACCACCACCGCGGTTGGCTTCATCAATCCGAGCTCGCGCGCGCCAATGAGGTGGCGAGTCCGCGTGGACAGCGGCACGTGCAGGGTGACGTTGTCGGCCCGTCGAAGCAGCTCGTCAAGGCTGACGGATTTCACGCCCGCCGCAGTGAACGCTTCGGCCGGAATGTACGGGTCGCAGGCGAGCACGGTACCGAACAGCACCCGCGCGCGTTTGGCGAATTCCTTGCCGATGCGCCCGAGGCCGACGATGCCAGCAGTCTGATTGGTCAGCCGCCACATCGGCAGGTTGCCGGGCGCGCCGCGCCAGTAGCCCTCGCGCAGCGTGCGGTCGAAGTACACCACGCGCCGACGTAGCGCCAGCATCATCGACAGCGCGTGGAGCGCCACTTCCTCACTGCCATAGTCCGGCACATTGCAGGCGGGGATTCCACGTTGTGCAAAAGCGCCCAGGTCGAAGTTCTCGTACCCCACACCGGCACGCACGGCGACCTTGAGCTTGGGCGCCGCGTCGAGTGCCCGACGATCGACCGGCATGCGGAAGCAGATGAGCGCATCGGCGTCAGACAGGAGCCGCGTGTACCTGTCCCAGTCGATGGCGTTGTGGTCCAGGCGTGCGTCGACGATCTCGGCGTCAATTGCCGCGTAGATCGGTTCTTCGAGGCTGAAGTCGTGCGAGTAGTCACCCCGGTCGGTGTACAGCACGCGGTAGCGGCTCATGCGCGCACCTTGAATCCGACTCTCTGGTGTTGAGTCTCCATACTGAGACGTCATTCTATGCACCTCTCCCAGAGGGAGAGGGAGTCGTCCGCGGCTTACGGCTTGGGCATACCCAGGAGCCGGCCGTACGCCGGGCGGCCGCTGTAGTCGGCGCCGACGATGCCGAAGCCCCATTTTTCGTCGCTCTGCGGCACGGACATCTGGAAGTTCAGGTTCCACTGGAACATCGCGCCGACGTAGGGCGTGTTGCGCGCCATCGTGTATGCCGTTTGCAGGAACTCGGCTTGCTGGTCCTCCGTGACATAGCGGCAGTATTCGTAACCAGGTGGCGGCGTGGGATTCGAGCAGTAGCCGAACTCGGTGAACCAGATCTGCTTGGCGCTGTCGCCGTTCTGGACCATGATGTCGTGGTATTCGCTGGTGCGCGTAAACGCGAAGAAGCTGTCGTCGGTGTTCCAGGCGCCCGACAAGCTGCAGAACGGCATGTCGGGCGTGCAGTCGGGTGGGTTGGAGAAGCCGCTCGGGTGCGCGGAGAGGACGTCGAAATAGCCTTTCACTTCGCCGCCATTGATGGCATACAACTGCTGGAGATAGGTCGTGTCGTCGATGACCGAACCAGGGATGTCCGAGCTGGTCGGCGACGGAGCCCCAAGCAGGACCATCGCATTCGGATCGGCCGCTTTGATGTTCGTGTACCCCGTCTCCAGGAGCGGCAGGTAGGTCGTGGGGTCGACGTTGCCGGTGCCTGCCTCACGGTCCAGGTTCTCTTCGTTCCACAACTCGTAGGCCTGGATCTTGCCCGCGTAGCGGGACGCGACCGCGCCAAGGAAGGCGCCGTAGGTGGTCGGATCGCCTGGCATCAGACCGCTGGCTGGCGTGCGATAGAACACGGGCGCATGCGCGAAGCTGAGCATGATGTTCAGGCCGGCCGCGTTGGCGTCATTGACAATTGGGTCGAGCTCGGTCCAGTCGTAATTGCCGGGCGACAGCTCGATGGCGTCCCACTGCATCTGTTCGGTGATCCAGTTGAAGCCAGCCTGCTTCACGTCGCCGATGACGTTCGATCGAGCGACGGGGTCATAGTGCCAGAGCTGGACCTGGAAGCCGTAGCCCCAGCCGGACTGCGCGGCAATGGTCGATGTCTGAGCCTCCGCGGGCGCCAACAGGACCAGTACCGCGAGCAGCCCCGCGGCGCCCGCCCAGCCCAGCCTGAAACTGCGCGTACACATAGGGGACTTAACGAAAATGCCTGCGGGCGTCGTCACGGCTACCATCCGTTGCGTGACGCAGACGTGCCACCGGTCCCGACGACCTTTCGCCTGGTGAGTGACACGTACGCGCCTGTACTCGCCGGCCTCGGCCTGGGCATCGCCCTCGCCGGTGCGCCGGGCCCCGTCCAGGCCATCTTGCTGGCCGAGGCGCTGCGCGGCGGCATCGCCCGCGGCTTTCGCGCCATGCTCGGCGCCAACATCACGCTGGGCGCGCTGCTCGTCGCGCTCGCCCTTGGCGTGTCGATCGCCGTGCCGAGCGACCCGCTGCTGCGCACGCTGAAGGTCGTCGGCGGCGTCTTCATCGTATTCCTCGGGGTGGACGGCTTCCGCGCGGCCAGTCGGCCCGCGACCCGCGCCGACGATGGGCGACGCGAGCTCCCGCCCGCGGCTCGCGGTGCGCTCGCGGTCATCCTCAACCCGCCGGCCTGGCTGTTCCTGGCGACGGCGGCCTCTTCGCTCATGGCCTCGGCCCTGCAGGCCGGCGGCACCCGCACGGCGCTCCTGGCCGCGCTGGCGCTGCTGCTTGGCGTGGCCGCCGGCGACGGCACGCTGGTCCTGGCCAGTGGCCTGGGCTTGCGCCGCGCGCGCGCCGATGTCGGCCGCCACGTGCGCCGCGGCCTGGCGGTCGTGCTCGTGATCCTGGGCGTCTCGGTGATCGTCAGCGGCCTGAGCGCGGGCTGAGACGTCCTTTGTTACGCTCAAGACTGCATGCATAGTGTGGCCGCCACCGACCTGCTCACCTCGTTGCAGCGGCAAGCGCAGCTCAGCCCCGAGGCGCTGGCCAATCTGAAGCAGTGGCTCGAAGACCCCAGCCTGGCTGAGTTCCGACCCGAAATCCAGTCGCTCGTCGACGGCGGCGAGTGGGCCGAGCTCGAAGATGCCTTCTACAAACACATCAATATTGGTACCGGTGGCATCCGCGGGGCGATCGGCCCTGGACCGAACCGCATCAACACGCGCACGATTGGCGAGGCTGCCCAGGCCCTGTGCCAGTTCATCGACGCGCGCGGCGAGGAGGCGCGCCAGGGTGGCGTCGTGGTCGGCCACGAGGCGCGCGAGGGCTCGGTCGCCTTTGCGCGGGTGTGCAGCGAGGTCTTCGCCGCCAATAGCATCCGCTCGTTTCGGTTCGACGGGGTGCGCAGCACGCCAGAAATCTCCTTTGCCGTGCGCCACCTGCACGCCACGGCGGGTGTGCAGATCACGGCGTCCCACAACCCGAAGACCGACAACGGGTTCAAGTTCTACTGGTCGTACGGCGGCCAGGTCGTCCCGCCACTCGACGGCGAGTTCATGCAGCTGGTGTCTGAGGTCCGCGACATCCACCGGTTGCCGCTGGAGTCCGGCGGGGAGGAGTGGGTCGCGCACCTGGGCCCAGACGTGGACGACGCGTATCTCTCAGCCGTGGGCAGCCTGTCGATCGAGAGCAGTCGATCGGCGACCATCGTCTTCGGCGCGATTCACGGCGCCGGCAAAACCAATGTCCTGCCCGTCCTGGAGCGGGCGGGATTTTCGGTCCAGCCCGTGCCGGAACAGCTCGAGCCCGACTCCAGCTTCCCGACCGCCGCGGGCAAGCTGATCAATCCCGAGTACCGCGAGGTCGTGGCGATGCCGGTTGCGCTTACCGAGCGCGTTGGGGCCGACCTGGCGATCTGCTCCGACCCGGATGCGGATCGAGCCGCGGTCGCCACTCGACGCGCGGCGGGCGATCAGCGGCTCGATCTGCTGCGCGGCGACGACGTCGGCGCGGCGCTGACCCATTTCGTGCTGAGCCGCCGCAAGGAGCTCGGCCTGACCTCACCCAATGACCTGGTGCTCGAGACGTTTGTCACCACGTCGCTGGTGGCCGACATCGCCCGCGGCTTCGGCGTCGAGGCGATCAGCGACCTGAACGTGGGCTTCAAGTGGATGGCGCAGATCATCCAGGAGCGCGAAGACGCCGGCCGGATCGGGTACTTCTTTGCGACCGAGGAAAGCATCGGCTACCTGGCTGGCAACTTCGTGCGCGACAAGGACGCGTCCATCGCCGCGCTGCTCGTGGCGGAGATGGCCTCCGCGTTGAAGGACCGCGGCCTCACGGTCTGGCAGTACCTGGACGAGCTGTACGCGCGGTACGGCTGCTATCGCAACCTGCAGCACCTGGTCGAGCTGCCAGGCAAGACGGGGATGCAGGTGATGCGCGAGGTCATGCTCGGCCTGCGCCGTTCGCCGCCCGCTTCGCTGGGCGGCCGCGCGGTCGTCGGCGTGCTGGATCGCCTCGCGCCCGAGAAATCCACGCGCGCCGCGTACGCGATTGGCAGCGGCGACGACATGGTGACGTTCGTGCTGTCCGAAGACCAGCGCAACCGTGTGACGGTCCGCCCGTCGGGGACGGAGCCGAAGCTGAAGTACTACATCCAGCTCTATGCCCCCGTGCCCTCAGGGGCCTCGGTCCCGTCGGTCCGCGAGCCGCTGAGCGCCGAAGCGCTGGCGCTCGCCGAGGAGATCGTCAACCTGAGCGGCACCGTCATCGGCGGCGACCTGCCAGCCTCGGATCAATCCCAGGTTCGCGCGTGGCGCGAGGAGTGGTCCGCGGGAGTCCGTCGGCTGGTCTAATTTGCAGTAGCGCGTCAGTTCGCCTCTCTCTCGCGGCCCTCACCCCGGCCCTCTCCCAGAGGGAGAGGGAGCCTTGCGCGGTTACTGTTGCCCGAGCGCGGCGTGGAGCTCGTTGCGGATCTGCTCGCCACCGTTGTCCTGCCAGTCCCTGACCAGCTGGTCGTAGTCGGAGACAGGGCGGCGGCCGGCGATGATGTCGGTGATGCCGTCGATCATGGTCCGCTGGATGACGACGCCTTTGCTGCCATTCGTCGGCGCGTACAGGCCAAACGCTGGATCGTTCACCCCGGCCGGAATCAGCACGTGCTCGGCGTCGTACTCCGCCTTCGCGTAGCCTGGAATATCCGGTACGTACATCACCTGCGGGTGCTGCACCAGGTACTTCCAGTTGACGTAGTTCGCGTCGACGTTGCTCCTGTCGTTGAGGCTCAGCTTGCCAGTACTGTCCAGCGTGTAATGGATGTCCGGCAGCCCGTACTGCAGTAGCAGGTCTTCCTGTGTGCCAAACGGCGCGGCGAGGAAGTCCATAATCCGCAGCAGCTCCTTGATGCGGTCGGGACTGGCCTGCTTGAAGGCGTTGGCGGCGATGAAGCCGGGGCCCAGGAAGTGCTGTGGCTTACCGCCGTCGTGCGCGGGAAACGGTGGCAGCGGGATGAAGTTGTAGGGCGGGGAGTTCTTGAGGCCGCGCCGCCAGAAGTCCTGCCAGGGTTGGCCAAAGCCTTCGGGGTACAGCACGAACCTGCCGCCCACGAAGTTCAGGCGCGCCGCGTTGATGTCGCCGTAATTCAGCGAGTTGGGATGGAACAGCCCGGCCACGTACAGGTCGCGCACGTAGTTGATGGCTTCTTTGAATTCGGGTGTCTCGTAGTTTTTGGTCAGCTTGCCACTCGATTCGAGGCGCCAGTTGTTCGGCGCGCCGAACATGGCCGAGTAGAAGGTGATGAAGAACGCCTGCAACTGGAAGGAGGCCGTCGCATAACGGTCCTCCTGGGGCCGATTGAGCTGCTGGAACACCCGCTTGAGGTCGTCGGCATTCTTCGGGACGTAGTCCTTGCCGATCTCGGCGTCGTAGATCTCGACGTTTTTGAACAGCGCCTGGCCGGCCACGTAGCGCTCGAGCGGGATCATGTACAGGTGGCCGTTGAAGGCGGAACCCGAGTTCTTCCAGGCGAACGTTGGAATGGCGGCCAGGTAGGGATAGTCCTTGATCGCGTCGCCGGCGAGGTAGGGGGTGAGGTCGGCGCACTTGGTCTGCAAGAACGTGGGCAGGTTCGCAGTCCCGCCGCCACCGCCGCCGATGTTGACGTTCAGACCGCCCGGAAACAGCATGACGTCGGGCAGGTCCTGACCGGCCATGACCGTGGCAAGCTTGGTCGCGTAGTCGACCGGCTGGATGACGTTGAACTGCACGTTGGCGTTGAGCTGGCGATTGACTTCCTGCCAGGCCGGGTTCTGATCGAAGGGGGTGGAGGGCGGATTGAAGCCGTTGCTCAGGGCGGTGACCGCGCCGCCCTCGCCGGGCGGAGCCTTGGTCCAGGCTTTGATCGGGTTGGTCGGGTAGTTGTCCCAGCCGTCTTCATACTGCTGGCCGGCGCTGGGGTAATCGGGCTTCGGCCCGTTCTGCAGCGGGACGTAGGTGGGCAGGACATTGGCCGCCGCGGGGGTGCCGCTCGCGCCAGCGCCGCTGGTGGGCGGGCTGCTGGTTGGCGCCGGCGGTGCGCACGCGGCCAGCAGGCCAGGCGCGAGGACAAGACCGGAGGCGACGCCCTTGAGCACCGCGCGCCGCGAGAGGTCGACGTGTGCAGGTTGGTGAGATGTAGCCATGTGAACTTCCCAGAATTGCGTGGCGGTCAGGGTACCAAGACGTGTAATGCGGACAGGAACTGGCCTGAATACACTTTACAGTTGGGGCATGGACTGGAAATTAGAGCTCGTCATCGTGCCCGTTTCCGACGTCGACCGCGCCCGTTCCTTCTACGCCGACCAGGTCGGCTTCCACCTGGATCACGACCACACGGTCAACGAACAGATCCGCTTCGTCCAGCTCACGCCCGCAGGTTCGGGCTGCTCGATCGCTTTTGGCCGCGGCCTTACGGCGGCGCAGCCGGGCTCGGTTGAGGGCCTGCAGATGGTGGTCGCCGACGTCGAAGCCGCCCACAAGCACCTGGCCGGTCGCGGCGTGCCCGTCAGCGACGTCCAGGACCTCGCCTGGGGCCGCTTCGTGTACTTCAACGATCCGGATGGCAACAAGTGGGCGGTGCAGCAGTTGCCTGCGCGGCCGTAGCCAGATAACCGGGGTGTCGGCGGAATTCCGCCCGCCGACGCTCACCGACTGGTGACGGCCGAGCTTGGTTATGCTCTGACAGGAGCTATGAACCTCTTCCAGGCAATCGTCCTCGCCGTCATCCAGGGCGTGACCGAGCTGTTCCCCGTGAGCAGCCTCGGCCACGCCGTCGTCATTCCCCACCTCTTCGGCTGGACGATCGACCAGAATGCGACCACCTTCCTGCCGTTCCTCGTCCTGCTGCACGTCTTCACCGCGCTGGCGCTGCTGCTGTACTTCTGGCGTGACTGGTGGCTGCTGATCTCGTCGCTGTTCGACCGTCAGGTGAGTCCGGCGCGTGACGAGTCCCGCCGCTTGCTGCTGCTGCTGGTCCTCGGCACGATCCCGGCGGGTCTGGTCGGCCTGATCTTCCGCGGCGGCCTGACGACGTTGTTCGCGGAATGGCGGCTGGTGGCGGTGTTCTTGATGCTGAACGGCGTGATGCTGGCGCTCGGCGAGTTCCTGCGACGACGCGCTGGCAGGGCCACACTGGTCCTGTTGCGGCCGCTGCAGGCGGTCGGCATCGGCACCAGCCAGATCATCGCCCTGCTGCCGGGCTTCTCGCGCTCGGGCGCCACGCTGGTGGGTGGCCTGCTGGTCGGACTCGAGCACCAGTCCGCGGCCCGCTTCTCATTCTTGCTGGCGACGCCGATCATCTTCGCGGCCGGGCTCGTCGAAATACCCAAGCTGCTGCAACCCGACGAGCGCGCGTTTCTGGGACCGGCCTTGCTCGCCGGCGCAATCTCGGGCGTCATGGCGTATCTCAGCACCTGGTTCTTGATGCGCTACTACAAGCGGCAGGAGGTCAACGCCCTGCTGCCGTTTGCCGCGTACTGCATTCTTCTCGGCGCGGCGACGCTGATCTTTGGCTCCTAGCCTGAGGCGTAGCTAGTCGGACGGCAGACGGGCCGAGACTTTCGGCCGCCCGAGCGTGGCTGGGAACAACGCGATCAGCCCCGTCAGCGAGAAGATCGCGGTGATCGACATCCGCAGGTGCTCGGGGTCCGTGCCGATGGCGTTGAGCACCGCGCCCATCAGCGCGCCGACCGCGGCACTGCCCAGCATGCGCATGGTCTGCGTCGCGCCGCTGATGACGCCCGATTGCGACGCGGGCGAATACACCAGCGCCCAGTTCGTCAGATGCAACATGGCCAGTCCCACGCCGAAGCCCGCACCGGCCCACGTCAGGTAGATCAGCGGCAGGGGCATATTGCCGAGCACTGACTGCGCGGCGATCGAGAAGCAGGCGAGCGCGATGAGCAGCGCGCCGATGATCGCCAGGCGAATCGGCCACCGCCCGGTCCGCGTTGCCGCGTAGATGCTGCCGACGGTCCACATGAAGCCGCCCACGCTCAGCACCAGGCCTGCCTGGGTGGTCGACTCGCCGCGAACCTGCACCAGGTACAGCGGCAAGAACACGCCAGCCCCCGTGTAGGCGCCCGTGTAGAACATGGTCGCCCGCAGCGACGAGCCGACCGGCCCGCGGCCGAGCCAGGTGTCGGTCGGGATCACGGCGACTGAGGCGCGAACCTCCAGCCTCGCGTACACGACCGCGGCCGCCAGACCGATCGCCAGCAAGCCGACGGCGATGTCCCGCGAAGCGGACGGCGCCGCGGTCAGCCCGGCGACGGCCGTGGCGAGCAGGATGGCGCGCGTCACGGGCAGCGCGCGGCGGACGTCGGATGGTCTGGTGTCCTTGAGGGCGAGCCAGCCCAGGGCAATCACCCCGGCGCAGACCGGCACGTTGACCAGGAAGATCCACCGCCAGCCGAGCGAGTCGGTGATGAAGCCGCCCAGCAGTGGTGCGCCGAGGGCAATGACGCCCCACACGCCCGAGATCAGCGACAGCATGCGCAGGCGGACGCGCTCGGGATAGACGGCCGCGGCGGCGAAGCACAGCGCGCTCAGCGCGCCGCCAGCCAGGCCCTGAAACGCCCGCGAAAACACCAGGATGTGCATCGAAGGTGCCAGCGCGCAGAACAGCGAGCCCACGCCGAAGGCGGCGACGGCAATCAGGAAGGGGTTACGCAGCCCGGCACGGTCCTTCCAGGCGCCGGCGACGGACAAGCCGACGACCTGGGCCAGGATGAACGCCGATGCGACCCACGCGTAGAACTGCGGCTCACCCAGGTCCTCCAGTACGCGCGGCATGGACGTGTTGACGATGTAGCTGTCCATGGAGCTGATCACCGTGCCGCACAGGATGGTGATCGTGGTCCAGCGGTAAGCCGCGCCAAAGACCGCCGACATCGGCGCGCGCCCGGACGCGGCTTGCCCGCTGATCGTGGGTTCGTCCTGTGTGACCGCCACCTCCAGGAGAGACTACCCGAGGACGACAAATTCGCTGCACTTGTGCAGAGAACTTTGCTTGCTGAGAGCGGTTTTCGTACCTATTCGAGTAGGCTTTTCGTGGTGGTACAGGTACTGGCGGCGCCGACGGCCGTTGTCGGCCAGCAGTCGCACGCCTCGCGCCGCTCGGTGCTTGGCGCGGGCTCGTTGGCGCTCGGTCACCTGGTGAACGACAGCTACGCGTACATCCTGCCGCCGCTGCTGCCGCTTCTGCTGACCCAGTCGGGTCTGACCCTGGGTATGGGCGCGGCGCTGGTGGCCATCCAGCAGCTGGCTTCGGCGTTCTTGCAGCCGATGTTCGGCCACTGGGCGGACCGTACGGGCGAAGGCCGCTGGATGCCGTGGACCGGCGTGCTGCTGTCGGGCTGCGGCGCGGCCGCGCTCGGCCTGGTGCCGGGCTTCGGCGGCCTCGGGCTGGCCATGCTGGCAACTGGCGTCGGGTCGGCGCTGTTCCATCCGGTGAGCGCGGCGCTGGTCGCCCAGGCCGCCCCAACGCACCAGCGCGGCTTCTGGATGAGCGCGTACATCAGCGCCGGCAACCTGGGTCTCGGCGTCGGCCCGCTGCTGGTTGGCCTGGTGCTGGTCGGCGGCAGCCTGCACGGCACCTGGCTGCTCGCCATTCCTGCCGTGATCGCCGCCTGCCTGATGTGGTGGTTGGCGCCAAAGCGGCCGGGTCCCCACGGCCGGCACACGACCTCTCTGTACGGCATCCTGAAGGCCAACTGGCGGATTCTCGGCATGCTGATCGGCGTGGTGGCGCTGCGCAGCTGGGCCTCGACGACGCTGGTCACCTTCCTTCCGACGCTGGCGACCCAGGCCGGGGCCGCGGCGACCGAGGCCGCACAGGTGCTGACCGTGTTCCTGATCTCTGGCGCACTGGGCGGTTTCGTCGGGGGCGCGGCGGCCGACAAGCTCGGACGTGATCAGGTGGTGATCGGCTCACTGCTCCTGAGCGTGCCCTTCGGCCTGTACCTGGCCTTCCAGGACCAGTTCGGGCCGTCGTTCTGGATCGCGGCGGCGGGTTCGGGCTTTTTCCTGAATGGGTCGTGGATCTCGCTGACGGTCCGCGGCCAGGAGAGCGTCCCGGGCAGCATCGCGATGATGAGTGGTCTGATGCTGGGACTGTCGGTAGGCCTGGGCGGCATCGCGGTGACGCCGTTCGGCATCATCGCCGAGCACTACGGGCTGCCCGTCGTCATCGGGCTGACTGCCACGCTGCCGGTGCTTGGCGCGGTGCTGATGCGTTTTGTTCCCAAGCCCGGCGACGTCAGGTCTGCAGGGGTAGAGGCGCGAACCGTTCGCTGTTAGTCCTCGCGGCGATCGTCTGCATCTACAACCTCCCACAGCTGCTGACCGGCAGCGTCCAGTTCGACGGGGTCGACGTCCACTACAGCGCGCAGCGCTACCTCTCAGACGAGCTGCACGCCGAACGGCTGCCTTTCTGGACGCCGTATATTTTCAGCGGCTTCCCCTTCCTGGCCGACGTGCAGGTGGGCGCCTGGTACCCGCTCAACTGGCCGTTTTTCCTGGCGGGCATTACCCCGCGCAGCATTGGCGGCGAGCTGCTCGTCAGTGGTCTGGTGGCCAGCGCTGGCGCCTATTTCCTCGCCAGGCGACTGGTGCAGCACGAGACGGCCGCCGTTGGCGCCGCCTTGTTCTACACGCTATCCGGCTGGTTCGCCGCCCACGCCCAGCACGTGGGCATGGTGGCGTCGGCGGCGTGGCTGCCATGGCTCATCGTGGGCTTGCTGCGATTCGCGGAGACGCCTCACGTCCGCCGCCTGGTCGAGCTCGCCCTCGTCGGCGCGGCCATCGCGCTGCCCGGTAGCTTTCCTATTGCGCTGTACACCTTCAGCTTCGTCGGCATCTGGGCCGCGTGCGAGGCGATCGCCCAGCGCTCCTGGCGTTGCGCACGACGGCTCGGGCTGGGCCTGCTCGCCGCGGTGGGGTGGGGCGGCCTGCTGTCGGCAGTCATGATCGTGCCGGGGCTGGAGCTGGCCAGCCAGTCGCTGCGCGCGGACCTTCGCGCTCTGGACCTGCCCGATATCGGCTACTTCCATGCGAGCGCGCTGCTGACGCTGGTGGACCCCAATTATTACGGGCTGCTCTCGGGTCGATACACGGGTCCAGGCGACAGCACCCAGCACTACTTCTATGCCGGGATCCTGCTGGCGCCGCTGGTCGTGCTGGGGGCTGGCCAGCGGCGAGTGCTGCGCACCGCGGCGGCGCTCGGTCTGCCGTTCCTCTGGTACGCGTTGGGTCCGCGTGGCGGACTGTTCGAGGTCATGGGGCGCTTGCCCGGCTTTCGCAGCGTCGAGCTGCCGATGCACGGCTGGTTCCTGCCGGCCCTGGGCCTGGCGTTGCTGGGCGGCGCGGGGCTTGGGGTTGTCGCGCGCCGATGCGGCGAACGCTGGAGCGCCGCGCTGATCGTCCTGGTGTGCTTCGACACGCTGGTCGTGAATCAGCTCCTGAATCCGCTGGCG
>JAFAOS010000267.1 GCA_019247515.1 Chloroflexota bacterium | reverse complement strand
CCTTGACGTGGTAGCCGATCGTGACATCTTTGCCCGGTTGCAGTCCGGCACCCGTGACCGCGCTTACCGTCAGCAACGACAGTGGTGAGCCTTCGACCGCACCCTCCATCGTCCTGCCTTTGAGATCGGCGGGCTGCACAATGCTGTCTTGCAGCTCCTTGCGCACCAGCAGATAGCCGGCGCCGATGCGGCCTTGCATGGGCAGGTCAATGCCGGCCACGACTTTGGCGTTGAAACCCTGCGCAGCTTGCGCGTACAGGCTCGGTGCAGGGACCACCACGGCCATGTCGACCTGGCCGGCTGCGAGCGACGGCAGGCTCGCCGTCGCTGAGCCGTTGACAGCCTGGACCTGGACATTGAGACCCGCCTGGGAGAACATTCCGCTGTCCAGAGCCATGAAGAAAGGAAGGTTGAATGGATTGGTCGGCGCGACGGCGAACGTGAGCGTTACCGGGCCTTGCGCCGCTGGCGACGTTGCGGTGGATGGAACCGCAGGCCCAAAACACGCACTGAGAACAAGTACGCACGCAACGCCGAGTATTGACGCCGAGCGGCGACGTAACCGAGCGGTGCTCGGACGGTGTGGCGATGGCAATAGCTTCACTTCTCGAATCTCTTTGTTTCCATTCACGTTTGAACCTGGGCCATCGCCACTGGCGAAGCGGCGCCGGTCAGTCGATTTGCAGCAGGCCGATGGCCTGTGAGCCGAGCCGCCGTGCTCCGTCCGGCGTGGCGACGACGGTATCCCCCCAGTAAACGAACTGCTCCTTTTCACCCTTCATCACCATCGGCTTGATGATGAAGCACGCGTTGTTTTCGATCGGCCATTTCGACATGCGTTCGTCGCGCGCGCCGTAGATGGCGATCGGGGCATCATCGCCGATCCCCTTGCCGTGCATGAGAATGCGACACGTGAACGGCGTATCGACGGTAATGTCGTTGCACGCTGATACGAGCTCGCCGACCGTAAAGCCAGGCCGGAGCAGCTCGTAGCACCGCTCCAACGCCAGTTTCTGCACATCGGCGAGCTGCTGATACAGCGGTGGAATTGCAGCCTGGATGAAGCCCATCTGGGTACGCTGACCCACGTAGCCCGCCCAGCGCGCCTCCAGCTCCGTTGCGAACATGTCGCCGGCACGCAGCGGACGTCCGGTCGGCTGATAATGATTGGTGGGTGGTTGCGGCCAGCCGGCCGACCACAAAATCATCGTGGGCAGGTCGCCGCCGTCTTCGACCATGCGGCCGAGCATGCGTCCGATCAGGGCCCGTTCCGTCACGCCAGGTTGGGCCTCGGCTCGCAACACCTCCAGCGCGCGTTCGGCCAGCTCCGTGGCTTTCTGAATGAATACGAGCTCTTCATCGGACTTCACGTAGCGCGCCTCGTCCAGGAGAAAGGTCGCGTTGACGATCTCCGCGTGCGGAAACGCCTGCTGAATCGCAGTAATCAGGCCGTACGAGGCACTGCCCTCCGCATAGCGCGTATTACCGGACAAGCCGATGACGCCGATACGCGCATTGGCAACGCCCACCTCGCGCAAGCGATCGAGGTACGGCGGCGCGTACGCCCAGCCGGATGAAACCGGCCGGATGTCCGCGACCCAGTCCTGCACCGCGTGCAAGTAGTCCGGGTGCTGATCGGGACTGACAGTGGCCGTGACCTCGCCTGATTCGGGAAAGATCACGCCGACCGAGGCGCAGTTGCCGCCGATGCCCGTCAGATAGCGGGTGCTGGCCTGGTACGAGTCGAACATGTGCGAGTTCGGGAAGCCGACGATCAGGTCGATGCCGTCCCGCCGCATGAGTTCTCTCACCAGGCTCCAGCGCCGATTGCGCTCCGCATCGGAGAAATGCGGATAGTCGACCGGGCCGCCAGAGGCTGGATCGCCGGCGTTCGCGCGAGGCAGGAGGAGATCGGTCACTTCGAATTGCTCGTTTGGAGTTGCGCCGCGATCTCCTGCCAGCGCAGTCCGCTCAGGTCAATTTCGGGTTGGATCTCACCACAACCTGGACACCTTCGCCGGTCCACATCGGCGTTGAACCTTTCGCAGGCTTGCCAGTACCCTTCCTGAGAGAGGCGTTCGGCGGTGTCCCACTCCTCGCGCGAGATTTCCGTGCCGCACCCGTCGCAGAACCATGCTGCGCCCTCCAGCCCGGCTGGATCGGCCTTGTAGCGCGTCTGGAGCGACTCCGTTGCTGGCACGTAGCGGTGCGGCGTGCCAGCGGGAATGTACACGAAGTCGCCCGGCTGCATCGGCTCCCACAGCACCGAGCTGTACTTCATAAGCAGTTTTCCAGTACCCGCCATCTGCACCAGCAGCGAATCCTTTTCGCAGATCAGATAGAACGGCTGCGGTCGATCGTTGCGGCTCATGTAGACCTGCGGATCGATACCGGGCACGAGCACCGGAAATTCGTCATAGGGCCCGACCTCGGCGGCGGTTTTAAAGCCGTTGAGCATGCGTTTGCGGTCCATGCCTAGTGACCTCCAGCCTCGGCGGCTCCAAGCACCTCAGCGGCGGCTGCATCCAGCGCGTGCCGCGCGTCGTTGACCGTGCGCGTCTGTTGCACGTACTGCTTCCAACCCCAGCGCTCGAGCGGAAACGTTGGATTGTCATGGCCGCAGTTGGCGCAATGACGATTCGTCTCGTGCTCGTTCAACGTCTCGGCGGCGTCCACGCTGCCCTGGAGCGTGGTGAACAGTGGTACGCCGTTGCGCGGATGCATACCGCGCGGCGCCGGCTGGGCGTCGTATTCGTATCGCTCGAGCACTTCGTGGCATTTCGCGCAGCGGAAGATGACCGCCTCGTTCTGCGGTCCGGCTGCTCGCTGGTGCTGGGTCACGGCGATGACGAGAAAATTGTCCGGGTTGCGCGGATCTTTCAAGAAGGAGTTGACGCCATGCAGCGGCTGTGTCGCGTAGATCTGACCGGTCTGCAACAGCGCGCCGCTCGCGCCGAAGACCTGCGCCACCTCGTCCACGGTATTGAAGTGGAAGAACTGGCCAAACTCGGCGTCGGGTTCACCCCGGAAGATCGCGCCGGCGGGCACCAGGCTGTCGGCATCCTCGTACGGAAACATGGGAATTAGCTGGCAGTTCCCTGCTTGCATTTTCTCGAAGATGTTGACCTTCAGGGGTGGCCGATCCTCACGCGGAAGCGGGATGCGCCGCTGGATCTCGCGCGCCGGCTGAATGAGTGTGGTCACGGCGAAACTGGTCCTCCCCGAGGTGTTCAGGCGTTTGAACCCACCATGTGCTCCAGCGCCGCATGGTCCAGCTGGACCTGCACGGCATGGACTTCATCCCAGGGAAAACCGAGTCGCTCGAACTCGCGCTCGAGCGCAGCCTGGTCCTGCGCCTCGTACACGGTCACGATGAAGCCGCTGAACATG
>JAFAOS010000062.1 GCA_019247515.1 Chloroflexota bacterium | reverse complement strand
CCGAACGGATGAGGGGGTCCGCTGGACTGAGGCGTGGCTGAAGCGAATGCTGGTGAGTTGGATCTGCCCTCGAACTGGGGCAGGTGGGGACCCGACGATCAACTCGGGACGTTGAATTTCATCACCTCCGCGGCACGCGCGCGTGGTGCCGCGGAAGTTCGCACGGGAAGAGTCGTGTCGCTGGCATTTCCCGTCACGCCCGTGCCGCTGAGCGGCCCGATCCCGTTTGGGACCAGCGGGACACCGGCCGCCATCCTGCAGAGCATCAACTTCACCGGGACACCGCCCCGAGCGCTCACGGACCTGCTGGTGATCAACACGCACCACGTGATGTTGACGCACATTGACGCGCTCGCGCACATTCCTCTGGGTGACAGGGTCTATCCAGGTGTAAACATCAACGAGGCGACCGCCGGAGGAACGATCAAACACGGGTCGACTTCGGTGTTGGTGGGCGGCATCGCCACCCGCGGCGTGCTGCTCGACCTCGCGCCAGGCGGTCAACTGCCGGAAGGGCACGCGGTCACCGACAGCGACCTGGACAACGCCGAACTCCAGATGGGCGTGCACGTCGAATCGGGCGACGCGCTGGTCCTCCGTGGCGGCTGGGCACAGCGGTACGGCATTCAGGCAGCAGTGCCGCACCTGAGCCTGGACGCGGTTCGCTGGATCGCGCGGCGCGAGATCGCCCTCTACGCCGGAGATATTGGCGATCCGCCGCTTACCGCGGGTGCCAGCATGTGGATGCACGGCACAGCCTTGCCACGCCTCGGGTTGCCGCTCATCGATAACCCGGACGTCAGCGCACTCGCCCAGACCTGCGCCGAATTGGGCCGAGATACGTTCTTCTTCGTCCTGGGTGCGCTGCCCGTGGTAGGTGCCACCGGAGTCCCGGTGAATCCACTGGCGATCTTCTGATGCAGGCCGGCCTACACAGCGCGCGACGAGTGCGGCGGCTGCGCACTAGCCTATAGGCCATGATCAAGCTCACCGGGGCCGAGATTGAGCTGTACGAGGCGGGCCACGGCAAACCGCTCCTCTACTTGCACGGGCCCGAGGGGTTTGCGACCGGCGACGCCTTTGTCCCGCTGCTCGCAGCACGCCGCCACCTGCTGGCACCATGGCACCCCGGCTTTGGCCGCTCTGAGCTGCCGGATTGGCTTGATACTCCCGACGACATTGCCTATCTGTATCTCGAGCTGCTGGATCGGCTCGGACTCCAGACGGTAGATATCGTCGGCGCCTCGCTGGGCGGCTGGATCGCCGCTGAGATGGCGACGAAGGAGCCGCAGCGCGTCTCCAAACTGGTGCTGGTGGCGCCGGTGGGTGTCAAGACCGGTCCGGTCGAAATGCTTGATATCCCCGACATCTTCGCCATGCCACAGTCGAACGTGAACCAGCTGCTGTTCCACAACCCGGAAAAGTTCCGCTTCGATCCATCGCAACACTCCGACGAGGAGCTCACCAGTTTCGTGCGCAGTCGCGAGACGCTGGCGCTGCTTGTGTGGGAACCCTGGATGCACAATCCGAAGCTCAAGCACCGCCTGGCTCGGGCCACGATGCCGACGTTATTTTTGCGAGGCCAAAGCGACGGGCTCGTCTCGGCAGACTATCTCGAGCGCTACGCTGCACTTCTGCAACAGGCACGCATCGAAACGATCGCTGAGGCGGGCCATGCCCTTCCAGTGGAGCAGCCAGAGGCCTTTGCTGAGCACGTGCTCCGCTTCCTCGACGCTGAGGAGGAGCGCGCAGCGTGAAGGTCTGGCATTTCACCGAGACGGCGTATCCGTATCTGCCACCTGCCGACCAGTTCGAATCCATTCGCGTCAACCTTCCGAACCGCATCTACGATCCCGAAAAAGGCGCCGCACTCTACGACCGCTACATCCGCGAGTGGCAGATCGCGGAGGAGGAAGGCGTCGACATCATGATGAACGAGCATCACCAGACCGCGACCTGCGTGGATCCGGCGGCGCCACTGATGCTCGCGGCCGTCGCGCGCGTCACCTCCAGGGCGCGCCTGCTGATCCTCGGCAATCCGATTGCTAATCGCCGCCAGCCAGTGCGCGTGGCGGAGGAGATGGCAATGATCGATATTCTGTCGCACGGGAGGCTCGAGGTGGGTTTCGTGCGGGGTGTGCCGTACGAGGTGCTACCGGCGAACAGTAACCCGATGCGCATGAACGAGCGGCACTGGGAGGCACTCGAGTTGATCGTCCGCGCCTGGACACACCACGAAGGACCGTTCAGCCATGAGGGGCGCTTTTTCCATTATCGCGCCGTCAATATCTGGCCGCGGCCGTGGCAGCAGCCGCATCCTCCGGTCTGGGTGAGCACGACCAGCGCTTCCGGGGCGGAGCGCGTGGGTTCGAAAGGCTATGTGCAAGCCACGTTTCTCACCGGCTACGACGGCACGCGCCAGGTGTACGAAGCGTATCGCCGGGGCTGGCGCGCTGCTGGTCGCGGGCAAGACGTGCCGATCGACCGTCTGGCCTATGCGGGGCTCGTCTACTGTGGGAGTAACGAGAGCGAAGCCCGCGCGGGTGCTGAGAAGCTCTTGTGGTACGTAAACGCCAACAAAGTGCCGCCACACTTCCAGCAGCCGCCCGGCTACGCTGGCCTCGCCGCGGAGGTTGCCATGCTTAAAGGGACAGGCTCCAGGACCGAGGGCGACCACGCCAACTTCGGCCGCAACATGAGCGTCGAGACGGCGATGGAGCGGGGCATCCTGTTCTGCGGAACACCCGACCAGGTCTACGCCCAGCTGAAAAAGTTCTATTGCCGCGTAGGTGGTTTCGGCCACCTGCTCATCATGGGCCAGGCGGGTTTCCTGGAACATGACGAGACTGTGCACGGCATCCGCATGTTTGCGCGCGAGGTCTATCCGCGGCTCAAGGAGGAATTCGCGGACAATGCGATTTCAGGCGTATTCGAGGCGGCGTAGGCCAGCACGTCGCTGTTGGCCCGGTTCTCGAGCCGCTGGACGGTCTGGTTGGCGTCGGACGCGTGGCCAAGAAACGTAATCTCGAGCGGGATTTTGCGTCCGAACTCCGGACTGGATCGTATTCTGTAATCGACCACCCTCGGACACTGCATGGCAGGCACGGCCCGGCGGGGAGCACGCACCAAACATCAGGAGATCAGCAGGATGGCAACGGTCCATTTCGTTGGCAGCGTCGCGCTCGATACGCCTAGTCAGGTTTTCGCCGTTATCGGTGAGCACTGTGGTCCTTATCTCAAACGGGTGCCCGACGGTGAGCCAGGCGGCAGGCGCTTGTGGATTAGCTGGCAAATTCCGGTCCTGCGCGCCAATCCCGCGCTCACGCCGCTTGAAGGCACCATGGGACCCCAGGTTCCGTTGAAACTAGCGGACGGCGTCCAACCCGAGGCGATCCACTGGGGTGAACTTGGGTACGCGCGCGAAGCTCGGCCTGGCTACGAGGACTTTCTCAAGGCTCGCACCGCCGGCCAACTTCCGGAGAGCGTTCGTTTCCAGGTGGCGCTGCCAACACCATGGGCGGTGATCATGTCATTCTGTCAGCAGCCCGATGCTCGGCAGATCTATCCCGGCTACGAGCGGGCTATGCTGCAAGAATTGGATCGGATCTGTGAGGTCATTCCGCACCGAGATCTCGCGATCCAGTGGGATGTGTGCATTGAGATGGTTGCCTGGGACGGCCGCTGGCCGGTCGCGCCACCATTTCCTGGGATGGAGCGGGTGTTCGCCGAAATATTTGGCCGACTTGGGGGCTCTGTCCCACCAGATGTCGAGTTGGGCTTTCACCTGTGCTACGGCGATTACGACGCGAGGCATTTTGTCGAGCCCACGGATGCCAGCAAGATGGTTGAACTGGCGAATCTGATCGCGCGCTCCGTCCCGCGGCCCATTACATGGATGCACATGCCCGTCCCAATCGACCGCACTGACGAGGCGTTCTACATTCCACTCCAAGAGTTGCAGCTTGGAACCGACACCGAGCTCTACCTCGGTCTGGTGCATGCGCAAGACGGCGTGCCAGGTACGCTACGGCGCATCCAGTCAGCGCGAAAGTATGTCCCGAGGTTCGGTATCGGATCGGAGTGCGGGATCTCGCGCGGCCGCGACGTGGATCTCGCACTCAATTTCATCGAAACGTACGCGGGTGCCGCCGCTGCCATGTAGCGCCTTGGAGATCGTCCGGCGGCATCTCACCCCCGGCTCATCAGACTTGCACCTCTGGCCCCCGCCGCGTCCAGCTTGCTGGTCACGCAGAACCACAATGCTGATTGCCATCGATTATGACGTCGGCATCAAGCTGCGTGACGCCGTGACCATCTGTACGGATGTGAGCGACTGGGACCACATCGTGCGGGATTGGCAGAACAGGGGCGGGAATCAGATCCGAGCTGGATATCAGCAGGCGCTCAGCGCTCGCCGACCGGCATGACCGGGTGACCGGTCACGCGAAGTAAAACCTCTCTCGCGTCATCCGGTGCGGTTCCGCGCCAGGCAACGTGCTGGTCCGGCCGCACGAGCACGAGCGGAACCTCGAATAACTGGCGAGCCAGCTCCGATCGCAACTCCACCGGGGTCAACGGGATGCTCAGCTCGGAAGCGGCTTCCAGCATCGGAGTCCAGCCTGCCGCGTGTGGATCGCCAACGAGGCTGAATTCACGACCCAGCAGGTCGTACAGGGACTTCTGGGGACTCAACCAGGTGTGAGGCAGGCGGGCGCCAGGTGTCGCGCTCGGGTGATAGTCGCCCAGATTGTCTGGCGTTTCCTGGCGTGCAGAAGCCCCCGCAACAACGATTGGCGACGACCTGTAGGTGGTTCCGAGCACCAGGTTGAGGCTGTGAAATTCGGAAGCCTTGGTGCGCTGCACGACCTCAGCGACCTGGTGACGCGCAGCGGCGAATTTGTCGTCCGATCCCATCAGCCGCGGATCAGCAAGCTCCGGTGCCAGAGTGGCCATGTTCTGTGTGGCCACTGCTATTGTCTCGACCGCCACGGGGCGCCTTTCGACCTCGTATGTTGCCAGCAGTGAAGTGGGCGCCCAGCCGTTCAGCACCGCGGCCAATTTCCAGCCGATGTTCACCGCGTCGCCAACACCCGTGTTGAAGCCGTGACCGCCCCACGGCGGATTCTGGTGCGCAGCATCGCCAGCCAGGAAAATCCGGCCTTTCCCGAACGTATTACTCAGCGCCATTTTGGCGCGCCACGGGTCGGTCGCGAGGATCTCGATCGGAACCAAAGGCGAGCACGCTGTCGCCTTGGCGTTGCTGATTCGAGGGCTCGAGACCGAGCGGCGACGCGGGAGCTTCCGACAGGAGTAGCCCCAGATCACTGCCGCGATCGCTGCGGGCGATGAAGGCATCGTAAGTCTGGCCATCGGCAGTGGCGATCTGTATCTGATCTGCGCCATCGATGACGTGCTGATCAGTGATGAAGCCGCGACCGATGGCAACGCCTGAACCTGTTTTGTCCCCGGCCAGGACTTGGACTACGGACGGAGCTAGCAATGCCGCGATATCGGCCTCGCTCAAGCTAGCTGCGGGCGTTGCAGAAGTCTGGTCCGACTGAGCATCGCTGGGTGTGTCGCTCTGTGCCATGGCAGGCGTGACGAGCAAACTCACCAGTGCGATGGCTGCCAACCACGATCTGAACATGCGAGGAAACATTAGCAATATGTGGGATAGCTTGTCTTGAGAAACGTTGCTCGACTCACAGCAGGCGTCCTCAACTTGTTCGCAACCTGCGCGCGTACGCTGGCCCTGTCCAAACAGAGGGAGGATAAACAGACGGGGACGACGGGATACGCTGAAATGGTGGGTGTTGGCGAGCGCGCTCACGGCGTTATTAGGGAGTGCGACGGCATACGCGGATCATCTCGACTTGAAGACGAAGCCCGACAATCTGGCGAAGCGTGGACCGACCCGCAGTTCCGGGAAATGTGAAAGAGCGAGTAATGTTGCGCGGGCCATTGCACGACCGCGGGCCCGACGGGCTCTGCCGTGAATGTGGCGAGCCGTTCCCGTGCCCGACCGGAATCGCCATCTACGAGGCGGTGAAGCGCGCGCTTGAGCATCCCAGGCCACCACCTGAAAGTACGCTCCGGTCGGCGGACGCACGCGGGCCGATGACGATCCTTCTCGTGGATCACGATCGCGAGCTCCTGGAGCTGCTGGCGTATGGGCTGCGGCGGGCTGGGCTGGAGTCGCTGCAGGCCCACGACGGGGCGACGGCGCTGCGGTTGTTCGGAGAGCACCAGCCAAGTTTGGTTACGCTCGCTATGAATCTGGGCGACTCGTATGGACTGGATGTACTCAAGAAGCTGCGGCAGCACAGCCGAGTCCCAGTGATCATGCTGACAGCGTGGGACAGGGAAGAGGACAAAGTGCGCGCGCTCGAAGCTGGCGCTGACGACTACATAACGAAGCCGTACAGTCACCGAGACTTGATCGCACGCATCCGGGCCCAGTTGCGACGGAGTGGCTGGGTGCGCATGGATGCCAGCCCATGACGTGATCGAGCACGCCACCGCCGAGCAGCGCAGCAGGTGGGAGCTCGTCGGCGGCGGCATCGGACTGCATCGGCCCGACATCGACGAGGACATCTCCGTCGAGAACCTACTCAGGCCCGACGGTCAGATTCTCTTGGCCGACTTTGGGCTCGAGGTCGGCATGCTGCCATGGGCGCAGAACATGGTTCGCACTTGGGAGGCACTGACGAACGACTCGTCGACATGCTTTGGAGCGCATGACAAAGAGGGGGCGGCGGGCTTCCGGTCAGCACCCGGCACACAGTACCTTGGGCCGAAAGATTTTGCCCTACAGGAGCCCACATGTCCTGCAGCTGGTGGTGATGGCCGATGACGATGAGGTCTGCATCGATGACGTCGTCGTGTTGGACAAGCAGCATGAGCAACTGGAACACATCGGCCTGAGTCTCGATGAGACCAAGACGCTCCTGCGGGAATTGCAGCATCAGGTAGTGACGCGCCAGATTGCGGCGTTCCTGACTAGCCGAGCCGCGTGCACGAGCTGTGGCTGGCGGCTCGGCACCACGATCACAAGACCATCGTCTTCCGCACTCTCTTTGGCAATCTTGAGCTCGCCAGCCCGCGGCTGCGACGGTGTGCCTGCCAGCACGATGGACCGCTGGTCGAGCTACTACCGGAGCACACCGCGCCCGAGCTGGTGTATCTGGAGAGCAAATGGTCGTCGTTGGTCTCCCACGGTCTGACGGTGAAGGCCATGCGGGACTTCTTGCCGATAGATGCCAGGCTGAGTGCCACGTCAGTGCGGCGGAACACTCTGCGTGTAGCCCAGCGCTGTGAGCGTGATCTGTACACGCAGGAGGAAGTGGTCACCCGACCCTCGAGGTCGGGGCAAGACTTGCCGGGTGTCGTGGGCATGCCGGCGGGTACCTCCGCCAGTGGGAGCACAAGCACACCCATTTCGTGGCCATCGTCGGTAAGTCCGTTCCGACCGGCGGTGAAGCCAAGTGCTTCGGCTTTGTCCAAAGCCAGGACAGCTGGCCCCGCCGCCGTTTGATGGCGACCTTGTGGGCGCAGGGGCTGCGATCGGGTCCGAAGCTGGCGTTCCTGTCCGACGGCGAGGACAGCATCCGCTCACTGCAGTGGCACCTCAGCCCGCGTGCCCAGCACGTGTTGGACTGGTTTCACTTGGCGATGCGACTGCAACGACTGCGGCAGCTCTTGGTGGGACTGACGCACCTGGACACAGCGGTCGGAACGCAGATGCAGACGGCCCTTGAGCGCACCAAGTGGAGCCTGTGGCACGGCAAGCCAAAACAAGCCTACGACCGGTTCCGTGAAGTGGAATGGCGGATCTGGCAAGTCGGTAGCCGCTACCCAAAGTTCAGTGCCCTGGCCCGTGCGGTCAACGAATTCCAGCGCTACATCGACCAGAACGCGCACATCATTCCCGACTACGGTGCCCGCTGGCGTGCGGGTCAGGTGATCTCCACCGCCTTCATCGAGTCGTTGGTGAATTCCCTTGTAGCCAAGCGCTTCGCCAAAAAGCAATCCATGCAGTGGACGCCCCAGGGCGCCCATCTGCTGCTACAGGTCCGTACTCGGACGCTGAACGGCGACCTGGCGTCGAAGTTCTGCAAGAGCTATCCCGACTTCTCTCTCGCCGATCAGCCCGTCCATCAGCACCCTATGGCAGCCTGATCGCCCCCACTTTGTCATGCCCTCATCGGCGAGGCCGATGGGGGCATTCCTGCCGCCGGCTTCCTGGATGCGTATAACGCGCTGCTGCAGGGCCTCACGACGGGCTGCCAGCGTACCCCCGGCGCCACCCTGCCTGGCACCGAACCAACCACCACCCAAACCTCACAAGGCACCTTGCACCGCGAGTTCGCCCAGCCGGCGGTGGTGCTGAGGTACATGGAGGGCAACACGATTACCCTGGACTGCATGCCAGGGTGGACGATGTTGATCTCGTCTAGCTCACCTCGACAAGACTGGACTACTTGACGGCGATACAGCCGCGATCCTTGGGCTGCTATGGAGCAGCATGCCCAGGTCCGTGTTTCCTCCTTCGCTGCCTGCGCCGATAATCCAGAGATTGCCGGTGTTGGCCTGGAACGCCGCC
Organism: Chloroflexota bacterium; assembly: GCA_019247515.1. Taxonomy (GTDB): domain Bacteria; phylum Chloroflexota; class UBA6077; order UBA6077; family CF-72; genus CF-72. The sequence goes on along the minus strand of JAFAOS010000062.1, from coordinate 6,310 downwards.
TGCCAGCCGCCCCCCGGGAGCGCCGCGATGCTGGGGCTGGTGCCGGCCATCATGCCCAGGCCCATGTCGTTTCGGTTGTCCGTACCGACGATCCAGAGATTGCCGGTGTTGGCCTGGAACGCTGCCTGCCAGCCGCCCCCCGGAAGCGCCGCGATGCTGGGGCTGGTGCCGGCCATCATGCCCAGGCCCATGTCGTTTCGGTTGTCCGTACCGACGATCCAGAGATTGCCGGTGTTGGCCTGGAACGCTGCCTCCACGCCACTAAACGTCACCACCACGCTGCCAGGCGAATATGCGCACGCGCTCGGGGGCACGGTGACCGGGCACGGCTTCGCCCACTCGGGCGTCACGATCCCGTTGATGTAGAAGCCGTAGCTAGGTGCACCGCTGTCATAGGGAGGGGTTTGTGACGTCTCGATGTAGCTGCCCTGCGCGTCAAAGTAGTCGATATAGGTCGATGCGCAGTTCGGACCGCACGGATCGCAGACCTCGGGATTGGCAGAATCCGCGTTGGGATCGACAACCATCTCGGCGATCTCGTGACTGAGGCTGCCCGCGTACTCCCAACGGCGATCGGCCACCGTCAGACCCTGTCCGTTGACATTTACGAATATGAACGCGATGTCGGCCCGGCGGTGGTACCCGCCGTTGCCGCCAGATCTGAGCCCGTCCACGTTGTCGATGCCCTGCGGATTAAGGACAGCAACGCAAGCAGAACTGGCAAGGCTGTTCTCGTGCGCGATCTGGTTCACCCAGCTCTGGAGTGTTGCGTTGTTGTACGTAGCCCCGCTTGCCTGAGGCAGGAATACGTCGAATTGAATGACGTTTGGACTCACCGTCACGCTGTTCGGTCCATACTGCTGCGCATACTGTGAAATCGGTACAACAGCTCGAGTGGCGTACGCGATGGCCGTGGCCGTATCGTTATCGCTTACCGAAAGCACGGCGTTGCCTTGGCTTGCAACGGTGAACCTGAGACGAGCAAAGTGGATGGTGCCATTGAACAGCGGCGCCACCGCGTGGTTTGCGATGACAGGCAGCGCCACCTTCCTCAGCTCACCGGCCACGTCTGGAGCGAGCCTGCGCATGTCACGGTCACCTTGACTGTGAAGCAGTGCTAGAACGTCCCAGGGGATGATCGACCCGAAGCCCTCCGCTGGCTCCGGATCCGGCATGATATGAGGCGCAACCCTTTGCAGGTAAACGGCGTTCTTGAGTGCCCTTGTTGCACAGATCCCGCCCAAGCGATCGACCATTTCACTTTCCCTTCGCGAGATGCGACACGGATGTCCCGTCGGATACGTCGGGGTCCGCCGGGTGGGGTGGTGGTGACCGCCCGCGTCCAGTGAAACCCGACGCCCGCCAGTTTCCGCCCGGGCGGGCGCAGCCGGCATCCGCGTAACCACGCAACCTGGCCGCGCGGCGTGGTGGCGGGAACCACGTTGACCGACGGCTACATCTGGCCCTGCTGGAAGACGTAGGCGCTGGCGTCAGCTTTCCGTGGGCACCGATCTTGGCGTACAGGTGGTGATGTGGCGCTCGACAGTGCGCACAGACTCGGGGTGGGCGGGTGACTACGCGCAACCCACGCACCTGGGCCACGCAGTCGCAGGCGTGCCGAGACGCGTGGTGCTACCATCGCTGCGAGCCGAGGAGCTCAGGCTGCAATGAGCGACGGGGTGGAGTTTGGCGACCTGCTGCGGCGCTGCCGGGTTGCCGCCGGCCTGACGCAGCAAGCGCTCGCCGAGCGCGCCGAGCTCAGCCTGCGCGGGGTCTCGGACCTGGAGCGTGGTGCGCGCCGGGCACCCTATCGCGACACGGTGCTGCGGTTGGCCGCCGGTCTGGGACTCGGGCAGACCGAGCGGGCGGCGTTGCTGGCCGCCAGCCGTCGCCGCCCAGCCGTGCCGTCATCGCTGATCGGAGGCGAGGGGGCGCTCCACGCGTCACTCTCGCCCGCCATGCCCAGCGGCCGCGACAACCTGCCCTTGGAGCTGACGCGCTTCGTTGGGCGCCAGCCCGAGGTCGCTCACGTTCGTCAGCTCCTGAGTGAGCACCGCCTGGTCACCCTGATTGGGACGGGTGGTGTGGGCAAGACGCGGTTGGCCACGGAGGTCGCTGTAGGCCTGCGGGAGGTGTTCGCCGACGGTGTTTGCATGATCGAGCTGGCCTCTCTGGCCGATCCGTCGCTGGTGCCCGAGGCAGTCGCGGTGCCGCTGGACGTTCGAGCCGAAGCAGACGTGCCGCTCGAGCAACGACTGGCGCAGTTCCTGGGCCCTCGGCGCGTGCTGCTGGCCCTCGACAACTGCGAACACCTCCTGGAAGCCTGCGCGCGCCTGGCCACCGGGCTGCTGCGCGCCTGCCCAGACCTGCGCATCCTGGCGACCAGCCGTGAACCGCTGCGCGCGAGCGGCGAATCAGCCTGGCGCGTGCCCTCCCTTCCGGTCCCACCTGCTGACCGCGCGGTCTTGCCCGAGCACGTGCTCGACTACGATGCGGTACGCCTGTTCGTGGATCGCGCGTCGGCCACCGGCAGCTTCGTGTTGACCGACCAGAACGCGCCGGCGGTCGGGCGGCCCATACGACGACTGGACGGTATCCCGCTGGCGCTGGAGCTTGCTGCGGCGCGTGTTCCTAGCCTGGGTGTGGTGGAGCTCTCCGACCGAGTTGATGACTGTCTGCAGCTGCTGGTGGACGGGAGCCGGACGGCGCCCGCTCGCCAACGCACGCTCGAGGCAACCGTCGATTGGAGCTACGAGCTCTTATCCGAACCCGAAAGAAGGCTCCTGGAGCGGCTCTCGGTGTACGCAGGGGGTTTCACGGCCGAGGCCGTGGAGGTTATGACAGAGAGCCCCGACCTGGAGGCTGAATCCGCCCTCAGCCTGCTCGGCCATCTCGTGGACAAGTCACTGGTGGTGGCTGAGACGATGCACGACGGCACACTCCGCTACCGGCTTCAAGAACCTGTGCGCCAGTACGCGGAGACGCGGTTGGAGCGGCGGGGACAGGTCGACACCGTGCGAGCCCGACATGCGGCCTATTATCGGGAGCTGGTGCGACGGGCAGAGCCCGCGGTGCTGATCGGTGAGCGCAAACCTCGGCAGGACCGGCTGGAGCTGGAGCTCGATAACCTCCGGGCAACTCGAGCGTGGCTCCTGGGTTGCGGTGACGTGGAGTCGCTCCTTCGACTCAACGCCTACATGTTCCTTCTGCTCGCCTACCGCGGGTATGGGAAGGAAGGACGGACAAGCCTCCTCCAGGCGCTGGCCATGCCAGGCGGAACGCCCGCCATGCGCGCGAGAGGATTGCACTGCCTGGCGCTTCTGGCCTATCTGCAAGCTGACTACGCCGCTGCCGCGGAAGCGGGCCAACAGAGTCTTGTCATCCGCCAGCAAATTGGGGACGACGCGGAGCTCGCGTGGTCTCTCCTGGAGCGTGCGACGACGGCCACGGCGCAGGCTGATCTGGGAGTGGGCGGGCACCTGGCTCGGCAAGCCCAGGAAGTCAGCCGCCGCAGCGGCCAGGTCTACGTGTTGGCCTACTCCCTCGCCATGGCGGGCTACGTAGAGTACCTCGAAGGTGAGCTGAGGCCTGCCCGGCAGCACGCCACGGAAGCTCTGGAATTGGGCAATGCCTTCGGCCTCGTAGCGCCAACATCACACGCACTGGCCACCCTGGGCGAGATCAGCTACCAGGAGTCCGACCTTCAGACCGCAGCCCTCTTGCAGGAACGCGCCCTGGGCAACGCGAAGGCACCGAGGGAGATCTCCTTGCAGTACCGTCCGACCCGAGCGCTGGCGTTGATCGCGACCGATCAGGGTGATGGCAAGGCGGCGCGCCGTCTACTGATCGGCAGTATGGAGCTCGCTCAGCGGCTCGGGAACCCACATCGGCTCGCCCAGAGCCTCGAAACCGTCGCCGCGTTTGCTGCGCGGCGAGGAGACCTGCGAACTGCCTGGCGATTGGTCGACGCCGCTTGGGCGATCAGAGACAGGGTAGGTGCGCCACTCAGCCCGACGGAGCGACGGCTCCTGCGGGAACGTGTCGGGACCCCGCGTAGCAGGGCGGAACTCCCCGTGCTCGGGGAAGGCCAAACCCTGTCGACTGATGAGGCGTCCACGTTAGCCCGCGAGTTCCTAGGCAACGCCGTGGACGACGATCCCGCAGTGCGAGCTCGTGCTCCGTCGACCAGCGCTGCTCAGGCTGATCTCGCACCGGATCTGTCGGAGCGCCAAACGGAGGTGCTCCAGCTCATCGCGTGCGGCAGCAGCAACAAGGAGATCGCCACCGAGCTGGTGCTCAGCGTGCGCACCGTCGAGCGTCATATTACCAATCTGTACGCCAAGATTGGGGCGCGTGGCAGAGCCGACGCGACCGCGTACGCGTTTCAGCATAGCCTACTAACCTGAACACCGGCCTACGTGGTTCCCACCGGGGGTCCATGAAGCAGTTGCTCGGTTACGGCTCGAGTGTTGGGGTCTGCACCTGGATTGGGTTCGCCTCACAGGCGGCCTCCACTTCAGCGCGCCATAGTCGGCAGTGCGGCTGAGTCGCCACAACCGGGCATCTCCCAGGTCGGCCAGGCGCGGGCTGAAACGATAGCCGAGGAGCCAAAATGCGCCAAATAGCTGGTCGGTATACGACCCGGAGTCAGTGTTTGACGTCAATAGGTCTTGCCGGTCGAGTTGACTCACGGAAAATGTCACCCGGCCACGGGTGTTTGCCTCACGAGTAATGTCACCCTGGGCTCGCCAGGGATGAGCGGGCCGAGGGGGAAGAGTGAGGTCAACGATGAGCTTTCGCGCCAAACGTGAGTTGCTGGTCCAGGTCGCGCCACGCTATTGCGCCGCGAGGCATGGACAACGCTCGGCCATCCTCGACGAGTTCGTCGCGGTCACCGGCTATGAACGCAAATATGCGATCCGATTGCTGCTTGGCCCGATCTATCCACCGGAACCAATCCGCCGACCACGCGCGGCCTACTACGGGTCTGAGGTGCAAGCAGCCCTCACCACAGCGTGGACGGCGGCCAACGGCATCTGCGGCAAGCGTCTGGTACCGTTTCTGCCCGAGCTGGTCCCCACGCTCGAGCGGCACGGCCATCTGGAATTGACTGATGGGGTGCGTGAGCAACTGCTGATGCTCAGCCCGGCCACGGCCGATCGCCTGCTAGCGCCGCTGCGTCAGCCGCACGGGTTGGCCACGACGAAGCCGGGACGGCTGCTCAAGAAGCAGATTCCAGTGCGCACCTTCACCGAGTGGACCGACGGCAAGCCTGGCTTTCTGGAGGCCGACCTGGTCGCGCACTGCGGCGGCAGCGCCGACGGCGCGTTCCTGTACACGCTCACGTTGACTGACGTGGCCACCACGTGGACAGAGTGCCTGCCGCTGCTGCATCGCACACAACACGGCGTGGTGCACGCGCTGCAGCGCGCGCGGAGTTTGTTTCCCTTTCCACTGCTGGGCATCGACACCGATAACGGCAGCGAGTTCATCAATGAAGAACTGCTGGCATACTGCGCCAACGAACAGCTCACCTTCACCCGCGGGCGGCTCATGGTTGGACCTCCGACGCCCCGGCCGGCAAATCTCGATACGCGAGTTGGCCGAGCAGCTGCTCCTCATGCGCGGCGACGACCATGCCCAGGTAGTCGATGCCGGTGGACGGTGGTAGCGTGGGTGCCTGAGCTTGCGGCACCTGGTGATGCACATGGCGACCGATGACGAACGGGACCGCAACGCCGACCGGTCGAGCTTCCCAGAACACGTCCAGGCGGGTCAGATCCTCCGGATCGAAGCGGAGCTCGACGCGTCGGCCGATCAGCGACGGATCGACCGAATAACGATTGTCGGCGAGCGAGACGGATGCCGTGCTGGTGACACGCCGCAGCACTGACCAGCGAAACGCCTCGCGCAAGAGCGACGGCTCGACCGGCTGGAGTGGGCCCTGGCTCGTGAATCGGTCGATTGGCGTCTGGCCGGTCTCGGCGTGCTGACGGGTATTGCAGACCTGATCCGCCCATGCGAGGAATCGATCGTTCAGCTCGGTGAAGCTGGCGATGCCGTGTGCTTCGGCTTCGCTGACGAACCGTTCGCGGATGAAGCGGTTCAGGCGCTCGAGCTTGCCGCGGCCTTGCGGTCTGTACGGCCTACTGTGGATGAGGCGGATGCCCAACACCGCGCACGTGCGCTCCAGTGCCGCGTTGGAATAGGGCGCACCGTTATCGAAGTACACCCGCTCAGGCACACCTCGACGCTGGATGGCGGCACGCAGGACATCCCGGCCCGCGCGCGTGTTCTGGTCGGCCACCCA
>JAFAOS010000245.1 GCA_019247515.1 Chloroflexota bacterium | reverse complement strand
ACGATCCGCGGCCGTAAGACAGGTCGCCACCGCACTGTCCCTATGGGGGTGTTCGACCGAGACGGCCGCAAGTACATCGTCGCCGCCTTCGGTGAGGTGAACTGGGTACTCAACTTGCGCGCCGCGGGCGCGGTCATCATTACCCAGGGCCAGCGCAAAGCAAAGTACGCCGCCGAGCAGGTGCAGGGCGAGGAAGCTGCTTTGGTACTGCGTGATTGTCTCACCGCGTACCTGCCCAGCCCGCTGGCCGGACCGATGTTACGCCAGCGCATTGCCGTCGATGCGGATGCGCCACTTGAGGTGCTGGCGGTGGAGGCGCGACGCACTCCCGTGTTTCGTCTCACCGACGTGAGCGACGTGAGATCCGTGTGAGACGCCCTTCACAAGACCCGCGATTCAGGCTCAGCTGGACGTTGGGGCTGACGTCGCTGCCCTTCTTCATGGTGGGACTTGACGCGCTCATCGTGGTTACCGCTCTGCCGGCCATCCGCCGCGATCTTCGAGCAAGCTTTGCCAGTCGCCAATGGACGGTGAATGGCTACCGCCTGCCGTGGGCTGCAAGCATCACGACCGCCGCCGCTCTCGGCGACCGCTACGGACGCCGGCGGTGGTTCACCGTCGGCTTGACCCTGTTCGCCGTCGCTTCAGCCGCGTGTGCGCTCGCGTCAAATATTCACATCCTGGTGGCGGCGCGCGTGGTCCAGGGCATCGGCAACGCGCAGGCGGTGGCGCGTGCGTCCTCCAGTCCCGACTTCGGCGTGGCGCCGGTGAGATGAAACACCCGATCTGCCTTATCACCGGCGCCACCGAGGGGGTTGGCAAGGTGACAGCGCTCGAACTCGCAAAGAAGGGCTTCACCATCGTCGTCGCAGCGCGAAATGCGAGCAAGGCGCAGGCGGTAGTGGAAGAGATCGAGACGTCGACGGGCAACACGAGCTGCGACCACATCGTGGCTGACCTCGGGTCGCTCGGGCAGGTGCGGCAGCTGGCGGAGAGGTTCCGCCGCCGCTACTCGACCCTCGATGTGTTGATCAACAACGCCGGTGTCTTGGTGCCCACCCGCACCGCAACCGAGGACGGATACGAGACGATGTTCCAGGTCAACTACCTGTCGCCGTTCCTGCTCACCAACCTCCTGCTCGAGGAACTGCAAAGGAGCGAGCAAGGTCGGGTCATCAACCTGACCTCGAGTGCCTACGCCCGTGGCAAGTTCGACCCGCAGACCATTCAAAGCGACGCGAGCTTTTCCGTCCTCGGCACATACGCCGCGACGAAGCTGTACGTGCTTATGTTCACCGAAGAGCTCGCCCGGAGACTCACCGGCACCTCTGTCACGGCGAACGCGGTGCACCCAGGGATCGTTCGAACGCGCATGATGCTGCAAGCCCCGGGCACCCTCCGACTGGTGGCCTATCTGTCGCTGCCGTTTTCGATCTCGCCCTTCAAGGGCGCACGGACCTCGGTGTATTTGGCCTCATCTCCGGAGCTCAAAGGCATCTCCGGGCAGTACTTCACGAAATCGAAGAGGGCAGCGGTGAAGAACAAATTCGACACCGCGGAGAACCGGGCGCTCCTCTGGGACCTCAGTTTGAACGCAGCAGAAAAGGGCGCCGCCACGGGAGCACGCCGAGCAAGTTGAGCATGCGGGTCCATCACCTCGACTGCTGTACGATGTGCCCCCGCGGCCAGAGCGCCGTGAATGGTGAAGGGAGCCTCTTCGCGCGCGCAAAGTTGGTTTCGCACTGCTTGCTGATCGAGACCGACGCGCACGGCCTCGTGCTGGTCGACACAGGCATCGGCGTCGACGACATACGCGCCACGCGCAGGCTCGGCCCGTTCTTCGGTCGTGCGATGGCGATCGACGCGACCAAGACCGACATGCCAGCGTTGCCGCAGGTCGAGGCGCTTGGCTTTCGGCGAGAGGACGTGCGGCACCTCGTGCTTACGCACCTCGACTTCGACCATGCCGGCGGTTTGCCCGACTTCCCCCAGGCGAAGGTCCATGTGCATGCGAAAGAAAAGGATGCAGCGCTCGCACGCGCGACGTTCAATCAGAAGCAACGCTACCGGTTGTTGCAGTTCGTGCACGGCCCGACGTGGGAGACGTACGAAGCGCTCGGCGAGCCTTGGAAAGGCGTGCCCGCGGTGCGGCAGCTGGAGGGACTCCCGCCGGAGATCCTCGCCTTACCGATGCCTGGGCATTCGCGCGGCCACGCGGCGATCGCCGTAGACACGGGACACGAGTGGCTCGTACACGGCGGCGACGCTTACTTCCACCGCAGCGTGACGAAGCGCGGGGACGCCTCAGGCATGCCCTGGGCCTTGCGGGGCATCGAACGGCTCATCGCGTTCGACTACAAGAGTGTGCGCGCGAATCACACGATCTTTGCGGAGCTCGCCAAGCACGACGACGTGACGATCTTTAGCTCGCACGATCCCGTCGAGTACGAGCGGCTCCGAGCCGCGAGTGGCGAAAGAACGCTCTCGCCTTTACGGCACGCCGCCGACGACTTCGCGCCGAGGCAATTCGGGCCAGGTGAGGGACGCTAAGGTGCCTGTCACCAGGCGCAAGGTATGACGTCAGATGTAGCTGGATTCGGCCCTCGAAGTACCGAATAGCTGGCTGTAGACGGCACTTCTCGGGATCCGCGCTGGAACGGCCATCCGAATCTCGCGGACACCGACGAGACCTCAAAAAAGTACCGACTCTGGTCATTCTCGGCACTTCATGAACTAGTTCCGAATCGTTGCAACCGCGACCGCGGCTTGGTGGCTACCCTGCGCCGCAATCTCTCCGAGCGGAATTGTGCACGACGACGAAGCCGCACCGGGGCGTGATCAGCGGGTAGCTGACAAACGGCCTGGGCATCGTCCGGCCGCTTGACCGAGTTGCTTTACGGGGTGCTTTCGGTTACCAAAGGGGCTGGATGTTCTCGGGCATACCGTTCGGACAGTATCGTGGGTGCGAGGGCGGGGCAGCGACGATCGAGCTATTGGCAACCCAGCCTTCGCGCGAGTCTGGCAACTCGATCTTGAACACCTGATCCATGACGCTCGCAGCGATGAACGGGCTGCTGCGAAGGTTCGCGTCATCGCTAACCACCGCAAGCTTATCGGGCAATCCACGTAGCAATCCCACGACCGCACCCGGGCCGCCCTCTCGCGTGCTGCCGTGCACCAGGCCTGACGACACCTGGGTCGACTGGAAATCTTGCGTCACCTTAATGTGGCCTGTGATCGTCGTCGCCGCTCCGGGCGCGAGATCACCTCCGAGGCCCCAGCGCTACGACAGGTCCGCGCAATCCAGGCCGAGCATTGTGATGCCGACCCACCACTTGTCAGAAACAGTATCCAACGGCTGAGGAGAATGCGACCGGCCTTTCACATAGGTATATCCGGGCTGCGGATAGGCGGGCCCCTCCGATTGCAGCCGTCTGTCCGAGGTGTTCCTGACCGTGATCTTGATGTCGATTGTGTCACCAACTCTGACGCGTGTTGGGCTAACCTCGGTCGCGACGATCTGAAGCGCGGGCGGGACGTTTGGATTGGGCATCGGCGGCGGGTAGGCGACACAAATTGGCCAGCCACCCGGCCCAATGGCAATATGTTGCGGCAGGCCCTCGAAACGACGCAAGGGATCTGCTGCAGAAGTCCACCAGTCGAACATGAGTCCACGATGAAATGGGCGTGAGGACACGTGCTGCGCCTCCCGCACCTGTGCCGGGTTCTCATCCATGCTTCATTTCTGCTTCATCAGCACCTGAACCGAGTTCGTCAGAGTCGGTTGTGTTGGGAGCGGTCGCCCGGCCGAGAGGCACCAGCGGCAGGCTCCCAACCACTTACGCCGCTCAGGTGGACGGACCTACGAGCCCCTGAAGCAGCGTCTTCAAGGAGAGTGCGCTATGGCCAGTAGCCGGCAAGAGATGGCCGACCGTGTGAACGTTCTCCTCCCGATGCCCACGCCGGGTGGCTGGGGCCGAGCAACCCTGTTGAGCGGAGCCGTCGCTAGCGAGTGGGAGGCGGCGAGTACGCCGCGAGCCGCGCGGCCGCCGCGGAGCTCGAGCAGCAGGAGCCTTCCGCCGAACCCGCCGGCGTGGCCAGCGAAGCGCACGTATGACAGCCACGGAGCTTTCCCGCGATCAGCGCCCCGAGGGTTGGAGCGGTGGGGCACGGGGCTACGCCGCGTGGTTTGCCCCACTCAGCAGCCAGTACGTACCCGATGCCCTGCAACTGCTTCGCCTCAAGCCAGGCGAGCGTCTGCTGGACATCGCCGCGGGCACGGGTACGCTCACACTTGGCGCCTCCGACGCGGGCATCCACGTCACCGCGGTGGACTTCGCGCCCGGCATGGTGCAGTTCCTCCGCGAGCGTCTCCGAGAGGTCGGAGTCCAGTCGCGGGTTGAGGAGATGGATGGCCAGGCCCTCGCTTTTGGCGACGGCGAGTTCCACGCGGCCTGTTCGATGTTCGGTCTGATCTTCTTCCCGGATCTCGCGGCCGGCGCTCGGGAGATGCGTCGCGTCGTCCGTCCAGGAGGGCGGGTCCTCGTCGCCGTCTGGGACCGCAGTCGCTTCCGCCTGGGGTCCGTTGTGCAACAGGCGTTGCGGGAGGCCGTGCCGGAATTGAGCGGCTCCGAGGATCGTGTTCCGGCCTCGATGCGCCTGGCAGAGCCCGCTCGGCTGGAGGCTCTCCTGGTAGAGGCTGGCCTGCGAGAGGTCGCTCTCCTTGAGGTCACGCACGACTGGGTTGTCCGCGACCCGGTCGGCCTGTTCAGGAGCCTCCCGACCTGGGCAGCGCCGCACGAGGCGATCTTCGAACGCCTGGAGCCAGCGCAGCTCGAACGCGCATCAGCACGCTTCGCGGAGGCGGTGGCACAGATGGCCACCCGATCAGGCGGGCTGCCGGCCACCGCCCTGTTCGGTCACGGTATTCGCTAAGGTCATCGGCCCGCCAGCGTGCGAGGCGCAGCCTCGGATCCGCCCGCTTCCCGCGGTGGTGGTGCACTGTTCGCCGAAAAGTCAGGCACGACGCCAAGTCGTTGCAGTAATCCCAGCAAGTCGTTTTGCGACCAGTGCTCCACCAGCTTGCCATCGGTGACGCGGTGGATGGCGATACCTGTCATGGTCACCTGCCTCCCAGTTGCCGGGATCCCCATCAGTTCGCCGCAGTGCGTGCCATACGCGGTGATGCGCGAAACCACCTTGTCGCCCTCGGCGATCTGGTCCTCGACGACGTGCCGGAAGTCCCGGAGTGCGGCCCGAAACCCGGCGGAGTACTCCTTGACGGCCTCACGTGCCGAGGTCGTCACTGGCATTGACGGCGGATTGTGATCGATATAGTCAGGGGCCAGGAACCGGTCGACGTCGGCGTGCTCGCCTTTGTCGATCTCCGCGAACCACTGGCGAACCAGCGCTTTGTTGTCGTCCGGCGAAGTTGGTGTGCTCATGCTGCTACGCTCGCACCCGCCCGGTCGGGCCATCCACCCCAGAAATGTGGGGTTTGCTGACTATCCGGTCGCGAGCCACACTGCGGCGAGCATGACCAGCGCCCTCTTCAAAGAGCGCACCCGCCGCCAGATCATCAGGCTGTGCCACCGCGGCCTCGACGCGCGGACGCTGCGTGTCGAGGTGCTGCGTGCGCTTCGGAACGTGGTTCCCATCGACGCCGCATTCTTCGCCACACTCGATCCGGCGACCCTGCTGTTCACGGAGGCGCTCCAGGACGAGCCTCTACAGAGCGCTGCACTTCAGTTCCTGGACAACGAGTTCCTGGAAGACGACGTGAACAAGTTCGTGGCTCTGGCACACAGGCCCTCGCCGATCAGTACGCTCGTGCAGGCGACCGGACGCGAGCTCGAGGCGAGCCGCCGCTACCGGGACATCCTCGCGCCAAGGGCGTTGGGCGACGAGCTGCGCGCGGTCCTGCGCACCGGCTCGACCTGCTGGGGCTGCATGTGCCTTCACCGCGACCGTGGCGCAACGGCCTTCAGTGCGGCCGAAGCACGCTTCATGGCGAGTTTGGCGCCGCACATCGCGACTGGCCTGCGGACTGCGCTCCTGGCGAGCCAACTCGCCGCGCCCGTGGCCGCGCGAGGGCCGGGGCTGCTCGTGCTGGCAGACGATTGGTCCGTGATCGCCAGTACGCCACTCGCGCAGCAGTGGCTTTCCGAGGTGGACCTGGATCGCACGGCGATTGGGGAGCTGCCGCCGGCCATCTACGCGGTCGCGGCGCGCCTGTGGGGGCTGGAGCGCGGTCATCATCTCGACCCAACAAAGCTGATGCCGCGTGTCCGGGTGCGGACAGCCGCGGGGCGGTGGCTGCTCGTGCATGCCTCTCGTTTGACTGGACCCGGTGCGCAGTCCCAGACGGCCATCTTTCTCGAGGAGGCCCGGCCGGCTGAGATCGCACCATTGATTTTGAGTGCGCACCAGCTCACGAGCCGCGAAGGTGAGATCACGCAGCTCGTCTTACAGGGCCTGTCCACGGCCGAGATTTCCGACCGGCTGTGTATCACGCTCAACACGGTCCAGGGCTACCTGAAGTCCATCTTCGACAAGGTAGGTGTCCGGAGCAGGCGCGAGTTAGTCGCCCACCTCTTCCACCAGCACTATCTGTCCTGACGGTTGAAAACCCTGCAACTCTGGCGGTGGCGACCGTCTGCGAAACGTGTTTGGTTTCAGTTCCCATGGCGAGCGACCTGCAAGATCCTCGGCCCGTGCAGATCCTCGCGCGGGCAAGTCCTGAGTTGGATTGCGTTATCCGGAGGGCCAGGTTCGACTTCCCCGCTGAGGAATCGGCGCCAAAGCCGGCTGATCGAGTTCCTTCGTGCACAGAATGACAATCCTCGCGAGGAAGGTCTATTAGCCGGATCGGGCGATGGGTGGCGCCCTCGTATCGAGGACATCAGCAAACGGCTGCGCCCTGGTTAGTTTGTGCACGACGTTCCCACAAATCTGAGTCAACCAAGATCTTGGACCGGTTGCTGTTCCAATGGTTGCCAAACCCGCGCTTCCCCTCCCAATACTGGTGTGGCGCCAGGGCCGCCCTGATGATCTGCGGCAACACAATGTGTTGTGCTTGTGCGACGGTTAAAATGCCACATCTCGTGGCCGGACGCCGACCAGGTGTTTCTGCATGATGAGCTGTTCGCCCAGCGACAGCCTGCTGGGCCAGAAAACGGTCACGATCGCCTAATGTTGGCGTCATCTTTCGCGCACTTGCCGGCCGTAGGCTGGCGGTATCGACCATGATAGATACATGGAGGGGGCTCAGGGTGTTTAGAACGACACGCGCCTGGGCCGGGACTGGCCGCGTGACGGCGCGCCGTGCGCTCGCCTCTAGGCGAAACCCGTGAGCCCGATTTGCAATTCGTGCATGATGAACGCGCTCGTCGCCGTTCATCTCTGCCCGCGAGGGTGTCGCCACAAGGAGTTTTCGTGCTCGCGTCTGCCCTTGCCCACCCGGACCTGAATCGATCTCACGGACAGGTCGCGCCCGTGACGCTCAACGCCCGTCAGACGGCGGCCGCTCGCATCCTGGTGGTTGACGACGATCCGAACCTGCTGCGGATGCTCCGCCGCGGGCTCATCCTGGCCGGCTACGCGGTCGAGGCGGTTGAGGACGGCGAAGCAGCGCTGCGCCTGGCTCGCGAAGAGGAGCCCGATCTGGTCGTGCTGGACGTCATGCTGCCCGAGCCGCTAGATGGGCTGGATGTGGCGCGCCGTCTGCGGGCGGCCGGCAGCCAGGTGCCGATCCTGATGCTGACTGCCCGCAGCCAGCTGGAAGACAAGCTGGCCGGCTTTCAAAGCGGTGCCGACGACTACCTGCCCAAGCCGTTCGCCTTCGAGGAGCTGCTGGCGCGGGTCGGCGCGCTGCTCCGGCGGCGTGGGCGCGACGAGGAGCCCGAGCCCGACACACGGCTCCGCTACGCGGACCTCGAGCTTGACCCGGCGATGCGGGAGGCCTGGCGGGGTGGCCAACCGTTGGACCTGACCGCCCGCGAGTTTGACTTGCTCAGCTTCTTTCTGCGTCACCCGCGCCAGGTGCTCACGCGCGAGCAGGTCTTCCGCGGGGTCTGGGGCAGCGAGTTCCTTGGCAGCTCGAACATCATCGATGCCAACGTCTATTGTTTGCGCACCAAGCTCGAGGTGGGCGGCCAGGCGCGCTTGATCCAGACAGTCCGCGGCGTGGGCTACGCGCTGCGGGTCTGAGATGAGCGCGCGTCTACGGCTCGCCTTGACCACCGCCGCCATCGTGCTGTTGGCGCTGGTCGCGTTCGAGCTGGCGTTCGCCGTTGAGGTGCTCACCAACGGTGACCCAGCCGACGACTATCTGGTCGTCGACCGCGCGCCGCGGGCCCTGCTGCTTGGGGTGATCGCGGCCGGCTCGGGCGCGCTGCTCGCCGGTTGGCTGGGCGGCCGAGTACTGCAGGGGATGACGTCCGTGGTTGCCACCGCGGCCGAGATGACGGTGCAGGGCGACTTCTCGCGGCGCTTAACCGAGGATCAGCACGACCTCGAGGCCGCCGAACTCACGCGCACGTTCAACCAACTCATCGAGCGCGTGGATCGCGTGCTGGCTGCCCAGCGGCAGCTCATGGCCGATACCTCGCATGAGTTGCGCACGCCGCTGACGACCATCAGCGGCAACCTCGAGCTGCTCGGCGGCGCCTTGCCCGAGTCCGAACGGGCCGAGGTGCTGCGGGAGACCCGCCAAGAGGTGGCGCGCCTAACGCGGCTGGTGCGCGATCTGCTGCTGCTGGCCGAGATCGGCGAGACCGTCAGCCCCGAGCGGGTAGACATTCGACTCGACCACCTGGTGAACGCCGTGGTCGACCGCCTGCTGCCGAGCGAGGCGGTGCGCGTGCAGGTCGTCGACGAGCCGGTGCTTCTGGTGGGCGACCCGGAGCGACTTGAACAGGTGGTGAGCAACTTGCTCAACAATGCGCTGCGCTACGCGTCGAGCCGCCCAGGCGCGGTGTGTGCGCGTGTCGAGCACATGGCCACCGAGGCCCGTCTGACGGTCGAGGATGATGGACCGGGGCTGCCAGCCGACGCGGTGGAGCGCATTTTCGATCGCTTTACTCGGCTCGACCGCGCGCGGAGTCGAGCGCATGGTGGGGCTGGTCTGGGACTGGCGATCGTGCGCCACGTCGCGGAAGCCCACGGCGGCCGCGCCTGGGCGGAGAATCGGCGTGAGGGTGGCGCCCGCTTCTGCGTGCGACTGCCGGCCCAGCCCTGCTCGACGCGGCCGCTGCAGGACCCCACAGCGGAGTGCAGCCGCTGGTCAGCAGGAGCGGACGAGGCTGCGTGCGCCTGACCTCGCCGTTGATCAGACGCGCGTAGGCGTCATTGTTGTGTTCCAGTCCGACCTCACGGCTGATCAGCTCGCGTAGCTTGTATTTGTGGTCCAGGAAACGTTGTCCACGATCATCGGCAGGTCCACGCGCCTGCGCCGGAGGTCCGAACTGGACGTCGCGGCGCGCCGGGGGTTGGACAACCTGCGGCCACAGCCGGCCACGTCGTTCGAGGCCGGCGTTGATCGGCAGCAGGTCCGAGACGGCGTAGCTGCGAGCCGGCGGCGACCAGAGCCCGCGCGTCCTGGGGCCGGTACCCTCGCTGATTTGCCCCGCCATTCGAACTGAAATCTAACCCTGCGTTCATGTCGCCCTCATGTCGGCAGGCGAGCCTGGTCATCGTGGGACAAGCAGCGCCGCGGGTGGATACCGACGGAGCCACTCCAGGGGACGACCACGTTCAGCAACGCGAGGAGCTGGTGGACCGACTGAGTAGCGCCGTGGTGGCCATGCTGGACATGGTGACCGTGTACATGGGTATGCAGCTTGGCCTGCACCGAGCGCTGCCGGACCATGGGCTGGCGACCTGGCGCGAGTTGGTGATCTAGGTCGGCGCATACGAGCCGTACGTGTGCGAGTGGCTGGAGCAGCAGGCTGCCACCGCCCTGCTGGTGGTAGAGGCCGGGGCCGAGGCAGAGGGGCGTCGTCATGGGCCGCGCCGCAGGGTGGACGTGCTCGTCGAGGGCGGCGGCATCAGCGACCTGCAGGTCGGCGTCGCATGACCACTGCCGGCCGCCTGGACGCGTTCAGCAGGCGGCAGGGAGAGCCGTACGCAGCCTTCGGTGCCAACACCGCGGCTGGGCACGCCGACTTCTCTACTTCACCAGTCTTTGATCTATGAGAGGTCGCATGACTCAGACGCTCCAAGGCGGATACCTGGGTGAGCACGAGGACCGTTCATTCGCCGAAACGCCATTTGTCGAGACAGGCTATGAGCACTACGAACGGTACGAGGAACCGCAGCACGAGAGTGCCGGCGGCCCGGCTGAAGCACCCGTGGCGAGCGATTGGCACTTCGAAACGCCGTTCGAGCTGGGCGAGTCGCTCACATACGGCGAGCCGCCGACCGCCGCGCCCGAGGTCGCGGCACTGACCGAGCTCACGGCCGAGCTGAAGGACCACCAGTTCCGCGAATCGCTCGAAGCGCTCGCAACTGAGGCGCTCGAAGCGCCGAGCAACTCGCCGGCGAGTACGGCGATCGCGAACAACGCGACCTGGCAGCGGAGCGCCTGCTCGAAGGCCACTTCGCGCCTCTATCCATGCAGCTGGAGTCCTCGCCCGACCGCCTCTTCGAGCGCCTGGAGGGCTACGAGGCCGAGGCGCTGAGCGAAGCGGAGATCGAGCGCGTCCTGAGCGAGATCGCGCCAAGCGCGTCGGTG
This sequence comes from Chloroflexota bacterium, assembly GCA_019247515.1. Lineage (GTDB taxonomy): Bacteria > Chloroflexota > UBA6077 > UBA6077 > CF-72 > CF-72. The sequence goes on along the minus strand of JAFAOS010000245.1, from coordinate 7,081 downwards.
TTCGCGCCCGCGTCCGAACAGTTCCTGAGTACCTTTCTGCACAAAGCTGGCAAGCTTGTCTCGGGCGCCGCGCGGGCTGTCCGCGGCGGTGTCGAGGGGGCGATCAGGCTGGCCGGCAAAGGGTTGGCGGCGGTCGGGAAGCTGGCCCTCGGGCCACTGCTCCAGGGCCTCAAGCGGCTGGGTGTCTTCCTGTTGAAGCATGTGGTGAAGTTCGCGCATGGCAAGCTGCCGCCGGCATTGCAGCCGCTCGCACGCCAGCTTTCTGATCGGCTGTTCCGCGCCATCGGCGAGACGCACGAGCACGAGCTGACCGAGCACGAGCAGACGGAGGCCGAGGCGGTACCGGCCGGCGTCGACGTCGCGAGGCTGGAGGCGGAGTTCGACGTCGCGGCGGCTCAACTGCTGCTGTCGTCCGAAGAAGCGGAAGCTCAGTACATCGCGGAGAGTTACGGCGAAACCGGTGGCGCGGACCGCTCGCTGGCCGAGCTTGACGACGCGCGAGCGCGTCTGGTCGGCGAGCTGCAGCGCCTCGAGGCCGGGGAGTCGCCGCAGCCGATGATGGAGCAGCTGCTGCCCGCCATGCTCTGGCCAGTGGCCAAGACGGCGATCTCGGTGATGAGCCGGCCGAAGGTCGTCGGGGTCATCGCCAACCTCATCACAGGGGTGGTCAAGCCGATGATTGGCGCGCAGCCGGCTGGACTCTTGGCGCCGGCGATCGGCGACGCCGGGCTGCGCATCTTCGGGCTCGAAGCCGAAGCTGGCGCCCAGGATCCGCGCGCGCTCACCGCGGAGGCGCTGGCGCCAACGATCGAGGAGACGGTCAACCGCATCGGCGAGTTTCCGCCCTCGACCCTCGAGAACGAGACACTGCTCGAGTCGGCGGTGCGTGAGGCGTTCGAGGACGCCGCCGCCACGTACTTCCCGAACGCGCACATCAAGCCCGAGCTGCGCGAGACGCACGACCAGCGTGGCGTGTGGATGCGGCTGCCGCACGGCACCAACCGCAAGCGCTACGCCAAATACAGCGACAGCCTGCCAGTGACGATCACGCCGCGCGTGGCGGAGAGCGCGCGGACCTTCGGCAATGCGAGCTTGCGCGACCACCTGCGCGACCGGATGGACGTGCCTCTGACGCAGCCGCTCGGGACAAACCTGCGCCTGTACCAGGTGCTGCCCGGGGCCACCACGCCATCGATCGCCAGAGCGGAGGGCATCCATGCGCGCGATCTGCACCCGCTGACCCCGCAGGCGGCCGGCGCCCTGCTCGGTCCAGGCGCCGCCGGCCTCGGACCACGCGCGACCCTTCCAGGTACCCAGCTGTCGACCCCGCACCAGCTCCACTTGCGCCAGCGCCTGTACTACATCGAGCCGCCCAACGGGCGAATGCACGGGGTGCGCCCGCACGCGCGGCTGGCACGCTCGGAGGTCCTGCTCGACCTGCGCCGGGGTGAGATCAAGCTGTGGCTGTACTTGAGTGAACCGCTGGCGCAGAAGGTTTCGGCCGAGGTGGCGAAGTCTGGCAGCGCCGCGAACGCCTTCTGCCTCGTGCAGCCGCTCATCGGGCGCGCGGGCGAGCTGCTGAAGTCGGCGCTGCTGGTGCGCCGACTGCCGCCCGCGCTGCGCGTCGTCGGTGAAGCACCGAACCTGGAGCACCGCTCGCCGCCGTGGCTATCGGTCATCGGCCACCAGCTCGCCGGGAAGGTCGCCGAGTGGGCCAGCAATCAGGTCGCGCAATACCTGGGCAACAACGCGGACGCGTTCCGCCGCCTCAGCGCAGCCGACCAGGACGGTGTCACGTTGCGCATCACGATGAGTCGCGTGCCCGGCATGGACGTGCTACGGGAGATCGCCCGGGGCCAGGTGCCGCGGGCCATACAGGGCATGGCCTGGCTGCGCGGCGAGCCGGCCTTCGAAGTCGTGGCGGTCGCGGGGTACGCCATCCGATGACGATGACCATACCCGCTGCGGGCGACCGGGCCACCCTGGGGCTAAAGCGCCACGTGCTCCGCCAACTCACACACTGGGAGGGCGCCGCCGAACGACTCGACGACTTCGAGGCGTCTGCCACGCCGGCGGCCTGGGCGAGCCTCGAGCGGCGAGTCGGCGTGACCCTGCGGGACGAGCTCAAGGAGGCCCGCGCCCAGCTCAAGCGCGAGGCAGCCGTCGTGCGCGCTGGCTTCAACGCCGCGCGCAGCGGGCCCGAGTTCGAGCCGGCTCGACCGCTAGCTAGCTGGCCCAGCTCCGCGACCGCTACATGAAGACCGAGCTCCTGGTGGACTTCTTCGTCGATGCGGTGCGCTCGCGCACGAACCCTGAGGTAGGCGCCCAGCTGCGCGCGTGCGACGTGATGGCCGCTCGCGCGATCGGCACTGCGCTCGACCCGGTAGGCTGCAAGGTGCCACCGATCATCACCTACTTCAAGCCCGGCCTCGGCGCCGCGATCCTGCGGATCGGGACGCCGCTATGGGACGGCTCACTTAGCCAGGTGGCGGCCATCAAGGTGACCGACCACAACCGCCTGCGCACGACAGCGCTCTTTCACGAATGCGGCCACCAGTTCGCGGCCGTGACCGGCTGGAACGACGCCTTCGCGCGGCTCCTGCGGCGAGACCTGGCCGCGGCCAGCCCTGAGATGGCCGAGCAGGTCGCGAGTTGGGCGGGTGAAATCGGCGCCGACGCCTTCGCCTTCGCCCACGCCGGCTTCGCGGCGGTCGTCGCCGTCTCGGACGTCATCTCGGGCACGGACGCGGATGCGTTCCGCTTTGTCCCCGGTGATCCGCACCCGATCGCGTATCTGCGCGTGATGCTGGGCGTCGAGATGTGCCGGCGCTTCTACGGTATGGGACCGTGGGATGAGTTGGCCGAATCGTGGTCCGCGCTGCATCGGCTGGCGGCGGCCGATGACTTCACGGCCGCGATGATCGACGTTCTGCTGCCGCTCTTGCCGCGCATCGTCGGCCTGTCGCTGCTGACCGACATGCCGTGCTTCCGCGGACAACGACTGGCCGACCTGGTCGATCCACAACGTGTCGCACCGGCGGCGCTGCGACAGCTCCAGCGCGACGCCGGCGCGGCCGCGTTCACCTCGACGCACTGGATCTGGACGGAGTGCCTGCGGCTGACGGCCCTCTCCGGACTGCGCTTCGCCACAGAGCCGGAGCAGGGCCGCGAGATTCTCAAACAGCAAGAAGACTGGATGATCAAGTTGGGGCAGCTTGCCGCGGACACCACGGTTTGACATGCCAAGCCGAAACGTAACGCGAAGGAAGGGAATGCAGCCGATGAGCGAGCGCGGCGAAGAACAACAACCACAACCTGACGTGTACCAACCGCTCTCAATGGAAGGTCGCTCGGGGCTCATGGAGCCGATCCAGCCCTGGGCATGCATCGACTCGCAAACGACGAGAGCTCCTTCAAGCCCCGCGGCTGACGTTCTGCCAGAAGCAGCGGACGGAGCTGTGGGCCGAGCACCTTGGGCTGCCGGCCAGCACGTTCACGGACGGCGTCGCCAGCGCCACCCACTGGCTGAGCTTGACGCCGTCAGCGAGCGTGATGCGCTACAACCCGACCGCCGGGCGGGACAAGATTGCCGGTGTGCCGGTCTCCGACGCCCGCTGCGACTCGCTGCGCGATACGGTGGATCCAGACCTGCCCGAGCTCATGACAGCCTGAGGCGGCCGGCACGCGCGCACAGACTTCGGGCTCGGCTTGCCCCGGTGGGCAGCGATCTGCTGGCCGCCCTCCCCCGGCACGCCTCGAGGTCATCCACGACGCGGGCACCTGCTACAGGAGGATCAGCCGAGCCAGGTCAGCCGGACGGTGCTCGACTGGCTGGGGCCGCCGGCCGCGCCGCCGGACTGGCTCCGTTGATCGGTGGTGCTCAGGTAAAGCGGCAGCCTACAGGCCAGTACAGCCTGCCCGCACGCGCAACCGTCGCGATCGTCGTGGCCGACAACAGGACGCCCACGGCACGTGCCGACGCACGTTCGCCGAGCACCCTGCTTCGGCTTCCAGCGGCGACCGCTGGCCCAGCGACGTGATCGTGGCCGCGCTGCGGTGTGTCCGTCGCCTATTCGCGGTCGGGCCGGCCGGCGGGTCCCGATGGGGAACACCGTCTCGCCATCGCCTGGGGGAGAGGCGCTGATGCCGCGAACCATCCGCGACCTGCTCGCGGACCGGGCGACGCTGGGCTTCGTCGGCCGCGAGCGCGAGCTCGCGGTGCTCGAGGCGCTCTTCGAGGAGCATGGCCCCTGGGTCCTGCACCTGCGTGGCAGCCCGGGCATGGGCAAGTCGCGGCTCGTGGGCGCGTTCGCTGCCCGGGCGCGACGGCCGGGCCACGTCGTCGTCCGCCTCGACGGCCACGCCATCGAGCCGACCGAGGCCGGCTTCGTCCGCGCGCTCGGCGGGGCGCCGGCCGCGACCGAGGTGGCCGTCCAACGCTTGGCCGATGCGGCGGAGCGGGTGGTCCTGGCGCTCGACGGCTATGAGGAGCTGCGCTTGCTCGATACCTGGTTGCGCCAGGTGCTCATCCCCTCCTTGCCCGTCCGCGTGCGGGTCCTGCTGGTCAGTCGCGAACCGCCCGTCGGGGCCTGGCTGGCTGCTCCGGAGTGGCGGGAGCTATTCCAGAGCCTGACCCTCGAACCGCTGGCCGAGCCGGGGGCCATCGAGCTCCTCCGCCAGCTGGGTGTCGACGCCGAGCAGGCCCGCCGCATCAATCAGTTTGCTCACGGCCACCCGCTGGCGCTCACCCTGGCGGCGGCCACGCTGCGCGAGCGGCCCGACCTCGACCTCGAAGCGGCGACGGCCCACCGCGTCGTCGAGCAGCTGAGCCAGGCCTATCTGGCGCATGCCAGCGATCCCCTCGTGCGCCGGGGACTACGGGCGGGCTCGGTCGTGCGTCGTCTCACCATCCCGCTCCTGCGCGCGTTGCTGCCGGACTGCGCGCCGGAAGAGGTCTACGAGCGCCTCCGCGCGCTGCCTGTCGTCGACCCGGCGCCCGACGGCCTGGCGGTCCAGGATGCGGTCCGCCAGGCGCTGGCTGCGAACCTCAAGGCCGCCGACCCGACGGCCCACCGGGACTACCGGCGCGCGGCCTGGCGGCAGCTGCGGACGGAGGTGGCCGGGGTAGGCCGGGCCGAGCTCTGGCGCTACACCGCCGACATGCTCTACCTGATCGAGGACCCCGTCGTCCGTCAGACCTTCTTCCCGCCGGGCGTGGCGTCCTTCGCCGTCGAGCCCGCTCGCTCGGCGGATGCAGCCTCCATCGGCGACATCACCGCCGCCCACACCGGGCGCCAGGCCACCGAGCTCCTCGGGCACTGGTGGGCACGCGCGCCGCAGGCGTTCGCCGTGGTCCGCGACCCGACCGGCCAGACGCTCGGTTTCTCCTGCGTCTTCGAGCGGTCCACCGTCTCGGACGCCGACCTGCACCTGGACCCGATCACCGCCGCCTGGTGCGCCCATCTGCAGCGCCGGCCCGTCGAGCCCGACGAGCGGGTGCTCTTCGTGCGCGCCCATCTGGGCCGCGAGCAGGGCGAGGTGCCGACGCCGGAGCTGTCGGCCATGGTGCTCGACTTCAAGCGGACCTACATGGAGCTGCGCCCGCGGCTGCGGCGGGTCTACGCGGCCTTCGGCGAGCTTGCGCCCATGTGGCCCTTCCTGCAGCGCGTGGGCTTCCACGAGCTGACCGACGTCACGGTCCGCCTGGATGGCCACCCTTACCGCTTGGTGATGCTCGACTTCGGGCCGGGCTCGGTGGACGGGTGGCTCGCGGGCCTGGTGGCCAACGAGCTCGCCGCGGCCGACGCGCTGCTGCTGGATGCCGGCGCCCGCGAGGTGATCGTCGATGGCCGGCGCCGGCCCCTGACCCCGCTCGAGTTCGACGTCCTGCGCTACCTGCTGGAGCGCGACGGGCAGGCGGTGCCGCGGACGGCACTGCTCGACGACGTGTGGCACGACACCTACCAGGGCGGCAGCAACGTCGTCGACGTGGTGGTCCGTTCGCTGAGGGACAAGCTGGGCAGGCGCGCGTCGGCCATCGAGACCGTCACCAGGGTCGGCTATCGCTTTCGGCGTCCGTGAGCGCCGGTCGGCGCTCACATCTTCCTCATCCCGTTTTCATCGTTTCGTGGCGCCTCCTCATGCGTCGATCATGACTTGCCGCGGGCACCTTCTGATACTGGGCGAGTCCTCGTACGGACAAGGAGCACATTATGATCGACCAACAGAAACTGCAGGACCTTCTCGGCCGGGCCGTCGGCGATTTTGGCGGGACCTTTCACGCGGCGCTGGCCGTGACCGGCGACCGGCTCGGGTTGTACAAGGCCCTCGCGGGCGCGGACCCGGCGACGCCGGCCGAGCTGGCCGAGCGGACCGGGACGGCCGAGCGCTACGTGCGCGAATGGCTGAATGCGCAGGCAGCAGGCGGCTACGTGGACTACGACCCGGCCGCCGGCCGATACACACTGTCGCCCGAGCAGGCGCTCCTGCTCGCCGACGAGACGAGCCCCGTGTTCTTCGTCGGCGGGTTCGAGTCGGCCACGGCCGCGGCGCGGATCGAGCCCCGCCTGGTGGAGGCGTTCCGCACCGGCGCGGGCATCGGCTGGCACGAGCACGCCGACGGGCTGTTCTCGGGGGCCGAGCGTTTCTTCCGCTCCGGCTACGCCGCCAATCTCGTCTCGTCCTGGATCCCGGCGCTCGACGGCGTCGAGGCCAAACTGCAGGCCGGGGCCAGCGTCGCGGACGTCGGCTGCGGCCACGGGGCCTCGACCATCTTGCTGGCCCAGGCGTACCCCCGCTCGACCTTCGTCGGCTACGACTACCATGGCCCGTCGATCCAGACCGCCCGGGCCCGGGCAGCCGCCGCTGGGGTGGCCGACCGGGTCCGCTTCGAGGTGGCGCGTGCCACCGACTATGCGGGCCGCGGCTTCGATCTGGTGACGATGTTCGACTGCCTCCACGACCTGGGTGATCCGATCGGCGCCGCGGCGTACGTGCGTCGGACGCTGGCGGAGGACGGCACCTGGATGATCGTCGAACCGAACGCTGGCGACTGCGTGGAGGACAACCTGACACCCATTGG
>JAFAOS010000230.1 GCA_019247515.1 Chloroflexota bacterium | reverse complement strand
GGCGTTAGTCGTCTCGTGCGGCAGCGCATCGGCGGCATTTTGGGACGAGGCAGCCGGCGATCTGACATCCGTCTTCTCAGCGTCGACACGTCGCCATTCGGCGGACCGCGGCTTCTGCAGCGCGACCTGGTGCGCATGTTCTCCCAGAGCCGACTGAGCCTCGGCTTTGCCACCGCTGGCGACTCGCACCTCGCCGAGAAGCGCCTCACGCATCTCCGCCTGCGCGAATTCGAGGCCCCGATGTCAGGCGCGCTGTACTTGACGGAAGACCAGCCCGAGCTGGCCGAGTACTTCACTCCCGGCCAGGAGGTGCTCACCTACGCCGATTCCGACGACCTGCTCGACAAGGCGCGCTTTTACCTGGCCCACCAGGAGCGCGCCGAGCGCATCCGGCGCGCCGGCCTGGAGCGAGCGCGGCGCGAGCACACCTGGCAGCACCGCTTCGCCGAGCTGTTCCGCACACTTGGTCTCGAGGCCGCGTGAGCGCCGCCGAAGAGCGTCTCGGCAACGACCCAACCTCGGAGCTGTGGGGCGAGCATCGCAGTCGGTATCGCTTCGCGGCCCAGTTCGTGGCCGGCCAGCGGGTGCTCGACGTGGCGTGCGGCAGCGGCTTTGGCTTGCGCATGCTGCTGGCAGCCGGCGCCCGAACGATCGGCGTCGACTATGACGCGCAAACCCTGAGACACATCAAGAACGACCAGCCGACGGCGACCCTCGTCACGAGCGACGCGACCAGGCTGCCGCTGCAGGACTGCTCAATAGACCAGGTCGTCAGCTTCGAGACCATCGAGCACGTGCCGGATGCGCCGGCTCTGGTCCGCGAGCTGCGGCGGGTGCTCCGGCCCGGCGGCCGCCTGATCCTGTCCACGCCGAACCGCGCATTCGGACCACTCGAACGCCACACCGCCAACCGATTCCACGTTCGAGAATTCACCGCCGACGAGCTGCGCGCGCTGCTCGCCGGATCCTTCAGCCGGGTGCAGCTTTTCGGGCAGCGTCCAGCGTCCGCCTATCGGTACGTGCCTTTTTTGATGCTGGACGCGCGCACCGAGCCCGCGGCGCTCGCCTGGAAGCTGCTGGTCCGTTTGCCGTATCGGCTGAAGAACCGGCTCGCGCTGGTGATCAGCGGTCGACCCTTCTATCCGGGCGAGGCCAACTACTGCTTCGATGTGGACGCCACCGATGGCGCGCACGCGCTGCTGGCGGTTGCCTGGTGAGCGCCGGTCCACTCTTCAGCGCGATCATCCCGACGTACAACCGCGCCGGCTACCTGGCGCACGCCGTCTCCAGCGCGCTCGACCAGACGCTGCCCGGTGGTGGCCGGCCGGAGGTCGTCGTCGTCGACGACGAATCGACCGACTCGACGCCCGAGGTTGCCGCCAGCTTCGGCGAGCGCATTATGTACATCCGCCAGCCCAACCGTCGCGAAGGGGCCGCGCGCAACGCGGGCGCCGCTCGTGCGCGGGGCACCTTTTTCGCGTTTCTCGACTCCGACGACTACTGGCTGCCCGGCAAGCTGGCGGGCGACCTGGCGCGCTTCGAGCAGCCAGACCGACCGGCGCTGGTGTACTCACGCGGCTGCAACGTCGACCCCTTCGATCGGACGATCGGCGTGCGCCGCCTGGCCAACCCGCAGGGTGACGTCTTCTGGTCGCTCGCCCGCGAGGCCTTCATGCCGATGAGCAGCGTGGCCGTGCGAGCCGAGGCCTTTCGAGCGTGCGGCGGCTTCGTGGAGGACCGCGACCTGTCGGGTACGGCGGATTGGGAGCTGTGGCTGCGGTTGGCGGCGCGCTGGCGCGTCGGGTTCGTCGAGCAGACCGCGACGTGCATTCGGGTCCACGATCGCAACATGTCCGCGGACCCGAGCTACATGGAGCGCGCCATGCTCGCCGGTGTGCGGCATGCGCTCGACGACCCGGTCGTCGGCGCGCGAGCGCGCGGGCGCGAACAGTTCATTCGGGCGTGCATGTATGTGACGATTGCGCTCAACGCCTGCGCCAACGGTCGCCGCGATCGCGCGTGGCCGTGGCTCGCGCGCGGCTTCGTGAGCTGGCCGCCGCAGGTCTTCGACCCGCGTTTCTGCGGCGCCGTGGCTCGGGCAGTGGCGGGACCGGTGCTTTCCAGCCGGAGGCGGCATGCCGTCCACGCCTGAATCGATCCTGTTCGCGCGCAATCTGTTCTTGCCCGAGGACCTCGGCGGCAATCGCTACCCGTACGAGACCATTCGACGCCTCGGCACCCGTGGCCACCGCGTCACCGTGGCCACCCCGCGGCTACACGATCACTTCCCACGACTGGACGGGGTCACCTACCGGCTGTATTCGATCTGGCGTCCGCACCCGGCGGTGAGCCACCTGACCAATCTCGCCGGCGCCATACGCGCGGCCCGCGGTGTTGGCCCGCACGACGTTGCCATCGCCGGCTCGTATGACGCGGCGCTGGCGCTCGGCTGGGCCGGTGTCGTGCCCAGGACGCCGCTGGTCTTCCTGTATCACTCGGAGTTCTATTCCGAGTGGGTCCACGCGCGCGGCGTGGTGCGACGGGCCATGCGTCGGTACATGGCCGCGGTGGAGCGCCGCGTGTTTGCTTCGAGCGCGCGCATCGTGGCGGTCAGCCAGTTCTCGGCGACCCAGATCTGTTCTCGCCTGCCGACGGCCGCCAATCGCGTCCGCGTCATCCCGACCGGTGTCGAGACCGACTTTTTCCAGCCGCCTACCGATCGATCGGCGGCGCGTGCCGCGATTGGCCTCGCGACGGACGAGCCGGTGGTCCTGGGCGTTGGCCGACTGGCAGGCGTCAAGCAGTTCGACCGACTCGTGACCGCCTTCGCCGTGGCGTGCGCGCGCGGCCTGCGGGCGCGCCTGGTCATTGCCGGCGACGGACCCGAACGCCGGAACCTCGAGCACCTCGTCGCCACCTACGGGGTTCAGGAGCGGGTTCAGCTGGCCGGGTATTGCGACCCGGCGCGCCTGCGCGCGTTGATGCAGGCGGCGGACCTGCAGGTGTGTACCAGCGCGTTCGAGAACCTGTCCCTGGCGATTCTGGAGGGCATGGCGTGCGGCGCACCCGTGCTGGGCACGCCGGGCGGTGGAACCCCCGAGCTGGTCGGCCAGATTGACCCCGGCCTGGTGCTTGCCGACGACGCCACGCATACCCTCGCCGAAGCGCTGCCAGGCTGGTTAGCGGACCGTCGGCGCCTGGCAGAACTGGGCGAGCGCGCCCGCCAGATTACCGTCGAGCGCTACGATTGGGAGCGCGTGGTCGACGGTCTCGAAGCAGTCTGCAGCCAGGTCGCGCATCGGTGACGTCGTCTGAGGTCCGAGTCGCCGCCGTCGGCTGCGGTTACTGGGGGCCCAACGTCATTCGCAACCTCGACGCGGTGCCGGGCTTCGACCTGCGCTGGGTGTGCGACGCGGATCCCGAACGCCTGGCTCCCGTGGCCGCGCGCTATCCGTCGACTCGCGCGACGGCCGATCTCGACGAGTTGTTCGACGACGCGTCGGTCGACGCGATCTATCTCGCAACGCCGGTCAGCACCCACTACGACCTGACTCGCCGCGCGCTGCGCCAGGGCAAGCACGTGCTGATCGAAAAGCCAATGGCGACCACGGTCGAACAGTCCGAAGAGCTCGCCGCGCTGGCGGCGGCCAATCGGCTGACGCTCATGGTCGGCCATACGTTCGTGTTCAGTCCGCCCGTGCGCAAGGTCAAAGAGCTGCTCGATTCGGGACTGATCGGGCCGATCTACTACGTGGAAACGACGCGCGTGAACCTGGGCCTGTTTCAAAAGGACGTCAGTGTCCTCTGGGACCTCGGACCCCACGACGTGTCGATCCTGATCTACTGGCTCGGCGAAGTCCCGACGCAGGTCAGCGCCCGCGGCCGCTCATATCTCGGCGAGGCGCTCGAAGACGTGGCGTTCCTGACGCTCGAATTTCCCAGCGGCATCCTGGCCCAGGTGCAGATCAGCTGGCTGGCGCCCTCGAAGCTGCGCCGCACCAGCATCGTCGGCCGTCAACGGATGATCGTGTACGACGACCTTGAGCCGGTCGAAAAGGTCAAGGTCTACGACCGCGGCGTCGAGCGCCAGCCGGCCTCCTTTGGCGAGTTCCAGCTGACCTACCGCTCGGGCGACATCCTGAGCCCACGGCTGGATACCACCGAGCCGCTGTACCTCGAGTGCGAGCACTTTCTGCACTGCATCCGCGAAGGTCAGGTGCCCGACGCGAGCCCGCAGAGCGGCGTGGACGTGGTCAGGGTGATCCAGGCAGCCGAGCGGTCGCTGCGCTGCAACGGCGCGCCCCAGCGCGTTATGTAAATACTTCAAATAGCGGCGATGGTGTTGAGGTCGTAGTAGCGGGCCACGCACTGGTTGAACCAGTCGTCGCGGTCCGCGGACACGAAGTTCTCGCCGAAGTTGGTGGGTAGCGACGGCACGGTGAGGTCCGTCTGGCCGGCCTCGCGGCTGGCGCGGATTTGCTGGTCCTCCGCGTCGAACAGCGCCGCATACTGGGCGGCGCTGGCTTGCTCGGGCAGGATCGTCACCGCCGCGACCACGGGCACCAGGGCCAGCGCGGCCAACGCGGCCGCCCTGGTCCGCTCGAGAACGAGCAGCGGCGCCAGCCACGCGCGCAGCGCAAAGCCGACAAACAGCACGTAGCCGATCAGCACTGCGCCCGGCACGATCAGCGAGCGCGCCGGCGGGTTGCCATTCTGCGCATAAAACGATGGGAAATAGGCAAACGGCAGTGTGATGATCACGCACGCACTGACCAGCAGGAACCACCGACCACTCACGCGGCACACGCCTCTGGAGATCAGCGAGGGCACGACCGCACACAACACGACGGTGAACGGGAAAAAACGCAAGAGTCGAACGATTTGAAAGTAAGCGGTGGCAATCGACGCGGAGAGCGTCAGCCGCAAGTCGGCCGGCGTGCCCATCACGCGCCCGGCGGTCGCGGGTGCGTCGAGGATGACCACCAGCGCCAGGACGCCTCCGAGCAACGCCGCCAGCAAATGCGCGCGGCGCGTTTTGAAGCCGAGCGCCAGCAACAGCGCCAGCGTCAGGGCCACGTTCTGCGGGATCAGGTACGTCTCGGACAGTCCGCCGGCCAGGAACGCGATGACTCCGCTCAGGCCCCAGGCCCACCACCGTTGCACGCCGCGCCGAAGCCAGCCAATCAGCAGCGTGGCCATGGTCAACGGCAAGACATAGGTCAACAAACCGGTCTGCCAGTACAGCGACTGAGCCAGGTCGGGGGCGGTTTGCAGGGTGGCCACCACGGCCAGTTCGGCGAGCACCAGGCCGCGCCACGGCGCCACGCCGAACTGGACGAATGCCCAGGTGAGCGCGGTAAGCCACACCAGAATGGCGGTGACCGGCAACGCCGGGACGATCGCCGGGCCGGCGAGCTCCGCCAGGTTGACCAGGAAGGTGAACGTAAACCGCGGCGAATAATCGGTGTAGTAGTGCACGTTGGCGTTGATGAAGCCGTCCGTGCGCAAAACGCCCGCCCAGCAGAAGTCGTCGGCGGTGTAGCGCGAATAGCCGCCGACCAGGGCCCAGGCCATCAGCGGCAGGGCCAGGGCGACTCCGAACGCGCGCTCGGCCCAGCGGATCACGTTGGACCGAAGCCGCTGGCTGCCCAACGTTCACGCGCGGCGGCGTACTGTTGCCGTCCCCACTCGACGTCGAGTGGCGGCGCGGCTTGCAGGAGCGAAGCCAGTCCATTCGCACCCGCTCGCCACGCAGACAGTGCCAGCGAGCCGGCCGCCGCTTCTGAGCTCAACCAGTCCAGCACGCCGCGCGCCGCCTCAACCGCCCGGGCGCTGGCCGCCAGCCCGAGCGCGTGCGGGATCGGCGCGAGCCCGCTGAGCGGCGTGGCGTTCGGCGAAAGCGTCAGCGCGTGCGACGCGCTCCCGTCCTGAACGAGGGCGAGCGCGCCCGCGTCGTCTTCGGCGAGCACGAGGCCGACCGCGGCCCGCGTCCGCCACCACGCCCACCCGAGCTCTGCGTCGCCCTCCGTCTGCCGTGCGCGGTCGAGGCTGGCCAGCAACACGCTCAGGCCAACTTCAGAGCGCTCGGGATCGGCGATCGCCAGCCGCGGCACGCGCGCCAGATCCTGCCAGCTTGCGACCGGCGAGGCGCCGATCGTGCCAATCGCCGAGTAATCCACGCTGGTCCACTTCCAGTCCGGAGCGTGGACCGCGCCGTCGGCCACATTGGACGGCTGATGAGCCTGCAGCAGGCCGTCGATGGCGGCGGCTTGCGCGGCGAACGGACCGAACCACCACACGATGTCAGGCGTCGGGGGCGCGCGGCGGGTGCCGAGGCGCTGGTAGAGGCTGCCGGTGCCGTACACCTCGAGGTGGACGGTCGCCCCGGTCGCGGCGCAGGCGTTGGCCAGCGCCGAGCGAGCCGAGTCGGCGCGCCCGTCGCTGACATACAGCAGCACGTCGCTCACGCCGACGAATCCCACACGGCGCGCTCCTGGCAGATCGGATTTTCGGGCTCCGGCCGCGACTGCAGCGCCGCGGGTGCGCTGGGCGGACCGTACACCCGGTAAGCGTCGCCCCCGGGCCGGGGAATGCGTGCCAGCAGCGGTGCGCCCGCGGCCTCGAGCGCCTGGGCGCCCGGCGTCTGTTCGCTGGCCAGAAGGTACACGGCGTTGGCGGCGTACGGGACTTCCCGACAATCCTCAAACGAACGGGACGGGATGCGATAACCCACGCCGAAGCGCAGCACCTCGCCCGCGTGCGGGTCGTCGCCGATCAGCACCATGCCGCCGGGTGGCAGCACGGCGCGCGCGGCTTCGCCCGCTTCGCGGGTGTACGCCACGGGCACGCCGTACCCCGCGCTCAGATCGAACTGGTCCAGCGCGTGCAGCACGACCAGCAAGCTCAGGGCTGAGGCGGCGGCGCTGGCCACGATCGCGGCGCCCACCGCCAGGCGCCACACTCGCGAACCAGATGCCGCGGCCCAGGCGCCCAGGACACCGACGCACATCGCCATGCCCGTGAACTCGATGAACATGTAGTGGAAGATCACCGGTGCGCTGTGGTGCAGGTAGGCGACGATCGGGGCCAGCGTCCAGGCGGCGATCAGCCAACCCGTGGCGCCGCGCGGCCACACGACGACGCCGACGACCAGACCCGCCGCGGCCAGGGCCGGGCCGAGCGCCGACAGACTCGTCCAGCGCCCCAGCTCGTCCACGATATAGGCCGCCGCGTGCCCGCCGAGTCCGGCGGCGCCGTAGGTCGTCGACACCTGGATCGTCGACGTCACGGTGTCGAGGTCAAAGGCAGACGTCCCGCGGGACAGCGACAGCAGCCCCAGGATCTCACGGAATCGCACGTCGGGGTTGACTTCGAACATCAGCAATGGCAACAGCGGGAGTACGCCGACGATCGCCGCCGCGACGACGTGACGGACTTGCAACACGTCGCGCGCGTAGAAGATCGCCAGCGGGACGACCAGCACGAAGGCGAGAGCCGTGTAGTGCACGCTCACCAGCAGGCCGAGCCAACCGCAGGCCACCGCGAGCGCCCAGGGTCTACGCTGGACGCCAAGGCGCAGCAGGGCGTCCAGGCACAGCGCCATCGGCGCTTCGAGGTACACGGGCTGCCACGCGCCACGTTCGAGCAGCACGCACCAGAACATCGTGCCGTGGAATAGCGCCGCGGCTACCCCGCCCCAGACGCCGACCCAGCGGCGCGCCACCCACCAGCACGCGAGCAGACCCGCAACGCCAGCCAGGAGGCCCGTGGCGATCAGTGCGTAGGGATCGTCGCTAAGTTGCAGACCGATCGCCGCGAACCACGGCCAGCCTTCGCCGGCCCTGAAGTCATAGGACGAGACGGTGCCCGTTAGCGGCAGCCAGCCCTGGTACTTCCAGGCCGCGACCAGCGAGCCGACATTGCTTTCGTCGAAGTTGGTCTGCGCCAGGTCGGGGCGCCACAAGCGCAGGCCGATGCCAAGCAGCAAGACGAGTACGGTGGCAACCTCCGCCACGCCACAGCGACGGGCCGCGGCGATTGTCGGTCGCGGTCGCACCAGAGCTGACTCGGTTGCGGACGCCACCACCGACGCGAAATCGTACACTCTCGAACCTGGTGAGTCGTCAGATCGGCGCGCTGGCAATTGGCGTGGTGGGGGTGTGTCTGGCGCTCGGCGCATCGGCGAGTGGCTGGCTGGGCGGCGTGGTGGTGTGTGGCGCCGATCGCGCGCCTGGCTGCGTCACGTGGCCAGCTGCGGTGGCGGATGGCGTCTGGGTGGCGTTTCTCCTCGGCGTTGCGGGTCTCCTCATCTGGCAGCTGCACTACCTGGACAGGTGATCGCGCGATCGAAGGCGTGACCACAGCCACTCCAGGCCGGCGACCCCCAGGATGAGCAGCACCGGGTCGAGCATCATGCGGTGGCGCAGCAGGTTGCCCACGTTGCCTTCCACGGCGGCGAGAATCAGCCAGTTGGCGACGGCGTAGGCGATCAACCCGAAGAAGAACAGCGGCTGTCGGGGCCCGGCGCGCCAGGCAAACAAGCTGCCGATCAGCAGCACGTACCACACCACCATTTCGGCGCTGGCGGCGAGCTCGAGCGGGCTGCCCGCCTGCCACGGAGCAGGCGCCAGCAGCGCATAGCCGAGCGGATCGATCACGTCGCCAAGGACGGAAAACGGCGCGGCGTCGCTCAGCGCTTCGGCCGCGGGCAGCTGGGAGTTCGTGTCCGACGTCGCATCTGCTTCCGAGCGAAGCTGGGACGCGGCGCCCGCGGCCTCCTGCGCGCGGCGATGACGGACCTGGAGCGCAACGTCCTCGAAGCTCGCGCTGAGCGGTCGATTGCTGGTTCGTTCGCGGATCACCAGGGTCGTGCCAATCAGGAGGACCGCAATCGTCGCGCCCGCCAGTCCCACCTGCCAGGGGCGCAGGCGCACGCGCGAGCGACTCACCAGGAACAGGCCAAGCAGCCCGACCACGATGAATGCGCTGGTGGAGCGCAGGTCCAGCAAGAGCAACGTCGCGCCGAGCAGCACCACCAGCGCGTCCCACACGCGCCGATCGCGGCGGTCGGCGCAGCTGAGGGACTGCAGCGCCCACAACGCCAGCAGCGACGCGAACAGCACCAGGGTCTCCTTGATGGTGGCCACGCTCCATACGATGAGGCTGGGCAGAAATGCCATGGCCAGTGCCGCCAGCAGCGCGACGCGGTGGCTGAAGACCTTGCGCGCGATCTCGAAAGTGAAGACCGCGCACAACGCGGCCAGACCCACGTTGAGCACCTTGGGCACGATCGGCGAGTAGCCGAACATCGCGTAAATGCCCATCAGAAGGTACGAATAGACGCTGTCGAGCAGGTACTGATGCCCCGCGAAGATCGCGGTTGCGCCTTCGCCGCGCGCGATGCGGACCAGCCACTCGCCGACCAGGTCGTTGGTGTAGTCGTCGCGGTACAGCGCCCCGCTGCCGTTGGCGAGTTTGGCGGCGTAGTGGGTCGGCAGCACGATCAGCATGCGCAGTCCGTACGCGGCGAGGAACAGTGAAGTCGCGAGCTGGCGGTGCTGGCTGTCGGTGATGCGCCGCGCCAGCCACAGGCCGCCTTCCTGGACCAGCAGCGCGCCGATCAGCGCCGACCAGCCCTCCACGTACAGCGCGCCGAGCGGCGCGACGACTCGAATCGCGGCCTGCCACGTGATGGCGGTGCCGAGACCAGGCAGAGCTCTGAGCGAGCCGTGTCGTGCTCCACGGAAGACCGCACGTTCGGTGATCGTCGACACGTTGTTAGTTCAGCCGAACAGTAGCATGGCAGCGGCATTTGACACGGCGGTTGACCAGAGGCGAACATCCCGCCCAGGGAGGCTGGCGCGTTGGCCCCAGTAGCCGCCGGACACTCGCGACGCGTGCGGATCGCCGCGGCGGTGTTGGCGTTATTGGTCATCACCGCCGCTGGCTTGTGCGTTCCGTTCGGCGCGGCCGCCCAATCTCCTGCCTCACCTTCCATCGGCCGCCTCGGCGTTCGCGTCACCAGCCCACCCGCTAGCCGGACGCTCGTCGGCAGCCTGTACGCCCTCGATCAGGCGAGCATGCCCGTGGCCGACCTGTCGGCGGCGGACGTTCAGGTCAGCCTCGACGGAGCGCCAGCCGCGGTGTCGCTCGAGGGGCGACCGTCGATCGCGGTGGCCGTCGGGTTCTGGCTCGATTCGTCCGCGTCGCCACAGGTGCGTGAGGCGGCGGCGAATGCCCTCGCCGACGGACTGCAGGACATCGACGTCAATCGTGACACGGTCGCAATCGACAGCACCGCCGCGCCCGCGGGTTGGGACCAGTCGGCGTTCACGTCGTCGGCTACCGACCTGCAGCAGAGTCTGAACGCGGTGATCCAGGACGCACCGGACGACAGCCGGGCGACCCTGGAACAGGTCTCGAGCGTGTTGCGGTCGCTCACCGCGCAACCGGCTGACACACGGGTGTTGCTGCTGTTTGCCAATCGCCCACTGGCCGGCGCTGGCTCGACGGACGCGTCGTTGGGCACGCTCCGCGGCTACGCGATCGACAACGCCATCCAGGTCAGCATCGTGGCCCTGCCCGGCGCTGGCGGCCAGGCAGCGGCTGAAGCCCTGGCCGATGCGACGCCGGGTGGTGGCGTCGAGTACGTCCTGAATGCCACCAATCGAGAGGACATCAGCCGACGCGTGAGCCTGTTGCTGGCGCCTGCGTTTGGCGCGCAGCGCTTCGAGATGCCCGCGCCCGGCGAGGGCAGCCACACGCTGAGCGTCGGTGCGCGAGGTGCGCGCCTGGAGGCGACGACCGCCTTTCAGACCGTCGCGCGACCAGTGCCGATCGCCTCGATCGAGACCAGCGAGGGCAGCCTCACAACCGATCTCCTGCGCAACGCGGCACGCGGCATGGGAGTGATCGCGCTCCTGGCGCTGGGCGAACTGGTGCTCATCGGGCTGTTCGTGCGCGTCGATACGTGGGCTCGGGGAGCGTCGCTCCTCCGGCGGGAGTTTCCGCCAACACTACGGCTCAATACGCTCGCCGGACGCTACGTGGCGCCAGAGGTCATCGAGTTTCCAGCTCGCGGGAAATTGCGCATTGGCTTGCACCCACCCCTCATGGATGATCTGGTGGGCAATCGCGACTTCACCAGGCTGCCGTATAAGGACATTCGGGGCGACCAGGATGTCGTCAAAGAGCTGGGTCATCACGCGGCGTGCATCTGGCGGGATCCCAGGACGAACGACTGCTATATCCAGCTCGGCTGGGACGGGCCTGGCGACCGCATCGAGCCGCGTCCGCAGAGCCGGGTTTTTCATTTCGGGCGACCGCAGGAGGCGACCACGTCGGCTTTCCGTCTGGCGCACCATGACGTCGTACGACTGAGCACGGGCGTGGAGTTCGTCTTCAATCAGGTTGGTCTGCGCGACAAGCCCGCGCCGGAGGCTCACAACGCCAGCCCGCTGAAGCTGCGGTCGATCGGGCCAGGTCGGATCTCGCTCATCTCCGACATCGCGCCGCGGTCCACGGTCACGCACAAAGGCGAGGTCTGAGCGCCCGGCCGGCTGGCACGTGCTCGGTTTTTCCGCCAGCCGGCGTTTTATATGGCATGGACGTGCGCGCTGCTGGCGCAAACCTTGACAAGGTGCCGGAACTCGTTATTGTGAGTGCCTTCGGCGGACAGTTACCTCGTTCGCGACCACGTGTGGCGTGTTTCGACAGCCCCGAAGGACAAGTTTGACAGGCCACTCGTGGGTATTCACACGACCGATTTTGCCGTGATCACCTCGTCTGTACCGCACGGGCGGCGGGATTCGTACCGACTCCTCGCGCGTCGAGCGGTGCGGCACGCCGACCAATCGGGCCGTCCTCCGGCTCCAGTAGCGCGTGCGACATCTCGCCCCGGCACGCGTGGCCGCCAGGAACAGGTCGCGGCGTCAGCCGCGGCCGGAGCCAACGTGCCCGCGGCCCGCGACCTGTACTGGGCGGCCGAGGTGCAGATTCGATGCTTCGGCCGATTCGAGGTGAGTCGCCACGGCGTGGCGATCGAGCACTGGCGTCGACGCTCGGCGGAGCGCCTGCTCAAGTTCTTGCTGGTCAACGGCCGACGCGTCCATCGCGACGTGCTGCTCGACGTGCTCTGGCCGGAGGTGCTCGAGAAGTCGGCGATCAGCGGACTGCGGGTGACGCTGCACGCGCTCCGGCGCGCCCTCGCGCAGGTCGCGGCCGACCGCGACCCGATTGACCTGATCCGCGCCGAAGGCGACACGTACGTGCTCAATACCGACGGGCTGTGGATCGACGCCGACGCCTTCAACGCGCACTACTCCGCGGGCCAGCGCTGCGAGCGCCGGCACCAGATCGAAGCCGCCGTCCGCGAATACACCGCGGCCGAGTCGTTGTATCGAGACGACTTTCTCATCGATGACCTGTACGAAGACTGGACCGTTCATCCGCGCGAGGAGCTGAAGGACAAATACTTGTTGATCCTCACCCGGCTGTCCCAATTCAGCATGGCCGCGATGGACCTCGACGGGTGCATCCGTCGATCGCACGCGCTGCTCGCCACGGAGCCGTGCCGGGAAGACGCCTACCTGCGATTGATGCAGTGCTACGCGCGGCTGGGCCAGCGTGGCAGCGCGGTGCGCTGGTATCAGATCTGCGAGCGGACGCTGCGGCAGGAGCTGGACGTGGTCCCTTCGGAGGAGATCCGTCGACTCTACCGCGACATCGCCCAAGCGTCGGCATGATGCCCGCACCGCCGCTGGCGGGTCGTTCAGCGCCAGCTCCAGACTCGGCGGTCGCTCCGGCCGATTTCGTTTCGGCCCGGGCGGCCGCGTCCACCCCTTCAGCCGCGTCGACGTCGGCCGCGCCCGCCCAGCAAGTTACCCCGTTTGCGCCGACTGACGTCGACAGCTCCAGTCCGGAGGCATTCATCCGCAGCATCGCGCCCTACGCCGCGCGCGTCTCGAAGGCGACCGGCATTCCGGCCGCGGCGCTCATCGGTATGGCCGCCAACGAAACCGGCTACGGCAAATACGCCTCGCACAACAACCTGTTTGGAATCAAAGGCACGGGTCCGGCGGGTTCGTTCAGCACCCCGACCTGGGAGGACTACGGCAACGGTCGGGTCAACATCGTGGACAATTTCCGGGCGTACCACTCGCCCGCTGAATCGTTCATCGATTTTGCCGACCTGGTCGAAACCAGCCCACGCTATAAGGGCGCCGTGGGTCAAACGACCGTCGAAGGCTTCGTGAATGGTCTCCGTCAGGGCGGCTACATGACCGACCCGGACTACGTGTCGAAGATCAGTGCGATCACGACACGCTACTCGTCGGTCATCGACGATAGCCTGCGGGCCGCTGGCGCGGCGCCGCTGAGCGGCTCGTCGGCGCAACCCGCGCCGGCCGCCGCCGCCTCGCCGCCGCCGCTGGTGATGGCCGCGAACGCGCCGGCCAGCCAGCCGGGCGCGGGCGTCGTGGTGCCGGACCAGTTCCACATCGGGCTGCCGGCCGACGAGGCGATGGCCGCCTGCGGGCCGGTCGCGGCGATTGCCTTCGCCCAGGTCTACGGTCGAAACCCCACGCCGGCCGAGGCAATGGACCTGGCCAGGCAGAGCGGCTGGACGGCGGCCGGCGGCATGAACGGCATTTCGAACGAAAAGCGGCTGCTCGACAAGATGGGACTGCCCGCGCAACTGGAAATGGGCGCCAATTGGGACCACATCCGCGCCGACGCGATGCAGCACGAGCCGGTCATCGTCAGCACACCCGGGCACTACTTCGTGATCGACGGCTTCGACTCCAATACTGGCGCATACCACGTCGGCCAGAGCGGCAAGGTGTACCGCGGGGGTTCGGAGTGGATGACGCCCGCGCAGATCCAGGCACTGGCCGGCGCGCCGAGCGGGGCGCTGTACACGGTTCATCCGCTGGCAGGCACGCGGCAGGTGCTGCCGCCGCTGCCCGTCGCCGCGAGTGCCGCCCCGCGCGAGGTGCTGCCGCCGCTGGATCTGGGCAACACGCCGCCGCCGCCATCACCACCGACCGCCGCGTCACAAGCGCCAGTCGCCGCGTCGTCACCGGCGCCCGCCGCCGGCAACCCACCCCCCATCGCGCCCGCGGCGATCCACGACCAGCCGCCACCCACCCTGGCTGACGCGGATCTCACAGGGAATTCTTCCGTGTCACCGCCGTCGGTTCCGACAGGCAACGTCTCCGGCGACTCGGCCGCAGCTTCGCCGTCAAATGCCGACGCCGCGCCGGTTGCCCCGCCGCCCGCGGACGTCGCTCGCTCCGGCGTGTCGGTCACTCCCTCGATGGCCATCGGCGCCGTCGCCGTCGGCAGCCAACGCCACGCCCCGCCGCCGCCACTCCCCCGCCGGCGTCTCGAAGACGACGAGTTGCCGCCCGATGCCTGAGTGCACCCGCTGCGGCTGGACCGGACCAGCCGCCACGCCGAACTGCCCGCGCTGTGGCCAGTCTTTCGCTCCGGCCGGCCCGCCGCCGAGGCCGACGCTGGTCCTCAAGCTGGAAATGTCGGAACTGCCGGAGGAAGAGTGGGAGGTCACCGACACCCGCCGCGAGATCGGTCGCCTGGACGATTCGGACATCACCATCCCGCACAAATCGGTGTCGCGCAAGCACGCCGAGATCCTGCCCACCGCAACCGGCTTCGAGATCGAAGACCTGGGCAGCACGAACGGCACGTACCTCAACGACCAGCCGATTTCCGACCGCACGCCACTGAGCAACAACGACCTGCTGATGATCGGCGACGTGCCGGTGCGCGTCGTGTTGCGCCAGGCGGTGGCGCCGGCCACGCCGGTGGTGTCCGAGCCGCGCTGGCCGCAGCCCCAGCCGCAGTTGGTCGTGCCCGAGCCGCCCGAGCCGCGGCCATTGCCGGCGCCCGAGCGCCCGACGACGACGTCGACCGGACCCTCGACCGTCTACTACGACCTGGACGAGGCGCTGGCCCAGGCGCAGCCGCCGACACCGCCCGACGCTGGGGTGCCGACCGCCTGGGATGTCAAGCCGGCGAGGGCGATCGAGGCGCAGCCGGCCGGACCGACCGGTGCAGGGGAGGTGGAGCAGCCGACGCTGGTGGGCGCCGAGGTGCCGGTCGAGCCCGCACCGCCACCCCCGCCGCCGATCGCCCAGGTGCGACCCACTCCGCCACCGCCACCGATTGGCGAGGTGCGACTGGCGCCACCTCCGCCACGGATCGACGACGTGCGACCGGCTCCGCCACCGCCCGCGCTGCCTCGACACGACGTCACGCCGCTGCCGTACTACGACCCGCGTCCAGCGCCACCTCGCGAGGTCATCGCGCAGCCTGCGCGCGACCCGCGGCCAGCGCTCGATCCGCTGCCAACCCCCGCGCGCGACCCGTTGCCCACCCCGGCCATGGATCCGCTGCCGTCGCCGCCGCGCGAGCTCGGCCCCGAGCCCGTTTACGAGCCGCGACCAACACCCCGCGAGGTCGCTCCCGAGCCCCGCCCGGCGCCCCGCGAGGTGGTTCCCGAGCCCCGCCCGGCGGCCGCCGGCGCCCCGCAGTCTGTTGCGGATCTGTCCGCCACCGACCTGATCCAGTTCGCCGATCAGCTCACCGCGGCGCTGCGTCGCTTCAAGGGCGACGCCAGCCTGGCCCTGTGGCTCTTCGACCACGCCGGTGGCGAGGCCGCCGCCCGCGCCTTCGTCCAGCAGGTCGAGCGCGCGCGACACAACCCCGACAACCCCGACGAGCAGGCCAGACTGCTGGAGCAAGCCCCGAGCGCCGCACGGCTGCTCGAGGCCGCGATCCTGCTGGCCAACGTCGTTTCATCGCTCGGCACGCGCGCCGCGCCCGACAATGAAGTGAAGCCGAATGCGACCGACCTGGAGCCAGTCGCCCGAGCGTAGCTCGCAGGTTGTACCGGGCTGCACCACCACGGTACCCGCGGGGCGAGAGACGACCAGTGGATTGCGACCGAGGTGGGCCACGCTCCAGGTGCCCTCGTGCGCGGTGATCTCGGCGTGTCGGCGGTGCACCGACTCGCTGCCCGGGCAGCGCGCCAGGTCGATGTCCAGCTCGCGGGAGGCTCGGCCGATCACGTTGGGCCGCGTGGCGGCCAGGCCGAAGCCAATCGGTCGGTCGCCCGCCTCTCCGAACAGAACGGCCGCGTTGTGGCCGATCTGCCCCAGCGCCGTTCCGCCACACTCGTCGCAGATCTCCGCACCGCGCGGCAGCAGCGTGCCGCAACGCCGATCTAGGCAATGCAGCTCGAGCCTCAGTTCCTGGGGACGGGCCGCCACTTGACGCAGTCTAGCCGGACTGCGAGCCTCACCGGGCTCGAAGGTGACGTGGTTTGAGCTCGAAACCTGAGCCCAGCTCGCGCGACCTGGTGCCGCTGAGCTCGCACGAGCTCGGCGAGGTGAAGGCTGCCATCCGGGCCCCGCGCGCCGTCCAGGCGATCGAGTCGCGCGACGAACGTGTCATCGTCTCGCCGTACCCGCTGCGCCAGACGTTCAAGGCGGTCGCTTCCGCGCTGCGCACGCGCCTGTATCACGGCACGTCGCCCGCGACGCCACCCATCGAGGACCTGCCGTCGGGCACGCTGCGCGGGCGGCGTGCCTTTCTCGAGGGCACGCCGAGCGCGACACGGCTGCTGATGGGCGTGCCGCTGGTCGGCCAGGTGCTGTCCAACTGGATCCTGGACGTCGAAGTGCGCGTCACGGAGATGCGGGGCCAGGTGCTGGTCGGCTTCCGTCTGCGGACGACGCTGCCGCAGAGCATCGGCCAGAACGTCACCAGCCGCGAATTCGAAGGCCTGATTGCCGACTTCCAGCGTCTGCTGCCGACCGTGTCGTTGGGCGCGGAGGTGGTGGCTGACCCGATCATCGGTCCGGGAGAGGCCACCCCCGAGTCCTTTACCGGCACGCTGCGCGACTACAGTCGCTGCGCCAGCGTGGAGGATGTCACGCCGTTGCGCGCAGGCGACTTTCCGCTCGGTCGCTACCTGTGGCCGGAGGCCGACGCGCACGGCTCCGTGTCGCTGTTCCTCGGCTCACCGCGCGACGCCCAGGGTCAGGCACTGGAGCACCTGATGTTTCGCAACGTGTGCGTCACCGCGCCGGTCGGGATGGGCAAGACGTACTCCATCTTCCGTCCGTGGGCGGTGGCGGCCGCGCGTGGCAAGTTCTCCACGCTGGTTTTCGATCCCAAGGGCGACCTGACGCAAGACTTGCGCGAACCGGTGTTTGCCGCCGGCAACCGCGTCGTGATTTTCAGCACCAGCCCGGAGCAGCCGTCGGTGAACTGGAATTTCATGGACGAGGTCGAGATCGACGAGGCGGGCCGCTTGAAGAGTCGGCGCGCGATCGAATCCATTCTCGATGCGCTGCTGCCGCGCGACTCCGGTGAATCGGACAAAGAAGAATTTGCCAGCCGGCTATTTCGTGGTTGGCTTGGCGGGTTCATCCAGATTGCGAAATACGCA
>JAFAOS010000216.1 GCA_019247515.1 Chloroflexota bacterium | reverse complement strand
GGCGGTGGCGCGCCGACCGGCTTGCCCCGGCTGGACCGGCGCGTGGCGGACAAGCTGGCTGCCTCCAACGCATTCCTCGACCTGAATCCACAGTCGAGCGGGTGGGATACGGTGCTCTGGCTGCGGTCCAAAGAGGACCTCAGCGCTGTCGAGAGAGAGCAGTTGCGAAGCCTGGAGGAGTATTTCGATCACTTCCTGCCGGTGATCGGCGCCTTACGCGGGCTTGGCCTGGCGGATCGGATGGCGTTCGGCAGCGACGCCGGCCCGTTCGACACGGAGTTCGGCCACCTGGAGTACAACGTCCATCTCGCCCGGCGCGCCGGGCTGACGGCGATGGAATCGTTGCAGGGCGTGACGCGCAATGCCGCGCGACTCTGCGGAATGCTCGAGGAGCTCGGGACGCTGGAGGTGGGCAAGCATGCCGACCTGCTGCTGGTGGACGGGGACCCGCTCGAAGACGAGCGGAACCTGGCTCGCGTCGCGGCGGTCTTCAAGTCCGGGGTGCGCGTGGCGTAGCCAGCCGGGCAGGACGAGCGTCGTGATCCGCCACGACGTGGACGTCCACATCGCCCGCCCGACGCAGCAGGTTCTGCACGACCGACCGCCGCAAGATCGCGTGCAGGACGCCGTGATGCGAGTGGCCGATGATGATGCTGCCGACGTTCTTGTCATGTGCCACCTGTATCAGCGCGCGAGCCACGTCGTTGCTCTGGACGCGGATATTTTGCGCGCCGAGGTCCTCCGCAAAGCGCAGGTTGTCCTCCAGAGCGCGCTTCTGCTCCGGATTCGCCGATGCCCAGCGTGGAGTTTCAATGAACACCGCCAGCAATTCGGTGCGATAACGATTGGCCATTCGCCAGCCACGCCGGATCAGATTCTGCGATTGCGGCGAGGCGTCGACGCACACCATCACCCGCTCACCCGCCGACCAGGCGGCGTCGATCTGGTGGTCCTGCATGTAGTTTTCGAGGTCCTGCTCGCAGACCTGTGCCATTTTGCGCAGCGCCATGTCGCGGAGCGCGATCAGGTTGCCCTCGCGGAAGAACGAGTCGAGCGCCCGCTCGGCCCGCTCGGGTGGATAGATGTTGCCGTGCCTCATGCGCTGGCGCAGGGCGTGCGGCGACATGTCGATCAACTCCACCTCGTCGGCGTCGTCGATGACCCGGTCTGGTACGCGTTCGCGGACGTGGACGCCGGTAATGTTTTCGACGATGTCCGCCAGGCTCTCGAGGTGCTGGATGTTGACCGTGCTGACGACGGTAATCCCCGACGCGAGCAAGTCCTCGACGTCCTGCCAGCGCTTGTCGTGCCTGGAGCCGGGCGCGTTGGTGTGGGCCAGCTCGTCGACCAGGGCCACCGCCGGGCAACGAGCGATCACGGCGTCGGTGTCCATTTCTTCGACGACGACGCCCCGGTAGGTGATCTGCTTGCGCGCGACCTGCTCGAGCGTGCTGGCAAGCTCGGCTGTCCTTGGCCGCCCGTGTGACTCGATGAAACCAATGACTACGTCGGTGCCACGTTGCTTGCGGCGCAGCAGCTCCTCGAGCGCCGTGTAGGTCTTGCCGACCCCTGGCGCGATCCCGAGATACACGCGGTGACGCCCGCGAGCCCCCGTGCCCGCTTCCTGACGGACTCGACTGAGCATCTCCTCCGCGCTCGGCCGCCCATCGGCGCGGGTCATGCGCGAAGCTTAGCCTGAATCAGGACGAGGACGTGAGAAGCGAACCGAGCACCAGCCGACGTGCGGCTGGATCTCCGCGTCGAGCTCGCGGCTCTCCGCGATGTGGCTGACCACCCGCCGCAGCGCGTCAAGATCGTCGAGACCAATATCGACGACGATCGTGGTGGAGGTGATCAGATCCGCCGACGCATGGCAGAGTGTTGAGGCGCCGATGTGCAGCCCGTCTTCCACTGTTGGTGGAACCGGACGCTGGGGTCGTGACAGGATAGTTGCGAGTCCGGGTGTGAGAACCTGAGTCATGGGGGAGCC
Organism: Chloroflexota bacterium; assembly: GCA_019247515.1. Taxonomy (GTDB): domain Bacteria; phylum Chloroflexota; class UBA6077; order UBA6077; family CF-72; genus CF-72. Next base: position 3,134 of record JAFAOS010000216.1, on the reverse strand, counting down.
ACCACGTTGAGTATGTGGTGAGCGACATCAACGCGGACTCAACGCCACGGGCCAATCGATCAAAATCTTCTCAACACGCGCGTAATTGATGGATTTCTCATCACTGAAACGCGTTTTGTTGAGCGCTTTTTGACACACCCCGGCGTATGCTCCCCGCATGGTCGGCATGGCGTTCCTGTCGCTCGTGATCCTGGGTGTATTCGTCTACCTGTTTTATGCCCTGTTCAGGCCTGAGAACTTCTAAGGTTGATCAAAACCTGTCGAAGGGCTCCACCGTAGGTGGAATCACTGAACCTGCGTTCCTCGGAGGGCCGCTAGCTCACGTTTGTGGCCGCCACCATCGATCCGAACCAGCAGCAGCGCTGGCCGGGCTACGTCAAGGCAATGCTGCTCACGAACCTGGTCATGTTTCTGATGGTGCTGGCAATCTACCTGCTCCAGGCCGTGCTGCCGCTCAGCCCCGATGGGCAGGCGGCGGTGCCAGCGTGGCTCGCCGTAAACACGGCGATGAGCTTCATCACCAACACGAACTGGCAGAACTACGGTGGTGAGAACACGCTGTCGTACTTCTCACAGATGTTTGCGATTATCTTTCCGCAGTTCACGTCGGCGGCAACGGGCCTGGCGTGTGGCATCGACTTCATTCGCGGTCTGGGCGGCAGCACGGCCTGGGCAACTTCTACCTCGACATGACGCGCGCGATCACGCGCATCATGCTGCCAATCGCGTTCGTATGTGGGGTGGTGTTCGTCGGACTGGGCGTGCCGGCGACCTTTGACGGCGCGCTGCAAGTCAACACCTTGAACGGAGCCGCGGACCAGTCCAGCGCTCCGACGCCCGAGGCTGCACCGTCAGCCAGCTCACAGGGCCAGCAGACGATCACGCGCGGACCGGTCGCGGCGCTGGTGTCGATCAAGCACCTGGGCACCAACGGCGGCGGCTGGTTCAACGCGAATTCCACGCATCTGTTCGAGAATCCAGGCCCGATTAGCAACATCCTCGAAAACATCCTGATGGCCCTGCTGCCGATGGGCCTGATCTACACGTTCGGCATGATAGTCAATCGGCGAAAGCAAGCGGCAACGTTCTTCTGGGTGATGTCCGGCTTCTTCCTCGTGTTCCTGGTGATTGCCTACGCCGGTGAAGTGCAGGGCAATCCGCTGCTGGCCAGCATTGGGCTCGATCCCTCACAGGGCAACCTGGAGGGGCACGAGCTGCGCTTCGGCCAGGGGCTGACGGCACTGTTCGTCACCTCCACCACCGCGTTCACCACCGGCTTCAGCGAAGTCATGTACATGTACACCTCCATGGCGGCCAACAACGGCTCGGCCTTCGCGGGCATCGCCGGCAATACCAACTGGTTCAATGCCAGCGGCTCGCTGGTCCTCGCGCTGGGGCGCTACGTTTCGATCATCTTGATGCTGGCGCTGGCCGGCTCGATGGCCGCCAAGAAGGAAGTGCCGATGACGGTGGGCACCATGCGCACCGATGGCCGATTGTTCGGCGGCGCGCTGGCGGGCACGGTGTTGATCATCGGTGCGTTGACGTTCTTTCCCATCCTGGCGCTGGGTCCAATTGCCGAGCACTACGCCATGTGGGCCGGCCAGACCTTCTCCTGATCGGAGTCCTTTTTGAATGCGAACGCCGCGGCGTTCCTCAACTCGCCGCTAGACGTGGCGACCGTGGTGGCGTTGCTGGTCTGCTTGATTCCGACGACGATCGGCGCGCTGCTGTCGGCCATCGGCATCGCCGGCATGGACCGCGTCACGCGCTTCAACGTCCTGGCGATGTCGGGCCGGTCAGTCGAAGCCGCCGGCGACATCAACACGGTCCTGCTCGACAAGACGGGCACGATCACCTTTGGTAACCGGTTGGCGCACCAGTTCATCCCGGTGGATGGCCACTCGCGGCGCGAGCTGGCCGAAGCGGCCATGCTCTCCTCGCTGGCCGACGAGACGACCGAGGGTAAATCGATCATCGCACTGGCCGAGCAACGCGGCGTGAAAGCCACCGCTGATGGCGTCGCTCTCGGCGCTGTGCCGGCGCCAGTGCCCGTTGGAGTTGGCGCCGATCCGGCTCCGACGTCGCCGAGTGTCAATGGCGCCGGAGTCGAGCTGATCCCGTTCAGCGCCGAAACGCTTGCATGAGCGGCATCGTGGACCACGGCCGCCGCGTGATGAAGGGCGCCGTCGCCGTCGGCGACGACCTCTACGGAGTGGTGTATCTCAAGGACACCGTCAAACCCGGCATTCACGCGCGCTTCGACGAGTTCCGTCGGATGGGTATTCGCACGGTCATGGTCACCGGCGACAATCCGCTCACCGCGGCGACCATCGCCCGCGAGGCGGGCGTCGACGACTTCCTGGCGCAAGCAAAGCCGGAGGACAAGATCCGTCTGATTCGCGACGAACAGAGCGACGGAAAACTGGTGGCGATGACGGGTGACGGCACCAACGACGCGCCCGCGCTGGCGCAGGCCGACGTGGCGCTGGCCATGAACTCGGGCACCAGCGCGGCGAAAGAAGCCGCCAATATGGTCGATCTGGATTCGGATCCGACCAAGCTGCTCGACGTGGTGATGATTGGCAAGCAATTGCTGATCACGCGCGGGGCGATCACGACGTTCTCGATTGCGAATGACGTCGCGAAGTCCTTCGCGATCATCCCGGCGATGTTTGTGTCCGTGTTCGGCGGACTCGAGGCGCTGAACATCATGCGTCTGGCGACGCCGCAGAGCGCGATCCTGTCGGCGCTGATCTTCAACGCGCTGATCATTCCGGCACTGATTCCGCTGGCGCTGCGCGGGGTCAACTACCGGCCGACGACCGCGGACGCGCTGCTGCTCAAGAACATCTCGATCTATGGCATCGGTGGTGTGATCGCGCCATTCATCGGCATCAAGATCATCGACCTGCTGATCGCGCCACTGGTCGGTGGCCTCTAGGATGACTTTCCCATGTTAGCTCCACTACGGATTTCTCTTGTTTTGCTAGTGGGTCACTTGGCACCGGGCTCGCCAAAGTGAGGCATAATCCGGTAAACCTCCGGGGCAGTCTCGAAGAACTGCCCCAGGAGGGCAGTTGTGAGCCGAACGAAGAAGGATCCGCTTCGAGCATTGACGAGTTCCGAGCGAC
>JAFAOS010000215.1 GCA_019247515.1 Chloroflexota bacterium | reverse complement strand
AAGCCCGTTCAGCGAATGTCGATCCTATTCGGCTCAAGCTCCACCTCGAAGCCGCCCAGCGCACCCTCGCCGCTCGTGCTGCTCGGTCGGATTCTTACGTGAGGCAGCCATGAGCCGAAAGTCGGATCCTTACGTGAGGCATCACGGACAGCCCATCGTAGATTGAGTCGGGGTTACCAAGCCGCCGAACTTATTGCAGGCGCGCCCTTAGAATCTCGGCAGCTACCAATTAGCGAGGAGGCATGCGAGTGGACGTCGAAGGGACGCGGAAATTCGAGCCGCTTGCCGTTGCGCTCTTTTAGCCCATGCAAGCCACAGAACTCGCCGAAGCGAGTGACGTAGATCGACTCATAACCCGCGCCTTGGATGCGTCAAGTTTGGCCGAGGCGTATCGCGCCCTGCAGAGCCTTTTTGTAGAACGGCTCGACTTCAACGGCGCGTCAGGCACCGTCGCGCTAAACGGAGACGAGACCCTACCGAGAACTGCTTCACGTTTGGCTGTGCGCGAAGGGGTGCACATTGTGGGGGTGCAGGTCGTCGAGCGAGGCCGCGTGTTGAAGCGAAGTCTCGACCGTACCTTGGGTGGGTTGCGACCCGCGCTCGGCGAGGACGTGCTACTACTGGCGACTGAAGCTGACCGTAGGCAGTGGCACTTCGTTTACCCCGGTGTCCAAGGCGGCCGGGCCATCTTGCGTCGCATGGTGGTGTACCGCGGTCAGGGGTTTCGCACGGCCGCCGAACAGTTTTCGGGGATTTACCGCGATCTTCATCAGGGCGTTGATGTTCGGGCGGCTCTCGACCATGCGTACGACGTTGAGGCGGTCACAAAGAGATTCTTCCAAGAGTATGCGCGCATTTTCGAGCAGGTAATGTACCTCACGAAGGCCGGACTGCCCGACGAAGAAGAACGAAAGCTGTTCTGTCAGACGCTCTTCAACCGCCTCATGTTCCTTTACTTCTTACAGCGCAAGGGCTGGCTACGCTTCAACGGCCGAATCGATTACCTCGACGCGCTATGGGAAGACGCAAGAACACATCCGAGCGAGAATTTCTACGACACTCGCCTGAAACTTCTTTTCTTCACCGCGCTTAGCAATGCTCGGAATGCAGACTGGGGTAAGGTCCGGTATGCATTGGAGCCACGGATCGGCAACGTTCCTTTCCTGAATGGTGGGCTTTTCACGGAGCAAGACTTCGATAAGCGCCCTGGTGGGGTTGTGCCCAACGAAGCGATCAGGCTGATCTTGCGTGATCTATTCGCACAATTCAATTTCACAGTGACCGAAAGCACTCCGTACGACCAGGAAGTTGCGGTCGACCCGGAGATGCTGGGCAAAGTGTTTGAGGAGTTGGTCACCGGGCGGCACGAAACCGGTTCTTACTACACGCCGCGTCCAGTTGTATCATTCATGTGTCGCGAGGCGTTGAAGGGCTACTTGTGCTCGGAAGTTACCGGTTTGTCCGGTGAGGCCGTAAGCCGCTTCGTTGATGAGCACCAGGTAGACAAGCTCTCGCTCCGGCAGGCGCCGCGTGTTCTGGCGGCACTTGAGCAGGTCACTTCACTTGATCCGGCGTGTGAGAGCGGTGCGTACCTACTCGGCATGCTTCACGAGTTAGTGGAGCTGCAACAGAGCCTGTACAGCAGTGACTTAATCCAGGATTCAAAAACCCTCTACGAGCTCAAGCTCCGTGTTATTGAGCAGAACGTCTGCGGGGCCGACATTGATCCGTTTGCGGTGAACGTAGCGATGCTGCGTCTTTGGTTGTCACTTGCGATCGAGTACGACGGGAAGACCCCTGAGCCGTTGCCGAATCTCAAATTCAAAATTGTCTGCGGCGACAGCCTTTCGGCGCCCGATCCGACGCCGGGCAAAGAAACCGACCTATTTCGATTGCAGGTGCACAAAGACGCAGACGAACTTGCGCGGCTGAAAAGCGCCTATATGCGGAAGACGGGTGAGGAGAAGAATGAAGCTGAACGACTGATCGCAGCCAAACGTGGCGAGCTTCAGAAGATGCTCGCCCATGCCCCAGCCGCCGAACGGCGCAGTCGATTGGCGCTTAGAAGGCGGCTCTGCACCGAATCGAGGTCGTTCTGGAGCGCTGGGGCTACTCCCCGCAACAGCACGTCACAGGGCGTCCGATCATTCGGGTCGTGTGCGAGCTGGTCCTCCACAACCGCAGCCCACGGCTGATGGACCTCAATGAGGCGGTGTTCGACGAACTCCGCGTCGGCATAAACGCCAGCACACACGCCATGTTTTTTCAGGTCCAACGCGCGGTGGCAGCGGTAGGCGTACTCGATCCACCCCAACCTCCCCCTGACCCGCGCCGTTGCTGGTCGGCGTGCCAACGAGTTGGAGCGCGTGGGTGCAACGCTGGGAGGCAACCTCGACGCTCGCGTTCAGTACACGCCGGTCAGCGCGCGGCGTGCTGCTGAAGATTGGTCGCTGGTTGGCCAGCGAGCACCCCGAGGGACTCGAACCTGCAAACTGGACGCGTGAGATCTGCGCCGCCTACGTTGCTGCGGTTGATCGATTCCACGTAGGCGCGTTTACCGGTACGCAGAATGCTATCCAGCAGCGATTGGGGCAGCCAATTTCGGCTGCGACCAAGCAAGCGTATCTCTGCGTTCCGCGGCAGTTTTTCCGGGATGGCCAGGAATGGGGTTGGTTTCCGCGCCGGTTCGACCCCGGCCGAGCCCTGGCCACGCCGCGGAGCGTCAAAGCCTTGATCGGTCCAAGGCCTCGAGTGATTGATGACGCCGCCTGTGCGAAGTTGCTTTGGGCGGGCTTGCATCTCGAAACTGACGACGTTCCCGCCAGTGGCGGTACTCGTTTCTACTCCGTTGAGCTGATCCGAGCACTTGCCTTGACGTGGCTATTTGGTGGCTTACGCAGTGACGAGATCTCGCGGCTTCGCGTTGGCTGCATCCGCTGGCAGCCCGACCATGACGTTTCAAAGGTCAAAGACGACGTCATTTGCTTCTTGGACGTCCCGGTCCACAAAACCGGAACACCCTTCACAAAGCCGGTCGATCCACTCCTCGGGCGTGCCATTGCCGAGTGGGAGAGCGTGCGACCTGTCCAGCCGTTGCTTGCTGATCCGCGCACTGGCGAGCTCGTGCCACTTCTTTTTGCTGTGCGCGCCAAACGTGTTGCCAAGGCCTATCTCAACCTCGCTCTCATCCCAGCCCTGTGCCGCAAGGCGGGCGTTCCGGAAGCCGACGCTCGGGGTCGGATCACCAGCCACCGCGCTCGCTCGACGATCGCCAGCCAGCTATACAACGCGAAAGAACCGATGACCCTGTTCGAGCTCCAGGCCTGGTTAGGGCATCGGTCACCGCAATCGACGCATCGGTCACCGCAATCGACGCAGTATTACGCTCGCATTACGCCGACCACACTGGCCAAGGCTTACAACGACGCCGGATATTTTGCTCGAACCACTCGCACGATCGAGGTGCTCATGGATCGCGAGGCCGTCACTACAGGCGCCGCTGCGAACGGCACTCCGTGGCAATACTTCGACTTGGGACACGGGTACTGCACGTTCAGCTTCTTCGAGCAGTGCCCGCATCCGATGGCGTGTGCCCGCTGCGACTTCTATGTTCCGAAAGACTCCACCAAAGCCCAGCTGCTCGAGGCGAAGGAAAACCTGACGCGGATGATGGCCGAAATCCAGTTGACAGATGACGAGAGGGCAGCAGTGACCGACGGAGCAACGGCCGTTGACCACCTGCTGGAACGACTCGCCGACGTGCCAACACCGGCCGGTCCTACTCCACGGCAGATGACGACGTTCGTGCCAATCGGCGATTTGACGACCGGAGGGGGTTGAGCAACCTTGGAACGGCCAGCAATCAACTGGGCCCAACTCGCTGAACAAGCCGGCATCGTCACTCGGTCCATGGCGGGTGGAGGAACTGGAACCAATCAGGGGTCCGAGGAAGCCCGACGTGCACTCGAGTGGCTGGTGGGCGAGGACAATATCCGAAGCGGGGTTGAGTTGTGGCTAGCTGGGCGACCTGGTGAGCAAGCCGCGGCCGCCGCAGCGTGGAGCGTTCTGATGTACATCCGGTCCCGCCGAGCGACTGAGCTCGCCTACGAGGCTTACCAAAGAGCGCGGACGGAAGGTCGACCCGACGACGCCGGACTTGCCGTGGTTCTCACCGATGACATCTGCCACCCGGCAGCGTTGGATTGGGTCGACGAGTTCCTGGACTACGAACCGACGGCAAATGCTGGCTTGGGTCTGGTGGATCAAGCCCTCTTCCATGGCGTGATCTACCCGGATGACGAGCGACTTGAGCCCTGGCTGCAGGCCGCTGAAAGCAAGCCAGATCTGTACATCAGGGAGGCTGTGCAACGAATCCGTGAATCGATGGCGAAATGGGCCACGGAATCAACCGTTGGTGATGCACCGGCGCCCACCTCAGAGCCCACGCCCGACCCCGAGCCCGCCGAACGGGAGGCGCTCGACTATAGGTGACCTCATCCTATTCACACCAACCCAGCCCTGGCTGTGGAAAACTCTGTTGAATTTTGATTCCACAGAATCGAGATCGCCACGCTGCGACGCTCGTACCGCTCGGCACCAAGTTATCCATACTGCCGGGTTCCCTCATCGTGAGCCGGAACGGCAACGCCCGTTGCCGCAGGTGGTACTGGCGCCGCAGGCTCTCCTGATTCTGCACGACCTGTTTGGTCGTGGATTGCCTCACGTACACGAGCGCTGTTTTCGCCACGTGCTGCGGCAGGATGGGGGTCGTGCGGTTCATCGCTGCCTCCTCTCGGCAGCCCGTGCTGCTCCTGGACGTAGCGGCCGAGCAGTTCGGTCCAGACGTTGACCAGGTCGCGCCGGGTTTGGGGGCTGAACGTGCTCCAGAGATCCGCCTGGGGCAGCTGGGGCATCGGCCACCTCCGGGTTACATCGAAGTGCTGCCACCATACTCAGCAAAACGCGCAGACTGCCGGGTGTGAATGGCATCGCCATCTCGGCTTTCGCTTCGCTCGGGTGGGCCGCCGTCCACCGGCTGGGTACCAATTGCGACGCGCCGTTCGGGCGTCTGATCACAAGGTGCGGCTCGCCGTCTCTGGTCCGGCGAGCAACCACCGGGAACGACTGCCCTACAAGTGGGTGATGCGGTGCGGTGATCGTGACCCGTTCGACGCCGGCGTCAGACAACTCCGGATTATGTTGGCCTTGGTGCTGGAGCCTACAACGCTGAAATGCTCATCAAATTCCTGAGTGATTTGAACGAGATCGCGACCTCGCAAGGCGCGGCGACTGACTCGCTCGGCGCGTGCCGACCGCGAGCAGCCGCTTCGTGTGGAACCTCGCGCGCAGCTAGCGCATTATGCGTATGTATGAAGCCGAGAGCACTTCTCGCCCTGGTCATGCTGGCAATCGGGCTGATCGCGTGCAGCATCGTCAAAAGCCAGAGCTCCAGCCCTGAGCCGCTGCCGGTCGGCTTCGCTATCCGCACGCTGACGTACTCGCTGCCAGACGGCTCGCCGCGCACAATCACCATCGACATCTGGTACCCGGCGCGCCACGTGCCGGCCGCGGCAACAGATACTGCCACACAGGGTAGTGCCGGTGTCGCAGCCAACAGCGATTCGCCGCGGCCGCTGGTCGTCTTCTCCCACGGCAACGGCGCTACGCCGACGGCTTACAGCCGGATCCTCAGCTACTTCGCGAGCCAGGGTTACGTCGTCGCGGCGCCAGAGCACCAGGATTGCCCGTCCCGTTGCAGCCAGGCCCAGTACACCGCAGAAATCACGCGGCGGCCACTGGACGTGGAGTCTACGCTGGAATACATTCTCTCGGTCAACTCCTCACAGGATGACGCGCTGCACAATCAGATCGACGCATCGCGAGTGGCTGCTGCCGGGCAATCATTTGGTGGCTGGACCGCTGTGCAGGCATTGCGAGCGGACACGCGCTTTCGAGCGGCGCTGCTCATGAATCCCGCCATGGAGCAGCAAATTCCCGCCGATCCTACGCAGGTCGCCAGGCCTGTGTTGATTATGAGCGGCGAACTCGATGCGCAGGTGCCATTCGCGGCAAGTGAAGATTTCCTTGCGCGGATGCCGTCGACCTCCGATCGGTGGTTGCTGGTCGTGCCCAACGCCGGACATGAATTCAGCAATAGCTGCTTTTCTACAGCCGCAACGCTTACGTGCGCATCGCTGCTGGCGCAGGATCGGTTGATAAATATCGTCCAGTCGGTCGGCACGCAGTTCCTCGATACGTACGTTGGAGGTTCTTCGAACGCACTGGATGAGGCAACGGCGCCTGAGTACACCCTGATTCATGCACCGGCCGGTCAGCCAACGCGACCGCTGCCCACCGCGGCGGCCCTGAATGTGACTACGGCGCCTATCGCAACCGCGAGCCCCGCCCAGGCGCTGCAGCTCCCGACGGCGAGCCTCGATCCTGCGCGCTTTTCTGCCGGCTATGTCGCCAACGGTGTTTACGACATTGCGATCGAGCACAGCTTCGTCCAGGGCGAAGCGCTGGTGCCCGGCACGTACGTCGATGCGACGCTCTCCGTTGATGCCCAACTGTTGCAGCCGCGCGATGATCAGTACGTCCAACTCGCGTGTCGCGCACGCAACCCCACGACGGAGTATCGCTTTGGCTTCCGTCCCTCCACTGGGGAGGTATGGATCAACCGCTGGAACGGTCGTCCGCAAGCTGCCCTGCCGTATGCCACCCTCGTCCACGTGTCCACGTCTCCCCTTCCTGACGGCGCGAGTTTCCGCATCTCACTTGGCTGCGTTGGCACGCGCCTCACCGGCACTATCAACGGTGGCACCGTCGTTTCGGCTTCCGACAACAGCCTGCCGTCGGGTCAATTCTGGATCGCCGCCGGCGAAACGCCTGGTGGATCCCACCCGGATGTGCTGGCGGAAGCTCACTTCACGAACTTGACCGTGACCCCCGGGTCCTGAGGACGCCAGCGGTACCGGTCGCCTTCAATGATACGGTCAGCGCAGGCGTCATCATCGTTCTTTTCGGCAGGAGTGAATTTCTCGCTACCGGCCTGCTGGTGGATCCACAGCAGTACCCGCTCAGCGCGCCGATCACCGCGCAGCTTGGTCAATATGGCAATCAACTGGTGAGCCAATACTGGACCTCCGCCGCTGGCGCCAGCGACCTCGACCTCTTGCAGATCGAGATGGAGATCTGGTCGACTGACGATCGCCAGCGGATCAATGGTCCGGACCTGGTGATCGCCAGCTCGTCCATTGGCAGTGCTGCCGCTTTCAGTACGGCAGTGCCAGACGACCTCGCGGCCGAGCTGGTCAAGATCGTGACGGACGCGCCGCCCATGCGTGATTTGAGCTCACCGCCGATGGTGCTCGAACACTGCCGCCGGCTGCTGGAGGACAGGCTCGGACGGATCGAGCTGCGACCGGCTTCGGGACCGAGTTACCTCATTCCCGAGACAGTCACGTTTCGATCCGAGCTCAGGCTGGTGCGTTCGGACGGGAATGACGTCGCGGTGCTGCGCGGCGCGAATCCTGGCAACTGGGGCGTCCAGGAATGGGAGCAGTTGCTCGACGGTCTGCTCGGGCCGTGGGTCGTGGCGATGCACAACGGCGAGGTGATCTCGCTCTGCCATACGCCGGCAAGCAGCGCGCGTGGTGCTGAGGCCGGGACCTGGACCCGACCGGAGTTCCGCGGGCAAGGACATGCCGCGGCGGTGACGGCCGCATGGGCTGCGCTGATGCGGCCGACCGGTCGCGTTCTGTTCTACAGCACGTCGCGCACGAACGTGTCCTCGCAGCGCGTGGCGGCGCGTCTCGGCCTGCGACCGATCGGATGGCTCTGGCAGTTGGCCCGAGTTCGTTCGCCGGGTGTGAGTTGATCGGGACGGAGCGTATGCGCCGAGCATCATGACGCTGCGCGGCCGTGGCGGCTGTCTTCGGCGCGCTGCCCATCAACGCCGCGACCCTGCTTTGGCGTGATTGGCTGCGCAAAACTCGCTGCTCCCGTCGTTTACATGTACGGGCACCAACCGAAATCCGCGAAGCAACCCTTGTGCAGGGCGTGAATGTCGCAGTTGCGCCCGCGAGCGCTGCATTGCCGACGCTCGCGCATTACGGAAGTGGGAGACGCACATGTTGGATTTAACGCGCGTGGATCGCAGAGCTGTCGTGAGCGCGATCGCTGGAGTGGCGACGAGATTCCTGTGCCCTGCGGCGCTGCTGTTGGTCGTCGCCACTGGCACCGTGTTCGCCCAGAGGGCCCCGGAAAGCCCGCCGACCAACCCGCAAGTCTTGTGGATCAATCCGCTGGCCTTATTGCCGGGCGACCCGAGTGTCACGACGTCCTTCAACGCGGTGAGCTCAGGGATTGGCGGTGGACTGAGCGGTCTGGTCATTCACTCGTCGACAACTGGGAGTCAGGCGAGCAATGGCGGAAACAAGGTTGTTGAAACCGGCCTGGAAGTGCCACTCGGTTATCTGCTTCAGGGGGTCCGCGTCTGCTACGAATCCACGAGTGCGGAAACCTCGATTGTCCAGATCCGTCTTGCGCAACTCCAGGATCCACCCAGCAAAGCCATTGTGCTGCTCGACGACGGAACGTCCCAGCCGGCCCCAGGCCCCGCGTGCGTCAATAGCACGCGCACCAGCATCGACCCGAGTGCTGGCGCAGTGTTCCTGAGTCTCAGATTGACCTTTGAGAGTACGCGCGACCGCATCGTTGTCCGCGGCCTGGGATTGCTGACATCTACAGGATCAGAAGTGAAAGCAACCGGCACGGACCCGACTGACCGAGATCAGGACCACGCCCAATCCGCGCGGCGCCAATAAGCGCCGTCGCGCGAACGATCGGAGACTACCATTTCGAGCATGGCCGGTCGGCTAAGTCGGCGGCGCTCGCTTGCGGTCGCGGTGAACGGACAGGTGGCGTCTTCGATGTCAACGAGGCGTAGGATCCAGGCACGGACAGTTGGACCACGTTGGCGCCGCTGCCATCAGGTCGACATGGAACTGGTGCGGCAGTCATCGGCGGCGTCGCGGATGTGCCTGGCGGCGGGCCGCTGAGGGGCGGTAGTCGTCAATTGGCGGAGAACCTGATATTCAATCCGCCGGCCTCGTGGTCGTTACACCTCCTCAGTCCCGGACGCCAACGGCTGCTCTCCACTGAGGCTGCGACTGCGCCCGTACGCAGCCGAACGGATGTGGCAATACAGGCCGGCGTCCAACTTCGGTGACGGTGTCACTCCGCGTCGGTTGCTGTTGGCGCGGATTGCCCGGACCCTGTCCAGACGCGGTCCCGCCGCTACCAGTCGCGCACGACGCGCACGCGCCTGGCGAAGGGTCGAGCGGGAGCGTGGGGGCGATCTTGGGGAGGGGGAACGAGCCGGTGCTCCACAGCTCTACATTGGCCGGCGAGACGGAATCATCACTGCTGATTGACAGCGTCGCTGACCGCATGCCCATCCGGCTTGCAGCTCCCGTAACGATCGCGACTTTGCCTTCAAGTGGTGTGCCCCGGTCAGCTCGGTAGACCCTCGCCTGACACGTGCATAGGCACGCTGAGCACCAGGCGAGGCCGCATACCGTGCGTGCTATGCTGCGCTGCGGGCTTCGCCCAGGATGAGCTTATGCAACGGTATATCATCGCCAGACTAGCTCAGGCTGTACCGCTGCTGCTGCTGATCACACTGCTGGTCTTTGGCCTCACGTTGCTGCTGCCCGGCGGGCCGTTGTCGGAGTTTGCTTCGGATCCCAGCATGACCGCCGCGGATCTCCAGCAGCTGCGCCATGACTATGGCCTCGACCAGCCGGCGCCCGTTCGCTATCTGCACTGGCTCGGCTCCGTACTGCATGGCGATTTCGGCAACTCGTACACCAGCCATGCACCAGTCGCCGCGCTGATCGAAGAGCGATTGCCAAACACGCTGCTCCTCCAGGGCATCGCGCTGGTCGTGACACTGGCAATTGGACTGCCACTGGGTGTCGCGGCGGCGATCCGCCGGCACTCCTGGGTGGACTACGTCGCCACATTCATCAGCTCGGTTGGCCATGCCGTCCCCACATTCTGGAGCGGGCTGCTGGCCATAATTTTCTTTGCGGTCGAATTTCGAGCCTGGGGGTTGCCCGCACTGCCCGCGACCGGCATGGTCACGCTCGGCGCAGCCGGAGGGAGCCTGCCGGACCGCATCGCTCACCTGGTTCTTCCAGTGGCGGTGCTGGCGTTGTTCAATGCCAGCCAGTACACGCGGTACGTGCGCACCAGCATGCTGGACGTGCTTGGTCAGGATTACCTGCGGACCGGTCGAGCGAAGGGCCTCGCTGAACATGCGGTAATACTGCGTCATGCGTTGCGCAACGCGGCACTGCCGGTGGTCACGCTGCTAGCGCTCGAGATTCCGACGCTTTTCTCGGGCGCAATCGTCGTCGAGAGCATCTTCGCCTGGCCTGGGATGGGACGACTATTTCTCGACTCCGCGGTGCGGTTCGATTACCCAGTACTTCTGGGGGTCGTCACCATTGTAGCTGTGCTGGTGGTCTTCACCGCCCTGGTGTGTGACCTGGTGTACGCGTGGCTGGACCCGCGGATTCGCCTGACATGAGAGCTCCGGCTGTCGCGGTAGACACGCAATCCGTGGCTGGGGTGACGCCGCTCCCAGGTGGATTGTCCGTCCTGCGTGACAGGAGATGGCGAAGGTTTCGTGAGCATCGACTGGCGGCGATCGCGTTGATCATCCTGGCGCTGCTAGTGGGTCACTTGGCACCGGGCTCGCCAAAGTGAGGCATAATCCGGTAAACCTCCGGGGCAGTCTCGAAGAACTGCCCCAGGAGGGCAGTTGTGAGCCGAACGAAGAAGGATCCGCTTCGAGCATTGACGAGTTCCGAGCGAC
>JAFAOS010000552.1 GCA_019247515.1 Chloroflexota bacterium | reverse complement strand
AATCCGGCTCCGTATCAACAGCCGCATCCTCCCATCTGGATTGGCGGCGATTCCCCGGCCACACTCGGACTGGTTCGCGAGCTTGGCGACGGGTGGGTCATGCTGCGCAGCGGTACGCGTGAGACGCTTTCAGCAATCCTGTCCGCTCCAGATTGGCCTCGGCGACCGATGACGATCGTCCGCAACGCGACGGTCTATGTGGCGAAGGACCACCAGTCGGCGGTGGAGGATGCGACGCGCGTATTCCAATCCGGGCGCGGCGGACCGGCTCCGTCGCTCGAAGCCTATCTTCAGAACGCGATCCTGGGCACGCCAGCCGAGTGTCTGACGCGCATCGCGGAGATCGAATCCTGGGGCGTCAACTACCTGCGCGTGGGTTTCCCGAGCATCGAACACCAGCGGCAATTCGCCGAACAGCTTTTGCCGCTGGTCACTGAAGAACGAGAGCTCGAGGTCAGCGCACCTCGATGAGGTAGAGCGGGGTGCCGTCGGGGTCAGCGAAATTGACGATGCGGTCCCGACCCGGCTCGTCCTTCGGCTCGGGAATGGCGACACCTCGCTGACGCAAGTCGGCAACGGTTCTGGCGAGATCCTGGACGCCGAAGCCGATCGACATGCGAGCGTCTGGCGCCTTCAACGGCTCACGAGACGGGTGGAGGCCGATCGTCAGGCCGGGGCCTTCGACCTGGGCCCACTCGTTGCCGGCGCGAAAGCCGAGCGGCAGGCCGAGGGTCTGGGTATAGAACTGGATGGATCGATCCATGTCCGCGACCATGACGGTCACGTTGCATTGCTGGAACATGTCAGTCAGTCAGTCTACGGGGTGGCGCGCAGAATGCCTGCCTTCGAGTCCACGTACGCGTGGCGGTCACCTGGACGCGCGACCTGGGTGACGTCGTCGACGGGCGCGAAGCCCAGATCATCGCGTGAGGTTTGCAGGTCCCACTGCTGCTGCGGGTTGTTGGAGGTCGCGTTGTAGATTCCGAATCGGCGGGAGGTTTCCAGGCAGCGCACGACGATCTGGGCCAGGTCGCGGGCGCTGATCCACAGCGGGTAGAGCGACTCGGTGGCGGGCGCTTGTGGAGTGAACCAGCCGATCCGCAAGCAGATCATCGACATGCCGAAAGTATCCGAGTAATACCGAGCGAGGGCTTCGCCGAAGGCTTTGCTGACGCCATACAGGCTGTCGGGGCGGATGGGGGAATGGGTGTCGACCGGGAACTTTTGCTCCAGCGCGTAGAAGCCCATCACGTGATTGGTCGATGCAAAGACGACCCTGGTAATCCCGTGGCGACGCGCAGCTTCGAAGACGTTGAAAGTCCCGTCGATGTTGGTGGGTCGGACCTCGGACCAGGTCGCGGCGGTGCTGGGGTTGCCGGCGAGGTGCAGGACCGCGCTCGCGCCGCTGACGGCGCGCTCCGCGTCGGCCAGCTCGGTGATATCGGCGAGGACGCGTTCGTCGCAATCCACGTCGGCGGATGGCTCACGGCGGTCCGCAAGGCGGACGCGGTAGCGGTCGCGAAGCAGGGGCGTCAGCGCCAGGCCGATTCGCCCGGCGCCGCCGGTGATGGTGAGCAGCTCTTGCGGCATGTTGCTGGAGATTATGCATGGCACTGAGACGGGCTGGTCGCGTCGTGCCGCTGCAGCTCAGCGTCGCCGAACGCGACAATGGACACGCCCATGCCAACAGTTAGCTCAGTTCTCGGACCACTGGATGTGGCCGACCTCGGGTTCACGCTCACGCACGAGCACGTCTATACGGCGTCCGCCGGCATCCTGCACACCTATCCGGAGCTGTTCGGGGATTTCGAGGACCTGAGGTCGCAGGTGGTCTCGACACTGACCGAGGCGCGCAACGGCGGCGTGCAAACGCTGATCGAGGTGTCCACGCTTGACCTCGGCCGCGACGTGCGTTTCTTCGCCGACGTGTCGCGACGCACGGGCGTCAACATCATCGCCGCGACCGGCATCTGGCGCGACATTCCGCGCGCGCTGTGGAATCGCGACCCGGACCAGATCGCCGATCTGTTCGTGCGCGAGATCCAGGTAGGCGTCGAAGGCACCGGCATCAAGGCGGGGATCATCAAAGTGGCCAACGACCGCGAGGGAGTCACGCGCGAGGCGGAGATCATCCTGCGCGCCGCGGCGCGAGCGGCCATGCGGACCGGCGTACGCATTTCGACGCACACGTACGCGCCAGGCCGGGTCGGCGACCAGCAGGTGGCGATCTTCGAGTCGGAAGGGCTCGACCTCAACCGCGTGTACATCGGCCACAGTAACGACTCGACGGAGCTCGATTATCTGCTGGGCCTGGTCAAGAAGGGCGCGTGGTTGGGGATGGACCGCCACCAGAGTCCGGCGCCAATCGGTCCCGACGCTGAAGGCCGCGCCCAGACGCTGGCGGCGCTCATCAAGGAGGGCGTCGGCGACCGGGTAATGGTCTCGCACGACTGGTCCGTACTCGGGGTGAGCCGGACCTCCGACCCGCGCGCCAGCCGCGTCAGCAATCCGGACGGCTGGCTGTTCGCCAAACGCAAGCTGTTCCCCAGGTTGCTGGAGCTCGGCGTGACCCAGGCGCAGGTCGACGCCCTCAACGTGGACAACCCACGGCGATTCCTGGGCGGGTAGGGTAGGGCGGGCTCAGGCGGCCGGACGCCAGCCCAGCGCGGGCGCCACCTCTCGGGCAGTGCGCTCGAGCGCGGCGAGCATCTGTTTCGGAGTCGGATGCCCCGGGTGCACCTGGCAGATGAGCTCGGTGGCCAGCGGCAGCACCACGTCGCCGTTCAGGCTCCTGACGACTTCCTCCGGATGTCCGTAGTGGATGTGGCTGCGAGCGTAGTACGTCTCCTGCGTGAGACCCACCGGGAAGAAGCCGCGCCGGATCATGCCGTCCACGTACTCGCTCACGCCCGAGTCGAGCTCGGCCATCGCCGTACGGCGGTCGGCGGCGGGGTACACCGCTCGCGAGAGACCGATTCGCGGCGCCGCGGGTCCGGCGTCCAGGTACGCGCGTGCCACAGGCAGCTGGTTCTGGTCGGTCGGCTCGTCACTCATGAATGCCGTGCGCGCCAGCAACAGTCCACTACCGTGCTGACCGATGCGCGTCCCACTCTCGCGACTGAGGGTGGATTCCCAGATTCGTTCGTCCAGAGCACGCGCGGGCGGATACAGGTGTGCGTCGCTGCCGCGGATCGGTTCGCCGCGCAGCGCCTGACGAAGAGTCTGAAAGCCCGCGGCATACCGAGCGCGGCGAGACTCCAGGTCCGATCCGAATGCCGCGAAGGTGAGCGGGTCGCTGCCGGTGCCGAGTCCGAGCTGGAGCCGCCCAGCGCTCAATGTATCGACCACCGCGGCGTCCTCCGCGAGGCGCACCGGGTCCTCCAGCGGCAAGATCACGATCGCGGTCCCCAGACCGATCCGCCGCGTGCGATCGGCGACGGCCGCCAGGAACGTCAGCGTCGACGGCATGCGACCACCGCCATTCAAGAAGTGATGCTGCGCGACCCAACCGCTGTCGTAGCCGAGGTCCTCGGCGGCTTGAAACAGGTCCAGGGCGATGCGATACGAGTCGGCCGCGTCGGCGCCGACGTGCAGGTGCGTGAGGAAGCCAAGGCGGAGACTCACACGTGTACCCTAGCGCGTTACATGAGCAACGCCACCATCGACTGGGAAGCGGTCCGCGCCGAGGCGACCGACGCCCTGTCCCGCTACGTCCGGATCGACAGCTCTCACCCCGTGGGTCGCACCGTCGAGACTGCCGCCTTCCTGGGCGAGCGGCTCGCGGCCGACGGGATCGGCTCCCGAATCTACGAAAGTCCGGAGCCGGGCAAGGTCAACCTGGTCGCACGCCTGAGCGCGGCGCGGCCGGTGGGCAAGCCCCTGCTGCTGAGCCACCACATGGACGTGGTCCAGGCGGTGGCCGCCGACTGGCGGTTCGATCCGTACTCGGGCGAAGTCGCCGACGGCTATGTCTTCGGGCGGGGCACGATCGACGACAAGGGCATGGGCATCATGGAGCTGATGACGATGCTGCTGCTGAAGCGCCACAACGTCGAGCTGAAGCGCGACGTGATCATGCTGGCGACCTGCGACGAAGAGATCGGCAGTCCGATGGGCGCGCGCTGGATGGTCGAGACTCACTTCGACGACCTGGACCCGGCGTTCGTGCTCGACGAGGGAGGCACGGGCAAGCGCGGGTTCTACGACGCGGGTGACGCGTTCGAGGTCTCGGTGAGCGAAAAACGGATGGTGCGCATCCGGCTCGTGGCGCGGGCCGAGCCAGGCCACGCGTCGATGCCCTGGCACGAGGCGGCGACGCATCGGCTGGTGCGCGCGGCACACACGCTGCTCGAGCAGCCACCGGAGGATCGCGACACGCCTGCCGTCGCGGAGATGATCAGCCGACTCGGCGGCGACGCGGCCCGCCGCGAGATTGCCTCGCAGCGCGCCAGCATGCCGCTGCTGCACGACACGGTGAGTCTGACGATGCTGAGCGGCGGATACAAGATCAACATCATTCCCGAGCGCGCGGAGATGAGCTTCGACTGCAGGCTGCTGCCGGACACCGATGAGCGCGCGTTCGTCTCCAACGTGGAGCAGTTGATCGGCGACCCGGGGGTCGACGTGGAAGTGATCGACTGGCCAGACACGGCGCCCTCCGCCGCGCCGTGGGACGGAGCCCTGTTCGAGGCACTCCAGGAAGCGTGCGAGACGTTCCAGCCGAAGGCGATCGTCACTCCCTCGATCTGTGTGGGCGGCACGGACGCCCGCTATTTCCGCGAACGCGGCATTCCGTCCTACGGCCTGGTGCCAGGCATCTTCACCGCCGAAGACCTGAAGGGGTTCCACGGTCTGGACGAGCGGATGTCGATTGACAACCTGGTGCTAGGCACCAAGATCGTGCACGCCGCGACGCTGCGGGTAGCAGGAGCCAGGTAGTTTCCCCAGAGGGGACCCATGGGTGGGGGGTCTCCGTCGTTCACAGCACGGGTGTCCCCAGGAGGCACCCACGGGTGGGGGTCTCCATCGTCGCAACACGGGTTTCCCCCAGAGGACTCCATGCGTCCACACGCGCCAGCGGCGATGAAACTGTTCCCTCCCTTTGGGGTGGTCACTAACCATGTCGACGGGCATTTTCGTCGGAGGAATGCATGGGTCCCACACCCGCCAACGGCGATGAAACTCCTCACCGTGAGGGTCGTCACAAGAGGTGTCGACAGACATTTTCGTGCGAGCACTGGCCCATGGGCGGGTCTCGCCCGTTCACAACGCGGGCGGACCTTTGCGTATGACGCCCGGGGCAACCCGCGTCATCAGCTGGTCGATGCGCTGTTCGGCCTCGGCTTTGCGTTGAGCAGCCTGGTCGGCGGCCAGGCGACCGTCGGCAACCGCGGCGTCCACTTGCGAGTCGCTGGCGGACTTCATCGCCGTCGCGACGGCATCCGCGTCGACACCGTGGGCCCGCGCGACCT
Source organism: Chloroflexota bacterium (assembly GCA_019247515.1). Classification (GTDB taxonomy): domain Bacteria; phylum Chloroflexota; class UBA6077; order UBA6077; family CF-72; genus CF-72. The sequence continues at coordinate 5,341 of JAFAOS010000552.1, read as the reverse complement.
GCGACAGGCTGGCCGCGGCGAGCTCGGTCCGCAGCTGGTCCATGGGGATGCCGATCGTCTGCGCGGCGACGCCGAGCTGCCCCCCGAAGCCCCCGACGCCCACGAAGCCGTAGCGCGCTGGACCCGGACCAGGGTCCGCAAAGGTTGGCTGCGGCGGAGCCAGACCGATCTGTCGCGCCAGATCGAGAATGGCCACCTGGTAGCCGCTTGGAGATCGAGCCACGAGCGCCTGCTGCACCAGCACGACCCCGACGACCAGGACGCCGACGACCACGACGAAACTGCCGACAGCCAGGATGAGCCCACTCCGAGGTTGTGCGGCAGCGCTCATCCTAGCCAAACAGTGTGTCCGCCCCAGTATTAAGAAGGAAGCAAGTCGCGCGCAACGAAGTGCTAACACCCCGTCGCCGACGGGCGGGTCGGCTCTTTCGAACGTTACACTGACCGCCGCGATGCGCGAGTTGCCGACAGGCACCGTCACCTTCCTGTTCACCGACATCGAAGGCAGCACGCGCATGCTGCAAGCCCATCCGGTGCAGATGGGCAGCGCCCTGGCGCGCCACCACGACCTCCTCCTCGAAGTGGTCGAGTCGCATGGCGGGATCGTGTTCGAAACGCTTGGCGACGGGGTGTATGCCGCCTTCGCTCGCGCCAGCGACGGTGTGCGCGCTGCCCTCGCCGGCCAGCTGCAGATCCAGTCCGAGAACTGGGGCGACGTCGGCCAGATTCGGGTCCGCATGGGCCTGCACACGGGCGACGTCGAGGTGCGCGGTGAGCACTACTTCGGGCCGGCCCTGTTCCGCTGCTCGCGACTCATGGCGATTGGCCATGGCGGCCAGGTCCTTCTGTCGCGCGCCACGCGTGATCTGGTCGGGGACGCGCTGCCGTCCGGCGCCGCGATTCGATCGCTTGGAGTCCATCGCCTGAAGGACCTTGCCGAGCCCGCGGAGGTGTATCAGCTGCTGCACCCGGACCTGCCTGCCAACTTTGCGCCACTCCGCTCGCTCGACGCCCTGGCCAACAACTTGCCCGTCAACACGACCCGCTTCATCGGACGCGAAGAGGAAGTCGCCGCGGTTCGCGAGCTGGTCGTCGCCGAACGCCTCGTGACGCTGACGGGGACGGGTGGCGCGGGCAAGACTCGCCTCGCGCTCCAGGTCGCCGCGGACCTCGTCGATCATTTTGCCGACGGCGTCTGGCTCGTCGAGTTCGGTCCGGTCGCCGATCCGTCGATGGTCGCGCTGACCACCGCCGCAGTCCTGTCGCTGCGCGAAGAGCCCGGGCGAGAACCGCTGACCACCCTGGTCGACTACCTGCGAGCCCGGGATCTGCTGTTGCTCATGGATTCGTGCGAGCACCTGGTCGCGGCGTGTGCCGCGCTCGCCAATACCCTGCTGCGCGCGGCGCCGCGCCTGCACATTCTGGCCACCAGTCGCGAGCTGCTCGGGATCAGCGGTGAAACGACGTGGCGCGTGCCGTCGCTCAGCTTGCCGCCAAAGCCGCCACCACCGCCCGAGAGCCTCGACCAGTACGAGGCCATCGGTCTGTTCATGGAGCGAGCGCGCGCGGCGAACTCCACGTTTCACCTCACGACTCAGAACGCCGGCGCCGTCGTCGAGGTGTGCGCCCGGCTGGACGGCATCCCGCTGGCCATCGAGCTGGCCGCGGCGCGCGTGCGCATGATGTCCGTCGAACAGATCGCGGCCCGCCTGGACGATCGGTTCCGGTTGCTGACCGGCGGCAGCCGCGCCGCGCTTCCCCGACAGCAAACGCTGCGCGCGCTGGTCGGCTGGAGCCACACCCTCCTGCAAGATACCGAGCGCGTTCTGTTTCGCCGCCTGAGCGTCTTCTCCGGAGGTTGGACCCTCGAAGCCGCCGAAGCCGTCTGCGCCGGAGATGGAATCGACGCCTACGACGTGCTCGATCTGATCATCCAGCTCGTAGACAAGTCGCTGATCATCGCCGACGAGCAGGACGGTCAGGAACGCTACCGCATGCTCGAGACCATTCGCGAGTACGGCCGCGAATGCCTGGCCGAGGCGGGTGAAGCCGACGCGGTGCGCGGACTGCACCTCGAGTTCTTCCTCGGCCTGGCCGAACGCGCCCTGCCGGCTGACTACGACCCCGCGGTCCTGGCGATCCTGGCCCGCGAGCAGGACAACGTGCGCGCCGCGCTGCGGCGTGCCATCGACACCGGTGATGCCGAGAGCGCGTTACGCCTGGCTGGCGGGCTATGGGATTACTGGTCGGTGCGCGGGTATTACACCGAGGGGCGCGCCTGGCTGAATGAAATCCTGGCGATGCCCGGCGTCAAGAACATGCTCACCGCGCCCCACGCGCGGGCGCTGCAGACCGCCGGCCATCTCGCCAATTGCCAGGCCGACTATGCCAACGCTTCGGCGCTGCTGGCGGCGAGCCGCGAGGTCGCCGAAGCGCTCGGCGACGACCGGACGATGGCCGCGTCGCTGCACCTCCTGGGCAACACCGCCAGTAGCCGCGGAGAGCTCGCGCGCGCCAGCGAGCTGTACGCGCAGGCCCGCCACCTGAATCGACGCGCGGGCAGTCGCGGAGCCGAGATTCTGAACCTGCTGCAGATGGCGGACATCGCGCTCGAGCTGGCGGACCTCGATCAGGCCAGGTCACTCGGGCTCGAGGTGGTCAGCGCGAGTCGCGAGCGCGGCCAGCGCTGGGGTATTGCCCGCGGCACCTACGTCCTGGGCCGCGTCGCGCTGATCGAGGACGAGCTGCCCAACGCCCAACGCCTGCTGGAGCAAAGCCTCGAGATCCAGGTGGCACTGCCCGATCAACAGGGGCGCATTCGATCGCTGTCGGCGCTGGCCCGTGTCGCGCGCGGCCAGGGCAACGCGGACCTCGCCCGCCGACGCTACGCCGAAAGCCTGCGCGTTGCCCGCGAGTCGTTCCAGCTACTGGAGATCGCCCGCGGTCTCGAAGGAATGGCCGAACTGGACGCGCCCGACGACTTCGAACGCGCGCTACGGTTGATGGGCGCGGCGGGTGCGCTGCGCAAGGTGATCGGCGCTGAGCCGCACACGGAGGAACGGCGGCGCCAGAATGCCTGGCTGCAACCCATCTACGCGGCGCGCGGAGAAAAGGTCTGCGCCGAGGCGCGCGCCAGCGGCCGGGCTCTGTCGGTCGAACAGGCGATTGAAGCCGCCCTCTCGCCGGCGTAGTTTAGTGGCATACACAATGGGTCGCGCACTTCGGGCCCTGTGCCTCGCGCTCGCGCTGGCGGCCACGGCCATGTCGTCGGCACCCGTCGCCGCGGCGCCAGTAACGTTTGGGCAGGCGGCCAGCGGCGCGACATTGAGTGTGCTCGCGCCACCGGTCGAGGTGGCCACCGGCAGCGGCGCCTTCGCCCCTGCCAGCGACGGGATGACCCTCGGACCGGGTGACCAGGTGCGCACCACTGGCGGCGGCGTGGCGCTGTTGACGTTCTTCGACGGCAGCGAGACGCAGCTCACGCCCGACACGCAGGTTGCCATTCAGCAGACCGCCTCGTCAGGCGGCGCGGCGCAGATCGGCGTTTCGCAGATCCTGGGGACGACCGTCGATCGCGTTCAGCGCCTCGCCAGCAATCCGACCAGCTTCTCGACCGACACTCCGGCGGCAACCGCCGTCGTGCGCGGGACGCGCTACACGTTGACCGTCAAGTGTTACGCTGGCCCGCCGCCCGCGCCGACCCCGCGCCTGCTGACATTCCCGCGCCGCCTGGCGGATGATCCGAACCTGCTGATCGCCGAAGTGGTGTACGACGACGGCGGCATGCTGTGGGAAACCCGTGCGTTTCAGGACCCCGCGACGGGTCAGTCGTTCGACACCCACCAGATGCTCGGCACGACCTACCCCGAGATCGCCGACCAGGTCTACCAGGAGGTGGATGGGTCGTACTGGCTGAAGCGCACCTGGCAGGACCCGCTCACGGGCGCTACCTGGGATAGCTACGAAAACGTCGGCGTGCCCGCTGAGGACCAGGCGGCCTCGAGCGTTACCGTGCCACTCCGTGCTGGGCAGACCGAAGCTCAGCCACAGCCGGGCTGCCATCCGTTGACATCGGTGGTGCTCCTCGAAGGACAGGTCGAAGTCCAGCCGAAGACGGCCGGGCTGCAGACCGTCAATTTGACACCTGGCCTGGCGGGCGCCGCCTCCGATAGCGCGACGGCGGATTCGCCCGTCACGCAGCAAGGCCTCCAGGCCTTCGATCAGGCCACGAGCAACCTGCAAGATGTCGCCTCGGCGCGGACCGCCGGCCAGCTCAGCAGCCTGGTTGCCGACGAATTCGCCAATGCGATCGTGCCGTCGGCCCCGCCAGGCCCAGGCGGGCCGGGCGGCGCGGGCGGCCCCGGCGGATTGCTAGAGACGCTGGCCATCCGCAGCGCGACAGCCGCCAGCGGGCTGCTGGTGGTCGGGGCGCCGCCGCCGCCAGTCGCGGCGCAGCCGCTCGCCGTGCCTACCGCCGGTGCGGTTCCGCCACCGCCACCGCCACCGCCGTCGATCCAGGGGGCGCCGGCAGCGAACAGTCCGCCGCTCGTGGCCGCGCCCGCCTCGCGGAGCTCTTCGTCCTCGTCCTCTTCAAACTCGAGCCTGTCGCCTGGCAGCGTGGGGCCGAACGGAGGCACGGTCTCATCGCCTGACGGCAGCGTGCGCATCGTCTTTCCACCCGGCGCGGTGAGTGAACCGACGGCCGTTCAGATCCAGCTCACGTCAGCTCCCGCGCCGCCGGCAGGCCAACAGCTGGTTGGCAGTGCGGTGGATCTGACCGCGAGTAACGCTGGCGGGCCGGTGCAGAGCTTCGCCTCCAGCGTCCAGATCACAATGACCTTCAGCGGTTCGCCGCCGGACGGCATGTACTTCTTCAATAGCAGTAGCGGTAGCTGGCAGCGGCTCGGAGATTCGTCGGTCAATACTGCCAATGACACGGTGACGGCCACGTCGAACCACTTCACGGTGTTCGGGTTGCTGTCGCCGGCGGTGACGGGCACGCCGACGCCGAGCGAGACGCCAACGGCGGTGCCGACGAGCATGCCAAGCGCCACGTCGACGCCGAGTCCGACGCCCACGCCGATACCGCCGACCGCCACCTCGACGCCTACTCCCACAGCCCTGCCGACCAGCACGCCAACCGCCAGCCCCACCGCGACCAGCACCCCCGTTCCTACCGCCACGGCGACCCCAACCCGTACGTCAAGCCCCACCCCGACGGCGACCCCAACGCGTACGTCAACCCCGACCCCGACGGCAACCCCCTGTTACGACCCAGACCATGACAACGACTGCCATCGGCCCGCCTGACCGGTGATGCAAACCTCATTGAAGGGCTCCA
>JAFAOS010000372.1 GCA_019247515.1 Chloroflexota bacterium | reverse complement strand
CGATGCGGATGAACATCGGTCAGCGACCCGCCGTGCGCGCGGCAGACGCCGATCGGTATGCTCGCCAGTCCACCACATCACTGTGAACAACGCTATCTCCGGCGCTTGCACCGCGGAGGGCCATGGCTACCTCGAGTAGCACCTTTGCCACGCGAATGACGTCGGTGCTTGTGGTTCGCTGCCACGGACGACCGGTTATCGCCTCACTGATTCGCGTGACCGTTTGCTCTTGCCAACCGAGTTGCCGTCCCACTTCCAGAAGCGCCTCCCGCATCTGCACCCGGTGTGCGCGCTCTACGAAAGCAAGCTGCGTTTTCTCCTCGACGCGTCGCTTCCCGGCGGCGGTCACGAGCCGCGCTCCGATTGCTGCGAACTGGTTCCCGCAACCAGCTGGAAGAACAATGCTCGACCGTCCGGTCGCAGCCCGAGGTCATTGAGGTCGCACCCTTCCGGCAGGGCAACTGGTCGCCAGCGCGTCCCAAAAGCATCCCCGAGGCGCTGTGCGGCTTCGCGACCAGCCCCGTCCGCATCCAGGACGCCAAAGATGACTTCCGCCGCCGCCAGCCATCCCAGCCGATCCATGGGAAAATCTGTGCCGCACGTGCTGAAAGTAGCCAGCCTCCTGCTAACCGCGGTCAGCCAGTCGAACACTCCCTCGATCAAGTACACGCGGCGGCGGCCGATGGCGCGTTCGAAGCCCAGGACCGGCTTGTCTCCTGGCGGTGTCAGGTACTTGATCTTGCCCGCCTTATCCGGCCGCCGGCCAATGAACCAGATGGGTTGTCCGCCTCGGATCTCGGGAATGACCACACGCCCGGCGAAGCGTTCGCGCAGTGGCCGTCCGCCCTCTCCAGATTCCGGGCGACGCAGCAATCCCAGATCCTCGGCGATCCGCAAGCCACCGTGCCTGCGTAAATGCGCCTCGAGCGAACGACCGTCCGCGTAGCCAATACCGCACGATCGAACGACCCAGTCGGGGATGTCGCGTTCGCGTAGGTACGCCAGTGCGGGACGGTTGCGCGCAAGCCCATCTCGATACAGCGCGCCCGCCGCGTTCATGATCAGTTGTTCCTCCAGCATGAGCCGGTCCCACCTCCGCTCGCGGTGGTCTGTCCCGCTGACCGCCACGGAGGGCTTTCTTGGCGACGGCAGCGGTGTTCCCGCGAGCCATGCGCAGGCTTCCCCGACGCTGGCCAGGTGCTCGTGCAGCCGAACGAAGTCCAGCACGTCGCCCCAGACCTTGCAGCCGTAACAGGTAAAACGCTGCCGATCGACATACACGAAGAAGCTCGGAGTTCGGTCCTCATGGAAGGGGCAATTGCCCAGGAATCGATTTGCTCCCGATAGTTTCAGACGCACGCCGGCTCGCTCGACAACATCCAGCAGCGGATACGCGAGCTTTATGTCGGCGATGTCGGTGTGCGGTCGGTCAACTTCGGTTGTAGCGGTGTGGAGACGAGGCGGCCACGCGCAGGAACTGGCCGTGCATCGCGTCGCACAGGTCCCGATATTCGTGCTTTCGATCGATGACGATGACGTCGGTGTTGTCCGTCGTCAGCAGGTACCGGCGTGCGAGCACCTTGGTGAAGAACGTCTTGCCGCCACCCGAGGGAGCGAAGATGCCAACGTTGGCGTTCTGGCAAACGCGGTGGTCGAACACATCCAGTTCGACCAGGTCGTGGACCCGCTCGTCGATACCGAACAGGATTCCGCCGGCCATCCTCGGGCTGGCAGGCACGAACGGATAGATCGTGGAGAGCGTGCCGGTATCCAGCGTGTGCAGCACCTGGAGCGCGTCGCGTGCTTCGGGCAGGCACGCGCGAAACCCTTGCTCCTGCTGCAATCGCGGAACCAGCACGGACCCCGCTTGCGCTCCCAGAAGGCCGGCCACTCGTTGCGTCAGTTGATCCAGCTCGGCCCGCGACGACGCGTGCAACTGCAGGTAGAGACCGACAGAGAACAGCGCGGTCTCCCGCCGCGCCAGTCCGCGTCGAAGCCGCTCGATCTGCTCCAGAGCCGTGCTCAGGTTGTTGTCGACGGGACGACCGTTCGCCGCGTCGTCGCCCACAGCGCCGCCTAACCGCCAGCTCTTGAGTTTCAGCGCACTTGCGGCTGCGCTCCCGTCCAGCGGGCGAATGTGCAGGCTCACGTCAGCTGCCAGTTTTTCAGCGAATACGCCGTTCAGCCAGCCCGCCCCGACGAGCGGTGGTAACTCGCCAATCGCGAGCACGCGTGTGTACTGCCCATCCAGCAGCAGATGGTCGTCCGCGACGACGAGCGAGGCCGGCGCGAGCAGATCCGCAAGTGATCGGAGACCAAGAGCAGCCAGGCGGTCCTCGGCGGTCCGAGACGGCTGAGTGGAGTGGGTCCTGCTGACAGCCACCAGCCCGGCTCCGTCCGCCTGCTTCCGCACAGAGGACTGATCCTCGCGACGCTCCAGGCGAAGCAGTGGCATCAGCCTCGTCCACTCCATCCGCTGGGCGCGCAGAGCCGCAGGTCCTGTTCGAAACGCTTGTCTCCACGTCGTGACCAGCACGTCTGAAACAAGTGGGTCAGTGCAGGGTCGTCCATGCGCTGCGCGAACACGCCGGCGCGCGCGAGGCATTCCCCGAGCTCACTGCAGCGGACCTCGAGTATTTCGCGTGCTGCAGTCTCGTCCAATCCAGGCTCGCCTCGAAACCAGCGCCCGAACCGCGACCGCGCTGTCTGCAGTCGGCCGGCGACGTCGGAACCGGTCAGTGACTCTGCCGGCACAACCACGTACCCACGACGCGGTAGGAGACCAAAATCACCACCCTTCTGACGCGCCCAGCCCGCGTCGGCCAGCAGGTGCTTTGCGAAAACTTCGGGCACGTGCTTGGCTCGCGCTTCGAGGCGAGCCGCATAGTCCAACATGTTTCCCGGCTCGGCGCGCACCAGAATCTGAATAGCCGCGGGCGCACCAATCGAGGATTGCCCAAAGGCATTCACAAAACCCGCAAACCCCTCGAGCGCGGGCTGCACCCGCTCCATCTCTTGTGCAAACGCCTCCGACGGGCCCTCGACCGCCAGTGCGCCGCGGTAGCAGCGGTCGCCGGCGCCGAAGCCAAGACAGGCCACGCGGTCGCAGATCCATACCACGTCCAGGCTCGTGCCCTGGACCGAAGTGGCTGCCGTTCTCACGTCCGGGCCACCGGCTTTTCGACAACAGAACTTTCACTCGGATTCCATCGCACTCGAACGCGGTCGAGCTCGTACCAGCTCCGCCTCGTCTGATCCGCGCCCGCTTCGAGGCTCAGGGCCAGATCGGCGTCACCGGCACGCCAGACGCGTCGACGCGGCGTCGCACCATACCGAAAGGCAAGCCCGACCCACTCCTCGAGTGGTCGGTGTTGAATCCGGACCAACGCCCACAGCGCCCCGATGACCAAGACCGCCACCGCTGCCGGCCAGCGTACCGCTGTCGGCAAGTCATCCTGGCCGAGGACCTGGGCCGCGACGAACCCGATCGCCACCAGCTTGGCCACTTCGCCAACCGTGCGGCCGAACGCAAACGGCTCTCGCTCCCGAAGATGCGTCGGCACTGCGTACACAACATGTGTATCGTTCGACATGACCACACTCCGATTTCAGTGCAGCGTCGGCTGACCCGCGGCGCCAGCGACCAGGTTGATGAGCTGACGGGCACCCCAGACGAAGCCAAGCCCGAGAAAGGCCGCTCGCACACCGGTCTGGGCCATTTCCATCGCGCGCTGGTTGTGGCCGACAACGCCGAAAAACATGAAGCCCGCTGCCGCCAGGGAGACGGCCGCGACCCCGGCCGCGACTTTGATTCCTGTATCCAGCAGAGTAGTGAAGAAGGTGGTGATACCGCTCACGTCCATGTCAAATGAGTCTCCATAAGAACCGCCCGATTGGGCCGCGGATTGGCGTTGGTGGAATCCGCTCGGCACGCCGCGACCAGATGTGCCGACAGGTGCGCAGGAGGTCAGGGCAATGGCACCTCCCCGTGCAGGAATGGTTGCGGGTCAACCAGACAACAGACCGGGTCGCCGTTGATGTTGCGCGCCACTTCGTAGTGCAGGTGCGGGAAACCTTCGGTGCCGGTCGCTCCAACAACTCCGATTGGCGTGGTGGTGTCCACGTGCTGACCAACCGATACCAGTACCGTGTCACTGTGAAAGTAGCGGTGGTACAGCTGGTTCTTCGCGTCCCAGATGATGATGCCGTTACCGCCGAACGGATCGTGCGTCAGCGCGGCCACCACCCCCGGGTAGAACGCCAGGTAGCTCTGGCCGCGCCCGTCGTTCGCGGCGCCGGTCACGATCAGATCGATGCCGCGATGGATCGGGACATCCGAGCTGAATTGCGCCGCGCCGTAGGCCTGTTTGAAGCCGAAGGCGATCGTCCAGGCCTGGCCGCCTACCCTGCCCGGGCACCACACCGCCGACGCCTGACCCCGCGCGTGCGGCGAATCCGAGGACGTCGTTCACATACGCGTCATTCGGGTTGTACGGAACGCTGAGTGCGTGGTTGTAGTAGAAAACCGCGTGCTTGAGCGCTTCCTCAGGCGGTAGTGCAACGCCGTACAACGCCACCATCGCGCACAGATAGCGCGCCATCGCCGGCAGCGCAAAGTGAAAATTGCTGGAGTCGTCGCGTTCGGACGCTGGCAGCAGGAGCTGGGCGGGGTCGTTCGTACGCAGTGGCACACCACTCGGCGCGTATCCAATCCACGTTCCGGGCTCGAACTGTCCGTAGCCGTACGCGCCCGCTGAAGACGGCCCCAGGTTTCGGCCAAAACCACTCTCGACCGAGGCGATCCCGGCCAGCACCGACCAGGGCAACCCACATGCCGAGGCCGAGGCCACCTCCTGCATGAATGCCAGTTGATCCGCTGGGATCTCAGCAGCAAGCGGACCGGGATCTCCACCGACCGAAGGCAAGAGTGCCATGCCTGGCGTGCCGGCAGCGAAGCCGACCAGGGACTTCAGGAGCGTCACGACCACGAACACGATCGCCACGGCACCGAGGAAGGCTGCTCCGGCGGCTCCGATGAGCAGCCGCCGTACGTCCTTGGAAAGCAGCGCGACAGCAACTCGCGCGACCGCCGTGGCTGCCATCAGATTCCCCGCCGCACTACCGCCTCATCGCGCAGCCGTCCGACTGCCGCGGTCGCCGTTCCTCCGACCGCCTGCATCGCGTGACCTGCTGGCGAGTTGCTCACTTGCTGCCACTCCCGCGTGAGCGCACTGCTGACCGTGGCGCGCGGATGCCGTGCGAAATTCCAGGCGGCGCCAGGAGCGTTCGACGCCACCTGGCTGACGCTCTGTTGTGCCTGGAGACTGAGCGTGCGAACACCCAGCTGCTGGAGTCCACGCCCCAGGGCCACGATTCCTAGAAAGCTGGTCGCGCCACCGCCGACCGCGGCATTCACCAGCGCCGGAATGCGAAAGACCAGAAGCAACGTGGCGGCGCCGCTCAGGAATTGCATGAAACCGGCGGCATCCCCGCCTGCGGTCTGCAGTAGCTCCACGCCAATGCTGAGCGCCAGCACCTGGATGAACTGGACGAAGAGATTTGAGAAGAACAGGTCAATGAACCACGCTGTCCATTGCAGGCTGGAGTGGGCCGCAATGTAGGCGATGATCACGCGCGGCACGACCTCACCCGCAACTGGGTAGGACAGCGGTGAATTCGGTCCGAGCATGACCATGATCCCGGTCACTACCACGGCAACCGCGAACCCCAGATCCATGACGTGGAGCAGCGCGTCGTGTCTCTGGATAACTCCCTGCTGCTGGTATGTCATGCCTGGGGGCGTGTGAGTGATGACGTTGTCATTGCCCTGTGTCAGTGTGGTCAGCAGGTCGTGCAAACCGTTCACCATCTGCTTGAGCAGGTACGCAGCCGTGTCCTGAACCAGTTTCCCCAGGTTGTCCGGAGAGAGCAGCGACGTGAGGCGGTCAAACGGGTTCGGCACCGAGAGGCCGCCCGAAGTCGTTGATTGGATCGAGGTACTGCCAGTAGCGGTTGGTTGCGCCTGAGGTGCGGTGCTGTCCCCGGGCGTTGACTGCGCCTGGATCGGGGCTGCGGAAGCGATGGGCGTTGGCGTCGCTAGAACTGCGCAGCCGAAGCACACGACAGTGATCGCTCCCAGCGCGGCGGCGAGCGCTCGAAACCAGCTCACGGGTGCGGCTCCAACTGCTCGGAGGCGGCGTCTATTGCGGGATGACTGTCATCTGAGCCGAAACGGGCAAGCAGCACGTCAATGCCTCCACCAGGAGCTCCGCGTACGATCAGCAGTTGCCGGTGAGCGAAGTCCCACCGGGCCGAAAACGCGCCCGAGACCTGGATTCCCAGCGGCTGCTCACCAAGCACGTGCCCCTTTCCATCGACCGGACGCAGGACCAGCTCATCGCCGCCGCGCCGAGCAAGTGTGAACAGCACCCCCTCGTTCGCTACTGCCGGTGCCCAGGCTGGATCGACATCCCCGAGGCGGTGAGCATCCGTCCGTCCTGTGGCGACCTCGTGCAGTACCGGTCCTCCGCTGCCCGAAGGTCGGGCGGGCCCTGCGTAAAGCAGGCCACCGGATGGCTCCCACGCTGCGGGGGCGATCGCCCCACTGGACGGAAGTGCATCCGCGCCTAGATCGTCCAGGTACCGCAAAGTTCCGGTTTGAATGTCCAGAGTGACGAGCGAGACTGTCGTGGTGTGGACCAGAAACGCAATCGACCCGCCATCCGGTGCCCACACCCAGCTTCCCGCGATCGGCTCGCCAGGGAGCTGAGCAAGATCGCGCAGCTGGCCATCAGTCTGGAGGAAGCTGAGCTCGTAACTCGGTCCACCAGACACGAGGCGACTGAGTACCAGCACACCATCGGATCGCGGCGACCACGTCGCATCGAGCAGTCGTTCGCCTGTCGACACGGCCGAGAGTGGCTGCTGCTGTTCTTCAGGCCCCGTCAACGTCAGCTGGTCCGCTGGAACGTTGTCCAGTCCATCCAGGCGGACGATAGTTGCGGTCCGGGCCGCGTCGGGCGCCACAGCGACCGCACTGGGCGCGGCAGCACCGGGGGTTTCCACCTCGCCCAGACGCGCTGCACGGGCCGCGACGGGGTCGTACGCCCATGCCTCGCGCGCCGCATTCGGAGGAAACTCGACCGAAAGTGCCACGCGCCCGTCCGGCAGAAAATCCGCCGACGTGATGGACGCACCGGGTACGGGCGGTCGCACCTGGCGCACATCCGGTTGCTTGTGCCACAGTGGGATATCCAGGCTCGGACCGCGCGCCGGCACGAATGCGTCGAGAAATCCGTCTCGCTGCAGGAGCAGCAGATCGTCGGGCGAAGCGCTGATGCTTGCCGGCGTCTGTCCGAGCTCTCCATGATTCAGCAGGACCGACGCCCCGGCCGGTCGGCTGACCACGAGCACTGAGACGTCGCCGGAGTGACTGTCCGCGGAGGGAGCGATTGTCCACAGCGCACTCTCGACAGTCGGCAAAAGAGTGAGGATTGCTGCCGAAATTCCCACGCACAGGAGAATTACTGCGCTTGCCATCGCCACGGGTAGCGGCACGCGCAGCGGGTTCGGCAGTAGCGGCTCGAGGGGGCCAATCAGAACGACGTCGGAACGGTGCATCGGCAGCTCCAAATTCGTGACAAGTGCTGGAGCCGAGCATAGAAACGCTTCTTGACAGACTCGTTTCCGACAATCCGGACAGATTCGCTGGATGTCACGGACAAACCCGGCCTAATCGTTTGGTGGGCATCCACGCGAAATTGTCAGGTTTGTCTGAAGCTGGTCGTTGCATCGATCCGTGAGCGAGAACAACCGTCCTCAGTTGGTCTTTGGACCGGAAAATGAAGTCATGGGCACGTGCGACGGAGTTTGTCGGGTTTGTCCACAACTTCGGATGGAAAGCTGCGTACTACCTGATGTTCTGCCGAAGACCGGGGTGGTTCGCAGTAAGAAGATCGGTTGGACGCGAGTCCCTTGTAGAGCCGGGACGCTGTCACGAGCACAGAGCTAATCTTTGACGCGTGCGGCGCCGTTGCGAAGGGAATAACTCGACGACGCGGCTGGTTGACACTCGTGGCAATGACATTTCCAACGAACGAATACAACCAGCAGCTCATCGACAACTTTCGGGCCCACAACGGTGTCATGCCGAATCGATCGCCGTTGTTGCTTCTGACGACCAGGGGGGCGAAGACCCAGCAGATGCGCGTCAATCCGCTGGTCTACACGCGCGACGGCGACCGCTACGTGATCATTGCCTCGAAGGGCGGCTATCCCAGTAACCCCGACTGGTACCACAATCTTGTGGCCAACCCCGAGGTGACGGTCGAAGTAGACGGCCTGAAATTCCTTGCGCATGCCATTGTGGTCCACGGCGACGAACGGAAACGACTTTTTGACGCGCAGGCAGCAGTCATGCCCAATTTCGCCGAGTATCAGACCAGAACAACCCGCACGATCCCAGTGGTGGTTCTGGAGCCGATCGGCGAAACACATCGGGTGTCCGGTTCAGAGTGACATTCCACCATTGGTGCCCGCATGCGGGAACACTCGTGGGTGCGGTGCGGGCGTTAAGATCCGGTATCCGCGGCGGCTAGGACAATCGGGTACCCCACAACGAGCACCGCGATCAAGACCTACCGCGGCGAAGTACGCGACATGCGCGCGCGCTCAAGTGCTGGATTGGTCTGTCGCTGGCATACGATCCGTCACAAGTGAGCCTTTCCCTCGTTAGATGCGCCGACCCAGACGGTAGGTCTGCGCACTGCCTGAGCGGCGAGAATGCTTACCCGCGTATCTGCATCCGACTTTACCGGCTGTCGGGTCCGACTCTCCCTTTCGCCGTCACGCCCAAGGCATGCCTCGCGTATGAGGCGCCGGAACTGTGGCCATTCATCCGGTGCCGCAGTTGGTCGTACAGGGACCGCGTCTCAGCATCATCCTCGCCGCCGATTCCCGCACACACCTGTTGCCATGCTCTCTCGAGTTGGACGAGGTCGCGCGTGCCTGCCGCTGCGATCAGTAGACCCTCGCGGGCGCGCTGATCAAGCGGATCATCGCCCAGCAGCTGCTCGTAGAGGGCAAGTGCATCGTCGTAGCGGCCGGCATCACGATAGGCGCGTCCCAGCAGCATGCCCGCCTCGCGCCCCAGCGCTTCCAGCCGTTTTGCGGCGCGCTCCCAGTGTGGCTCGCCGAGCCACCGATACAACTCGATTTTTGGTCCGGCGGTCCGCGGCGTGCGGGCAACACGCGTCAAGAGCCCTGGCACAGATGCGGCGAGCGCCTGCTCCGCTGCAGCGATTTGTTCCTTCCCTTGTGCGGCTCGCGCCCTCTCGACCGCGGCCATGAAACCCTCAATGTCGGAACGAACGACGTCTCCGTTCAGGCACAGGCCCCCACGACGTTTGACCACGATTTCAGCGCCAAGGACACCTGCCGCTCGTTTGATCTCGTCCTCAAGGCGGCTGAGGTTCTTGCCCAGCCAGGTCTGCCCGCTGTCGCGATTTTCTGGAGAACGCGCACGCGGCGCCCATATCTCTGCCAGAAGCGTGTCCGGGTCGACCCCGTCCCAGTCTGCCAGCCGCCCCTGATGCATCAGCGGGGCGGCCGCCAGATACAAGAGCACCTCCACCGGGCTGCTCTGGCCGATGTCTAACCGGCCCTTCTCAGACCAGACCGACGCCTCCTCGCAATTGACAACCAGCGGCGTCGAAGTCAGCAGTCGGGTGATCCGAGGCGGAATATCCGGTGCAGCGGCCACGGCCCCACTGCCTTGACTCTCGAGAGAGTGGTTGCCAGCTTCCAACCGCGGTGGTGTGTTGATAGTTTCGGTCGGTCGGACTGCCGCTTCGGGTTGCCCATTCGCGTTCGTGGCCGAGGCACGGTCCAACTCCGCCGGTAGGCCTGTTTCGTCACCGAGCACCGATTGGTGCAGCTCCTCGGTACTCGCTGCGACTGGCTCCACGAGGCTGTGCTCGGGAGCATCCGGCAGAATGTTCTCTGCAGCATCAATTGGATCCTGGTCGAGACAACTATCAACGACCTCTTCCCTCGCTGGCGCCGGCTCGACGACACCGGTGCTTGCAAGCAGATCCCGACGGCCATCCTCCGACAGGTGTAGCCCCAGCACTTCCACTTCTTTGCGTCGGCCTAGCTGCAACAGCAGTCGGCCGGGCTCCGCGAGTGTGAGCGCCCACGGCGCGCCCAAGAGCCGAGACGACGCTTCTTCGTCCTGGAGCGCGAAGACGATACGACTGCTGAGGTCGTCCACCAGTTCGCTGCGCTCCACACCAGTGTCCGCGGTCGCCGCGAGCACCCGAACGCCATACTCAGCGCCTTTCGATAACAAGTACGCCAGGTCGTCTTGAGCATCTATGCTGGCAAGCTCGCTCATGACCAGTACCTGATCGACTTGCTTCGTTGTCTCGCTCATGCGCTGCCGGCGTTCAACCTCCGCGCGCAGGCTTGCAATCGTCTCTGCCACCCTAATCCACTCGGACGGATCAACGACTGCACGCTGGTGTGGTAGCGAGGCCAGCTGCCTGAGCCAGGTGTGTTCGCCAGCTACGGTGAAGAGTTGCAGTTCGGAGGGAGGAGACTGGCCGGCGAGGGTAGCCACCAGGGCTGCCAGGTGCTCGTCCGCATCAGTTGTTCCCGGTTGAGTGGCGACCAGCACATCCCGCAAGCGATTCCCAGCCGACGAGATACGACCGCGAGTCCGGGAGCATCCCCAGGCACAGCAGCACTGGACAGTCCTGGATTGACACTCTGCCGAGCGCTTCCTCGTGGACACCGCGTAGGCTGACAAGAATGTCTTGCTCTAGCGACCGCGTGATTTCGATGCGGCGCGCGAGTTGCGTTTCGGTGCGCAGGGCTGCTTCAAGCAGCGGTCGATCCTCCACGGATGCGGCCAGCCTGACGACTGAGCCCGAACGTCCGCCGATCACGGAAATGATGCGGACGTCGGCCAGCTCAGCAACGCGCGCATGACGAAGCAGTTCGCCTGCCAGCAACTCGCCGAGCACGATCCAATGTGGGTCGCCACCTGTCCCGGTCGATCGACCCACCACCACAGCGGCGGGTTCAGCCAGGGTGAACCCCGCAAGGTCCAGGCGCGTGTCGCTCTCGGGCTCCAGTGGAGTTCGCCTACGCCGCCTGGCGCTCAGCGCGATGAGCGCAGCAGCGGTGAGTCCACCTACAACTTCGAGATCGGTCCTGACATCGCCCGGCAACCATGCCGGGGGCCAGAAGGATGGCGGTCCTCCGGCTGCAGAGGTGGGGAGGGGCGTCTCGTCAGTTGCTGGTGCCGCAACGGGCGCAGAGCCAGTATCGACGTCGCCCGAACCTTCAGCGGTATTGCCGCTCCTGTCATCGGGCGAAGCCGGCTGCCCCCGCTGCTGCTGGTCAGCCGGCACCGGCATTGGCATGCGTTCCGACTGGTCACTTGGAGCAACTGGCTCAACCGCTGGCTGCGGGCGGCCTCGGCGTACAGGTAGCCACTCGCGCCAAGCACGCTGACGAACACTTGCGCGTTCCACACTTCCCCAGTTTCAGGATCAGTGATCGGCACCGTGTCGCCAGCGAAATCCACAAACATCCGCTCACCTGCGGCGTACTCCAGCCGCATGACGAGGTCCTGCTGGCCCAACCAACGCCGGTAGTGGACGCAGAACTGGGTATAGCTCAGGCCGTCCGGGTGCGCTGCTTTGTACTCAAGATGCAGCAACTGCAGCGTGACGTGCTTGCCTCGCTTGTGGTCGCGGTGCACCTCCCGCCAGCTGGGTTCCGGCCGACCGGGCCGCAGCTCTTCTTCGCTGCGCGTGAACAGCCGCGCTTCGATGGCCGCGTCGTCGAGCTCCTCGGGCAGCGGCCAGCTCAGCCTAGCCTGCTGCGCACGTTCCAGATAGCTCTGGACCGTGAACGCGCTGATGCCCACGCTCTGGCCAATCCGTCTATAGGAAAACCCCTGCGCACTCAACCGCAGGACTTCGCCAACCTGGCGCATGGATAATGCCCTCCGCGGCACGTAGCCCTCCTTCGTTGAAGTTCTTAGCTCCAACGAGGACGCTACGTGCCCGCCTTGGCCTCCGTGGCGCCGCTGCTCAGCGTGCTCGCCCTTTCACTCAGGCCGTCAGCACGTCACCTGCTGTACGAGTTGGCCGAATCGACTGTTCGATATGGCCGAAATGGGTGTACGACGTCAGCCGAAATCACTGTACGAATGCGACCGTTTTGCGTGTACGACGTCCGCCGACGCCGCTGTTCGTTTTCACCCGTTTTGCGCACCCCGAACAGAGCCGGGAATATCAAGCGCGACCCTCCTGTTGGGAGGGGGAGGAGAACCGCGACTTCCCGTTTTTCGGAAATCCCGGCTGGTTGTCGGTCGGTACGGCTATCGGCATAAGCGTGTTTCGTGCTGCTTCTGATCTCAGACGACTGGAGCGCTGAACGTCTCGAGCTGCTCTAGTTGCACGAAAACGTCAGAGACACACGGGCGTGTCTGAGACCGAAGGCGTGGCTCCCCAGGCCGCAATCTTGGGAAGCCACGCTTCACACGCTCAGCTGCCGAAACGCTCGATAACGCCCTGCAAGGCCCCGAAGCCCTGCTGGATATCCTCGGCGGTCATCACCGGCTGCAGTCGGCACTGCGCCCCGAGACCGAGCGCAAAACTCTCGACCACCTTGACGATGTCGCTGCTGGACCCCAGATCGAAGAACACCAGACCGGAACGTAGCCCGTTCACGTCCGGGAAGAAGTACGCCGCCTCAGGCTTGAGATCGGCCATCAATTTTTCAAAGCTGTCGTTGAGCTTGCCACTCTTGATCAGCTCGTTTCCCGACTCGGTCGGAATCGTGAACCGCGCCATCATGCGCATCGCGACTCTCTCCCTGTGGTGTGAGTACGCCACCAGCAAACCGGCCCACGATCGTGTTCTGGATTACGTCCACGTTATGGCTCGGTTGAGGGCCAGCTAGCCAGCCAACTGACCGTCATCCGCGCGAAATCATCGAGACCGGGGACGCGTGGCGCGACCACGGGTCGATCTGGGATTGCCCGAACCAGGCGGGGCTACGACGCAGTCTCAGGTGGAGGGACGTGCTGCAGAAATGCCGATGCGGCCAGGATTGCCCAGCGGCCCCACCGGCGACCAAGCCTACCAACAGGACGAGTGCTCTTGTAGTAACCGTGAAAGAGGCGTTCTGGCCAGACCTGGAGCGCGGAGGCATGCCGCGGCACCCAATCTGCCCACGCTGCGGGACTGACGGGCGCACTTGACCTGGATCAGGGCGAACGCGCAGCCTTACTGGCCAGCGCACGCAGTTATGAACAGGTACTCTCCAGCGGCGATGTCCAAAGAGGCCGAAGCAGCATCCGTTCAGTTGGTCGCATCCCAACCTGGGCAGCGAGTCGTCGGCCGCGATCCCAGCCCCGCACTTATCCCGCAGTTCGGAGGGGCGTGAAGGTCTCGCCGTTACTAACCAGGCAAGGGCGAGTGCCACCAAGCAACGCCGCTTTGGGGTTCGCCGACTTGCTGAGGCTCTATCGCGTTAGGGCGGGCCTTACCCAGGCGGACCTGGCCAGGCGGTCCGGACTAAGCTTGCACGGAATCTCGGATCTTGAGCGACGTGCACGGAACCGCCCGTACGCATCGACGGTCGATCGCCTGGCGGAAGCACTCGGTCTGGATGATCGCCTTCGAGCAGGGCTGCACCTCGCGGCGCGCGCAGGATCCGAACGGAGCAGGAAACGCATTGGACTGCCAGGCGGCAATCCACCGAACCCTGCCAGAGTGCCGGCGCCCCTGACCAGCTTCATCGGCCGCACCCGAGAACTCGCGCGACTGCGCGAGTTGCTCCACTCGTCTCGACTGGTCGAGCTCATCGGACTTGGAGGAGTGGGCAAAACGCGCCTGGCCCTCGAGCTCGCTCGCCGCGAGGGCGGGAAGTGGCAGGACGGTGTTTATTTTGTGGACCTCGCGCCCGTGGGCAGGGGTGACCTGGTCTTCGAGCAGATAGCCGCAGCAATCGGACTCGATCAACAGTCGCCACTGCATCCGCTCGAGCTGCTCGTCGACGCCGTTGGCGCGCGTCGAGTCCTGCTGGTCCTCGATAACTGCGAGCACGTGCGAGACCCCTGCGCCGAACTTGTGGACACACTATTACGCCGCTGTCCGGATCTACGAGTTCTGGCGACGAGTCGAGTCCCGCTGGGCGTCGAGGGCGAAAACCTGTGGCGCGTGTCGCCGCTGGAGTTGCCGATTCGTACAGAGCTGACGCCCGCAGCGGCGCTCGAGGCAGACGCTGTACGTTTGTTCGTGGAGCGCGCCCGTGCGGTACAGCCGGATTTTGCGCTGAGCGACGCAAACCTATCCGCGGTGATCGCGACTTGCCAACGACTGGATGGCCTGCCACTGGCGCTCGAACTCGCGGCTGCGCGGGTGCCCGCGCTGGGCCCCGATCTGCTCGGCCGCACGGTCGGCGAGAGCTTGGAGCTAATTCACAGCGACGCGGCGGGACGTCGCCGACAGCGAACGCTGCAGCGTGCCCTGGAGTGGAGCTACGACCAGTTGGAAGCTGATGCGCGGACTCTGTTGCGTCGGCTTTCCGCGTTCAATGGAGGCGCGGAGCTGGCTGCGATCCAGGCAATCTGCACCGACCCGGAACTTCGTCAGGATCAGATTGCCGTGCTGCTCGCGCAAGTCGTCGATGCCTCGCTCGTCGAGGTCATTTCGTCTGCGGGCAACATCCGCTATCGGCTCCTGGAAACAGTGCGCGTCTTTGCGTGGGAACAACTCAACGCGAGCGGGGAAGAGATCGCGATCCGCAACCGACACGGCGACTACTTTCTCGAGCTCGTCGAAGCGGCACACCCGCAACTCTTTCGAACCGAACAGCTTGCCGCACTCGCGACCCTGGACAGCGAACTTAATAACGTGCGCGCAGCGCTTGACTGGAGTTGGACAGCAACAGCCCGCGGGTCAGGCCACGTCCGACTGGTAAGCGCGCTGCGGCACTTTTGGTTCCTCCGGGGCCTGCCCCAGGAAGGCGGCCGTTGCGTGGACACGGCGCTGAGCGTGGCCTCCGTGACCGAAGCGGAGCGGATTCCACTCCTCCTCACTGGAGGGTGGATGGCGTTTGCGCGAGGCGACCTGGCAGTCGCACGACAGCACCTCGAGGCGAGCCTCAACCTGGCAATCGAACACGATGACCGTGGCGGAGCACTGGAGGCGCAGCTAGCACTGGCGTTCGTCAACCTCGATGCGGGAGATCCAGCGAGCTGCGCGGAACTCGCGCGGGGAGCACTCGAGCTCGCCCGAGATCTCGACCGTCCCTGGGCGATCGCGCTGGCTTTGTTGGAGGTGGGGCTCGCGGCGATGTTCAAGGGGGACCTGACCTCGGCCGAGACGTGGTGCGCCCAGAGCCTTCAGCAAAGCCGACAGATGGACGATCGCATGCTCCTGAGCTACGCGCTTCGCCAGCTCGCGCGCGTGGCTATGGAATCCGATCGCCCGCTGTATGCACGCGAGCTCTTCGCTGAGGCGTTGCACTTGGCGCGTGAGCTCGGCAATCGACGCGCGATCTGCTACGTGCTTGGAGGCCAGGCACTTCTCGCGAGTCGACTGGGCCAGTGGAACCTAGCCGAGCAGCTGCATCAGGAAGCCGTCGAGATCTGGTGTGACCTCGCCAATTCGCAGAATCTCGCATTCCATCTAGAAGGGCTGGCAGTCGTGGCTTCGGTGCGGCATCAGTTCAGCCGCGCCGTCAGGTTGCTCGGCGCCGCCGTGCAGATGCGGTCATCGGTTGGCGCTGGTGCGTCGCCCGCGGAGCGAAATCTGCTTGCCTGCGACCAGGTCATCGATGGCGCGCGTCGTCGGCTGGGCGATGATCGCTTCAACGCTGCGTGGCATATTGGTCAGAGGCTGACGTTCGCTCAGGCCGGCGCGTACGCGCTCGACCCGCACAGCGAGGTTGACGAGGTGGTAGTTGCACAGCTCAGCCGTCGCGAGCTCGATCGTCGAAGAGTTGTTGGCAGACGAAGGCACCGTCGCTTGCCAGTGGCGCATCCTGGCAACGCACACGACTTCAGGAAACCCGATCGATGTGCGCGCAATGGACATGTATCGGATGCGCGACGGTCGCATTGCGGAGTTACGCCGGTTCCTCGATTACAAGAGCCTGAACGAGCAAATCCAGTCACCGGCGCGCGGAGACTGAACGGCCGATGGTCAGCTCGAGGTAGCGAGACAGAAGGTTGCGCCTGGGATGACTCGCGAGCCTTTGCCTCGCTGGTAGACGAAGACCGTGCACGAGCTCTCCGCGAGGTGCGCACCGCCCAGGGCTTCTTGCGCGGAGTTCGCAGTGGCGCACCCAGCCCCAGCCGCGGGCTGTGGGCCTTGCTCGAAACCCTGGCCGGTGAGGATGGGGCCAGGGCCTGCAATGAGGTCCGCTCCTCGGCAGCGATGATTCACCCGTTCAACCAGGCCTACCTGCAGTACGCACAGGCGGTCATCGCTGGGCGTGAGGGACGGCAGCACGAGGCCGAGCACGCGCTGGCGCTGGGCGACGAGCTCCTGGCCGAGTCGTGTCCGTGGGGTGGGGCTTACACCTCGGCCACCGGTTGGTTGCCGAGGAAGCCATCGCACATCACTGGGGTACCCCCGCCCAGTGGCTTACCGTGGCGGCCAGCTTCCTGGACGAGCACGGCCGGGGACGCGTGGCCGCCGCTTGCCGATCGCTGCTGCGTTAAACTGGCGCTCGTATCCCGCGCGCTGGCCGGGCGCACCCCGGCGTGCCACCGTCACTGCGCGCCCGAAGGGTTACCGACCGCGAGATGGAAGTGCTGTCGCTTGTAGCAGATGGGCTCTCGAATCAAGCCATCGGTGGCCGGCTCTACCTGTCTCCCAAGACGGTCGAAAAGCACATTTCCAGCCTCATGGACAAGCTCGACGTCCGCAGCCGGGCCCAGCTGACGGCCATCGCTGTTTCCGGCGGCTCGAGCATCAGCAGAGATGGTCACTAACCACCCGAGGCGCGGGGGCCGATGCTGGCGCGCCTGGAATCCGGCGGAGCTGCGCGCGGCCGCCCTCGAGTTCCGGGTCCGGCCGCAAGGGCGTTTGTGCGGATCGCGGAAGATCGACCCGGCAAAAGGTATAGACACGCGGTGATGAGCTTGCTCTGCTGGATTCATGCCAGTCCACACCGGCACCATGGCTGGTCGTTTTGCTGCCGGCGCACCACCGCCAGTTATGGGGCATGTCGGTCCAATCGAGTAGACACCTCTAAATGACGCACCTCTATCGCTCATGCGTTTCGTGAGATCAGCAGGTCGCTAGGTCGCTCTGAGTTCACGAACGGCGTCGACTCTCCGGAGATTTCCCAGGCTGGACGCAACGCTCGCGCCGGAGTATCGCTCGACCGATCGCGCCGTTCGACCGAAAGCACGCACGCAACGGCGCCGTCGGCACAATCTTCGGGGCCCAATGTGCCTAGAGGTTCGCGTGGGGCCAGATGGGCGACGGAAGTCGAACGACCCGGCTTGCGCCGGTTCAGCGCAGCGGCCTGAGGCGGCTTCACGGCGTGGCCGCCGGAAGCAGCCGCGCGGTCGCGCTTGCGACCGAGGGTACGGTCTGGGCCGGGGACGCCGACCGCGCATCAGCGAGGGCGGTTGCGCGCACCCGGTCGGAGTCCGGACCAGCCCCGTCAGGGCGCCCCGCCTGCGCGGAGCAGCGAAGCATTTTCCTCTACAATGGCGCTTGCCGCTTGACAGCTAAGTTCCTGCGACGTCTGGCTGAATCCCACTCAGCTCAGCGGGCGGCCGCATTCCGGTCGCGGGAAGCTTTCACTGTATCCACCTGCATTCTCTTGACTGCGGTGCACCGACGGATCAACACTGCATCCGCGACTGCGCCGGGGGAACGGCGCGGCGCGGCGGGAGGGTTATATTGATGGGCGCGCTGGCACTCACAGTGTTCCGGGCCGGATGGCGGCGGCCCCTCATCGCGACTGGTACCCTGACGCTGTCTCACCAGGCCACCGTTCAGTTAGATGCCGATACGGGTCCAGGTCTTCGACCAGGACGCTCCATTCGGGTCGCAGCTCAGCGATTTCTGCGGCCAGCAACGCCGTCGAAGTGCTCTTGCCGACACCGCCTTTCTGGTGTGCGATGGCAATGACGACTTCCCTTATCGTGGGCGCCACGGGTGCGCCCACCAGTCGCATCACCTCAGTCTCGGCGATGCGGTAGCCCATCTTGTCGCCGCCAAGCAGGATGCCGTGAAGTTTGCCCACGCGCAACCAGCGTCGGACTGTCTCCGGAGTAATCCTGAGACGCTCGGCTACCTCCGGAACCGTCAGAAGCTGCTCCGCCATAATTGCTCAGCCTACGGAAGTCGCATATGCAAAAGCGTAGCAAGGCGCGCTACGAACAGGACACAACTGGACACTGACTGACTGTCCAGTTGTGTCCTCGGGTCGCCAAAGCAGCTGGCATTGCTGTCAGCGCAGCTCTATGCCTTATGTATTCTCCTACCCTACATGATGGTTGAGCGGCTAACTGTGCCAGTCAAAGTCGCCTGCTCCACTGATGATGTCTTGCGTTGCGCCATCGCTCAGTGACACGAGTCGGACTGTCCCCGGATCGTCTCCGCTGGCCTTCGAACGTACACGACATCCGCTCCACCGTTGACCCAATCAATCCTGCCACCCGGGAAATATCGCCCAGGCTCATCAGTGGGCCAGTGCCGGTGTTGGCAATGCCGAGAGTCGAGAGCATGTTGTACACCGGTGGATCCATCACGGAATAGACAACATGTCTCCGGGATTCGGCCGCCGCGTGCCGTTATCCTTCCGCGTATAATCTCACATAGATCCTTACGAACCCGTTACCATGTGACCCGGTGTTTTGGGACCAGGTGTCTGGATCCGAATCATCTACACGATACTCGCCCTGGAGCACCACTGGCGGAGTCCCCGCGGCGGGTTCAGCACTCCAGTTAGCGTTCTGGACATTTCCTTGGCCGGGTGTCCCCGTAGCTGGGTATGGTCCAGCCGTATTCGGACCACCGGCGGTTCCCCCTAGCGCACCGGGCATCGCATCTACTGCGGTAAGCCCGAGGGTACCAGGGGCTTTTCCGGTCGCATTGTTCCAATGGTATGTCTCGATCCTAGCAAGGCAATACCGCACGTTTCGAGTCGCAATGACCTGACCTGGGTGCCAAGGATCTGGGCGCCCGGGCTGCGAGTCCGGTAACGTACGAGTGTCGAAGGTCGGTGGGTTCCCGTTATTTCCTACGGCGGCATCATTCATGTTGTTGAAAACACGTGGGGTTGACCCGCTCCGACGGACACCTGAAAAAGGGGATACTTGCCCCGATGGAGTCCGTCTGAATGGAGAAGCGCTCGAGGCGCAAGTTCACGACTGAGTTCAAAGCCGAGACGGTGGCGTTGATCCGCCGCTCAGGCAAATCCATCGCTGAGGTGTGCCGCGAGATGGCGTTGCCAGAGAGCAGCGTGCATCGCTGGCTCGCCCAGGCCGACATCGACAGCGGCCAGCGGGATGGGCTGAGCACCACGGAGCGCGAAGAGCTGACCCGCCTGAAACGAGAGCTGCGCGTGGTGCGTGAAGAGCGGGACGTCCTGGCAAAAGCCATCGCCTTCTTCACCAAAGACACGACCCGGTGAGCCGCTACCGGTTCATCGCGGGGGAGAAGGCGCATCACTCGGTCGTGCTGCTGTGCCGTGTGCTGGGCGTGGCCAAGAGCGCGTTCTACGCCTGGCAGCGCCAGCAAGTGTCAGCCCGGGCGCGGGCCGACGAGCAGCTCACCGACGAGATCAAGGACATCTTCGGCGCCAGCCGTTGCACATACGGAGCGCCACGGGTCCACGCCGCGTTGCGCAACCGCGGCAAGCGGGTGGGCCGCAAGCGCGTGGCGCGGCTGATGCGCCAAGCCGGTCTGCTCGGACGAACGCCGCATCGGTTTCGACGGACGACGATTCCTGACCCGAACACCCAGGTACAGGACCTGGTGCAACGCCAGTTCGACCAGAGCGAGCCGAACCAGCTCTGGCTCTCGGACATTACCTATATCCGCACCTGGCAAGGCTGGCTGTACCTGGCGGTCGTCCTGGATGCCTACTCGCGCAAGGTCGTCGGCTGGGCCCTGGCGGACCACCTGCGCACGGACCTCGTCACAGCAGCGCTGCAGATGGCGTTGAACAACCGACGGCCGTCAGCAGGCCTCATCTGTCACTCCGATCGCGGAAGTCAATACACCAGCGCTGCCTACTGCGACCTGCTCGATCAGCATGGTCTCAGACACAGCATCGGCCGGCCCGGAACATGTTGGGACAAGACCTGCGCGGCACACTACACCTCATTCCGGCGCTCCGGCCGGTTTTCACTGGGCCGCCGAGGATGAAACTTATGCGCTCCGCGACGCGGGCGGGGTCCTGTCGGCGGCTGGTACAGAACCGAACCTTTATCGTCGTAGGCT
>JAFAOS010000344.1 GCA_019247515.1 Chloroflexota bacterium | reverse complement strand
GTGGTTCAGGACGGAACGACGACCCCCATCGTGAGCCTTACGCCGCCGGCCGTCCCGACATATCAATACGACCCGCTCGACGCCAACGGAAACAAGGTCAAGCTGAATGGGACGAACCTGGTGTGCGCCGGGGAGCCATCTGGCGACAACCCGCCCGATAGCACCACCACGCCAGCCGCTACCCCAGCGGCAGGTGACAGCATCCAGGTGACGGTCATTGCCGACAACTTCGAAGTGATCACTCCGCTCGTGCGGCCGTTCTTCGGCTGCTCGACGTCGCAACAGCACTGCTACGTGCCACTCACCAGCTCGACCACCATGCGCTACGAGGGGAGCCTCGCCTGATGCAGCCTCCGATCCATCGGCGACAGCGGGGTCAGACGATCGCCGTGATGGCGGTAGTGATCGTGGCCATCGTCGGCGCCCTGGCGTTCGTGGTGGACCTTGGCTTTCAGATGGAAGCGCGCAGGGAGCTCCAGAATGCCGCGGACGCCGGAGCCCTGGCGGGCGTGGTCCTGCTGCCTGACGATCAGGCGGGATCCATCCAGCAAGCGACAACTTTTGCCTATCAGGGCTCAAACGCGAGCGTCACCGACCGGATCTGCGGTCCAGCAGTCAGTCCGCTGCCCGACGCGGGCGCGACTGCCCCCGCTGCGCATGCGAACGTGTACTCCAAAGCGACGCCGGGCCAGATGGCGGTGACTGGCGGCAACATCTACACCATGACGGTGACGATGGAATGCACGACGAATTTCTCGTTTGGTCGCATTCTCAACCTCACCACCGCCCCGATCAGGGCAAGCGCTACCGCCGCCTTGGGATCGCCTACTTACGTGGGGTGTACGTTCCCCATGTGGGTGTACGACAAGGGTGGCGATCCCACTAATGGACTGCAGAACTCACTTGGGTGGACGTACCAGGGAATGTTCGCGCTGTACGGCAAGTGGAGTGGTGGGAGCTCGAATGCTGGGTTGCTCCAGACCCCTAGCGGTAAAAGTCCGGGCGACATCGCTGCTGCCGTCGCCGGTAATTGTGGTAACGCACCCGATGTGAGCACCAGCGGCTGCTCTCCTGTGCAGGCGCCGTGTGCTGAAGTGGACACGGGCAACAAGTTTCATGCGGGTGGCGGATTAACGGACACGACAAGCCAGTATCCAAACGGTCGAATGGTCGATTGCAGCATTCAAGCGGGGGCGTACTGCGGGTCTACGCCGACCCTTAGCTTGCCTGACGGCGGTACGGACACCATGACGTCCGTCACGTATTCGTGCGCACAGCAGTATTCGGATGTAGTGAATCCGAACGGCACCGTCAAGAATGGCAAGGCGAATTCGCCATGTCTCGCGGTGGTGCCGATCACGGATACGACGGTGGGCTCGGGTAATCAGTCCGTGCATATCGAGGGATACGCGATCGTGTTTCTCGCCGCGTTTCAGTCAAGTGGGAGCGACCCTCTTCTGGCCGCACAATTCGTCACAAATATGGAGTTCCAATCCGACATCGCCGCGTACAACCCCTTGGGCTCCTACGCCATTCGACTTATCAGCTAATCGCCGCATTCAGCATTCACACACTCCGTAAAGAGAGGTTCAGGACTCAGACCCATGATCAATCGACCAACGCCGGCGCGCAAACGCCGCGGCCTGCGACTGCTGATCGCCCTGGCGCTGGCCGGGGCTGCTGCTGGAGGCGTGTATATGTACGCGGGTTCGCTTCAGGACCAGATGGCAGCCCAACAGGTTGCTCAGGCAGCGACGTCGATTTCGCAGTCATCTGTGAGCGTGCTCGTCGCCAGGTCGGACATCCCGGCAAATGTGCCTTTGACCGCGGATCTGTTCGACGTCAAGAGCCTGCCCCCGGACACGGTGGCTCCAGGCGCCGCAACAAGTGTGGATCAACTCGCAGGGAAGGTCTTATCGAGTCCGATGGCGAACGGCGAGCAGTTGCTCTCGAGCCGCCTCACGGCTGCCGATGCGTCCCCCGTCAAGACCTTCGCGGATCAGATTCCGCCGGGGACGCGCGCCATGTCGCTCAGCTTCACCGAGCTCGGTGGCGCGGCCGGCCTGGTCGTGCCGGGCAGTCATGTCGACGTGCTGGGCGTCTTCAAGAAAGACGTGCTCGGCAAAGATGAATCGATGATCATGATCCAGGACGTCCTGGTCCTCGCGGTTGCGCAAAGCACCGCGCCCAGTCAGCTGCCCCTCCAGCCGAGCGTGGCCCCAACGCCGGGTCCGTCGGTTTCGCTCCCCGGCTCGACTACACCAAAGCCGACCGCAACGCCTGATCCACGCTTTCCGGTGGCCCCACCCGAAACGCGCACGGTCACGCTGGCGGTAACCCCCGAGGCTGCCGAGCGGCTGGCACTGGCCGAGTCGTTCGGAAATCTGCGGTACATCATTCGGCCGACCGGCGAGGCCAATCAGAACTCCGTCGTGCCAGCGGACCTCGGCACGCTCGCCAGCCCGCTGCAGGCGGCATCGGCACAGATCATTGCAACCGAGATCAGCCCTACAAACGTGAAGGTGGGGGACACGATCAACGTTAGCGTCACGGTCAAGAACACCTCTGACAAGCCGCTCCAGACCATGGGACCGGCGCCTGGCTTCACGTACGTCCAGGGTCAGACCTACTACACCCAGCAGTTCGAGGGTCAGCCTGGCACCTGGCGTGTGGCAGTCGGCACCGCCGGCCTGGACAGTACGCAGCTGCCGTACCGCTGGGGGCTGGGCGGTGACCTTGCTCCGGGCGCGACCACGACCGTGACAGGCCAGATCAAGGTGACCTCGGACTTCAAGGCGACCAACTTCTGGGCGGCAGTTGTCCAGGAGCCAGCAAATGTCGTGCAGGACGGTGCCGGCATGACCCTGGTGACGTCCTTGCCAGAGAACATGGCGGTGATAGCGGTTGACGCCGCGAACGTACGCAGTGGGCCGTCCATCGCTTCGAGTGTTGTTGGCCAATTGCCGTACGGCACTCAGGTCCAGATCGTCGGCCAGAGCGCCGACTGGTTGAAAATCAAGATGCCCGATCAGACCGAAGCCTGGGTGGCTGCCGGCTGGATCGTCGCGGCCGGAAGGTAGTCAGATGTCGAAAACTCTCAAGGCGCTCCTCGTCGGCCAGAGCGAGGACAGCCTGGCATTGCTGAAGGAATCTCTGGCGGCGGATGATCTCGAGATTACTGCGACCGCGCTTCTGGGCCCGGCCGCCCTGACCTGGGCCAGGAGCACCGAGCCGGAGGTAGTCATCGTCGTCGCCGACGAGTCGTTCGCTCGGCCGGTCGCGGTCACGCAGTCGCTGACCGTGGGAGATCCGGCGTGGACTGTCGTGGTTCTGGCCGAGCGGTTCGAGCGCGAGCTGGTCCGTCAGGCCATGCTGGCGGGCGCGCGCGACGTGCTCGTCCGCACATCACCGCCGGACGAGCTCCGCGCGGCACTGGCCACCGCACGGCGTGCGGACCTGGCGCGACGAGGGGAGACAAATGATCGCACCGGATCCACCGCCGGCAAGATCATCAGCCTGGTCGGAGTCAAAGGCGGTATTGGCAAGACGACGACCAGCGTCAACCTGGCAGTGTCACTCGCTCAGGAAACGAGCCGCAGCGTCGCGCTCGTGGACCTGGACCTGCCGTTCGGCGACCTCGCCATGATGCTGAATCTCAGACCGACTGGCAGTGTGATGGCGGCCCTGGCCGATCCAGCGACGCTCGACGACCCGGATCTGCTGCAGCGACAGCTTTGCCAGGGTCCGGCCGGGATTCACGTCTTGCCAGCGCCGCTCGGTGTGACTAGCAAGAACGTCGACAGCGCCCAGGTTGGCCCGCTGCTCGGCCGCCTGGCCGGACTGTACGACTTCGTCGTGGTCGACACAATGGGCGGCTTCGGCGAATTTACCGCAGCCGTCCTCGACAGCTCGACTCAAACGCTCATGATGACCACGCCGGAAGGGCCGACGCTGCGTCGAACCGAGCTCGGCATTCGCCAGCTCAGTGCCTGGAACTATCCAACCACACGGCTGAAGGTCGTAGTCAATCGCACATCACTCCAGACAGGCATCGTATCTGACGAGGTCGCCGACATTCTGAGCCAGCCAGTGGCGTGGTGGCTGATGGAAGAGCGTGGTGCGCTGCAGGCAGCCGCCGTCGGCGAGCCTCTGGTACTTATGCGGCCCAAGAGCCAGCTCGCAATCGGATATCGATCAATCGCGCGTCAGCTCGCGGGCTTGCCGCCGGTACAGAAACGGCCGTTCTGGACCTCACTGTTCATGCGCAGACCCGTTGCGGAACTGGCAGCCGCCTCATAAATAGGCGGCGACTACAGGAGAAGAACATGTCCATTCTTCAACAGGTCAAAGAAGCACAGACCGGGCCAACCGATCGGGCGGCGACCGGCAGTCCGCCGGGCCAGCCCGTACCCGAAGCTCGGCCGTCGGGCGGCCCGTCAGGTGCTGATATGGCTCCCAGCCCGGCAACACGCGCTTCCCGAGTCCAGGCTGAACGCAGCGAAGCGTTCCTCGAGCTGAAGGCACGCATCCACGAGGAGCTCATCCACGAGCTCGATCCTGATCAGCTCACGGGGGACACCAGCTTTTTGTCGCCCGTGCGCCAGGCCGTGCAACAGGCGGCGCAGGAGCGGCTTATCCAGGCGGAGCCTGGCCTGAATCGGCAGGACCGCGAACGTCTCGCGTCGGAAATTGCGGATGAAGTACTGGGTTTCGGGCCGCTGGAACCCCTTCTGCGCGACAGGTCCGTCAGCGAAGTCATGGTCAACGGCTACGACCGAGTGTTTTATGAGAGCAACGGCATCATCCACCTCTCGGAAATTCGTTTTCGTGACGATGCCCACGTGCTGCACATCGTTGACAAGATTCTGCGGCCACTCGGTCGTCGACTCGACGAGACGTCACCTATGGTCGATGCGCGTCTGCCGGATGGCTCGCGCGTCAACGCCATCATCCCACCGCTCGCCGTTCGGGGACCATCAGTCACGATTCGAAAGTTCTCGCGTGACCTGCTGGGCGTCGAAGACCTGATTCGACTCGGATCGCTTACTCGTCCCGCGCTTGACTATCTGGCGGCGTGCGTGCGTGCGCGCCTGAACGTGCTCGTCTCTGGCGGAACCGGCACGGGCAAGACGACGCTGCTCAATCTGTTGTCGACGTTCATTCCTCCGCGCGAACGGCTGGTCAGTATCGAGGACCCGGCCGAGCTTCAGATCAAGCACATCGACTGGGTCAGCCTCGAGACACGTCCGCCGAATCTGGAGGGTAGAGGCTCCATCTTCCAGCGTGAGCTGGTCAAGAATGCGCTCCGCATGCGACCAGACCGAATCATCGTGGGTGAGTGCCGTGGCGCCGAGGCTTTCGACATGCTGCAGGCGATGAACACGGGCCACGACGGCAGCCTCACGACTGTCCACGCCAATTCTCCGCGAGATTCGCTCGCGCGTCTGGAGAATATGGTCCTCATGGCAGTTGAACTGCCTGTCCAGGCAATCCGAGAACAGATCGCCTCCGGCATCAATGTGCTGGTGCAGATTGCGCGCATGCAGGATGGCTCGCGACGCGTGACGCACATCTCGGAGATCGTCGGGATGCAGGGCAGCGTCGTCTCCATGCAGGACCTGTTTGTGTTCCAGCACCAGGGCATCACTCCCGAGGGAAGGGTCCTGGGGCAACTGCTGCCAAGCGCACTGAGGCCGCACTTCATGGATCGACTCGGCCAGTACGGCGAGCACCTGCCGGTCGAAACATTCCTGCCACACGGCGTGGCGCTGTCCGAACCGCTGCAAGTACCGATGGGTCGGAGTGTCGCATGACCAGCGTGCTGTTCGTAACCTTCCTCGTCTTTGCCCTCATTTTGCAAGCCGCATGGTTGGCACTGAGCTCGTTTCGCGATCGAGAAGGGGCCGCACCAATCGCCAGGCGTGTCACGGAATACACCGACATCGTCTGGGAATCAAAGGGACCGGATGCCGCCTCTATCCGCCGCCACGACCGATACAGCCGCCTGCCATGGTTGGATTCGCTCCTCCATCGGTTCAATCTGGCTGATTCGCTGTCGGACAATTTGCTGCGCGCGGGCGTTCCGATGCGTGCCGGCGAGTTCGTCTTTATCCAACTCGTAACCACAACGCTGGCCGGCTTTCTGGCCTTCTTGCTGCTACCCGGTGTGATGGGCGGAGTCGGTCCGGCGTTGGCGGCAGGACTGTTGGGCTTTTTCGGTCCGGTGCTCTGGCTAAGAATGAAACGCGGCAAGCGCCTGAAGCAGTTCGAGCAGGATCTCCCGGATGCGCTCGAGCTCATCAGCTCGAGCCTGCGCGCCGGTTATGGCGTGGTGCATGGCTTCGACATCGTCGCTCGAGAGAATGGCGGGCCGTGTGGCGAGGAATTCGGCCAGGTCCTGCAGGAAGTGACGCTCGGCGCAGAACTCGACGCGGCTCTCGCCCGCATCACTGACCGCGTTGACAGCGAAGACGCGCGCTTGCTCGCCACCGCCGTCGCGGTTCAGCGTCGAACTGGCGGCAACCTGGTGGACGTGCTGACGCAGATGGCGCATGTTCTGCGTGAGCGCCAACGTCTTCGCCGTGAGGTCCAGGTCAT
>JAFAOS010000045.1 GCA_019247515.1 Chloroflexota bacterium | reverse complement strand
ATCGCTGGTGGCGAGACACGCCTGGCCAGCCTGGACGCGCTCGGCCGCCTGCTGGCCACCTCCGGGGCGGACCTGGGCACCTGGCTGGCCGACCTGCATCTGGGTGACGTGGACACGCGGGCGCCTGATCAGAATGGCGCGGTCATCGTATCCACCGTCCACCGGAGCAAAGGGCTCGAGTGGCCGGTTGTATTCCTGGTGGGGGTGGAGGACGGCTTGTTGCCGCTCGGGGCCAACGCAGGCCAGGAGACGGCTAGCGACGAGGAGGAGCGGCGGTTGGCCTACGTCGCAGTGTCCCGGCCGCAGGTGCTGCTGTACGTGACGTACTGCCGCACCCGGCGCCCGTTGCAGGACGGCGAGCTCGGCCCGCCCGAGCGGCGTCGCCCATCGCGCTACCTGTATTCGCTGCCGCCGACCGTCGTTGAGCGCGTTGCCTGAGCCACGGTGATCGACACCGAGGCGGTGCGTCGCCAGCACCCGCTATCCGACGTTGTCGCCGGCTATGGCGTCCAGTTGCGTCGCAGCGGCAGCGCCCTGGTTGGCCGCTGCCCTTTCCATGCAGACCGCGGGCGACCGAACCTCACCCTACACAACTCGGGGCGGTGGATCTGCTACCGCTGCCAGGCTCGCGGCGACGTCATCAGCTTCGTTCAGCGGATGGAGCAGGTCGGCTTCCGCGACGCCGTCGCTCGCCTGGGCGAAGCTGGGACGGAACGTCCTACGTACAGGCCACGCCCTCGGCCGGCGCCACCGATACGCGTGCGGCGCCCAGGCCTGGGGCCGGACGAGCTGGAGGTGCTCGCGGCCGCCGTCGAGCTGTACGCCAACCGTCTGCTCACTGACAAGCACGCCCTGGCCTATCTGGCCGGCCGCGGCTTCGAGCGGGCGCTGCTCGAACGCTATCGAATCGGCTACGCCGCCGGCGGCGAGCTGGTCGGCTACCTCCGGTGGCGGGGTCTGCCGCTGGCGCCGGCCGTGCGGACAGGCCTGCTCGACCGCGACGGCCGTGAGGTCCTGCACGGCCGCATCGTGGTGCCCGAGCTTCGCCAGGGCCAGCCGATCTGGGTCATCGGACGGCAGCTCGACTCGATGAGCACCGGGCCTCGCTATCTCGGCCTGCCTGGGCGGAAGCCGCTACTGGGTTGGGAGGAGGCGCTAGCAGCCGGGCCAGATCAGGTCACCCTCGCCGAAGGCCCGCTCGACTGGCTCGCGCTGCGCGCCTGGGGCGTGCCGAGCCTCGGTCTGTGCGGCACCCACGTGCGTCACCAGGTCCTCGAGGCCCTACGGCCCTTCACCCGCGTGTACCTCGCGCTCGATGCCGACCACGGCGGCAACGAAGGCAGCCAGGTGCTGCTGGCGGCCCTGGGCCAGCGCGCACGGCGCGTCCGCCTACCACACGGATGCAAGGACCCGGCCGAACTCGCCCTCCGGCCCGACGGCGCGCACGTCTTCGCCGCCGCGCTCCGGGCGGCCGATCAGTCGCAAGCCCGCGGCTGCTAGCCAACACGGACGCGTTCCTCGGCCGTGAGTCCAGTCCACGATTGCAACCCCAAGGGACGCTCGAAGGTACGGCTGGGGGACGTCCCGCCGCTCAGCATGGGCTTAACCGAGCAGCGCCGCAAAGCAGCGCAAAGCAAGGAGGAAATAAGCCGCCATGAACCATTTGCAAACTTCAGATGAAGCCGCGGACGCGAGCCGCACCGCCGCGCCCCCGACTCAAGCAAGTGTTCACCGACAGGGCCGCAGCCGCGCACCGGACGAGCATAGCCAGACCCTGTACCGGGTATCCCTCACCAGCGTCGATCTGCAGCTGATCCAGGCCTTCAGCAAGTGGATCAGCCGCCTCGATCCCGCACCGGATATCCGCGCCCGCCTTGTCCATCTCGAGCAGCAGCTCGCCCGTGCCCAACCTGCGCCATAACAGCGTGATCGGAGGCGTGCCCGATGCCGCCGCCCTGGCGACCGAGCCCATGAGCCGGGCGTGCACAGTGCCAACCCGATGGCCCGTCGGTTTCCAGACGCTCGCCTTCGAGTCGCTCGCTCTGCTGCCAGCCGCGCCCGGCGTGTACGTCGTGAGCCGCGGCGAGGAGGTGTTGCACGTTGGTGGCGCACCCGATCTCCGCGCGCGCTGGCGTTGGCAGCACCGCGCCAGCCAGCTGGGAGTCCTGCGGCCGGGCCTCGTTCTCCAGTGGTGCCAGGAAGAGGACTACCGGGCGGCCGAGCAGCGCCTGCTCGGTGCAGTGCAGGCCGCTTTGAACCGCGACGGTGCGCCGCAAGGCGATGCCGACCTCGCTACGCTCCTGCAGGAACCGCCCATGACGGAGGAGGAGCTGGCGGCGGCGGAAGCCGTCATCGCCCAGCACCTGGGCCGTTTCCTCGAGGTTGGTCGCTTGCTGGTCCGCATCCAGAGCAGTCGGGTCTACCGTTACCTCGGTTACGCAACCTTCGAGCGTTACCTGACCGAGCGCATCGGCCTGGGGCGCAGCACCGGGTACGTGTACCTGAGCGCCGCTCAGGTAGCCAACGCGCTGACCGATGACGGTGTGGAGACGCCCCGAATTTGTCCAGAGGCTGGACACGCTCTTGACAATGAAATTGTCAACCTTGGCGCGTGGAAGCTGGCCTCCCTCGCGCCGTTGCCCGATCCGGATCGCGCCGAGCTGGCCATCGCGGCCGCGCGCGAACACCTCAGCGTCAGGCAGCTCCGGGGGCTGGTGACGGAGAAGCTGCGCGCCCGCCGCCAGCCGGACCCACCACCATCGTCTGTTGACGAGGTGTCGTACGAGTACACCGATATTGAGACCGCCATCCAGGTCCTGGATGCGGCGGCCTTGCCCTGGCCCGACGGCAGCTGCGACCCGATCCTGACCTCGCCGCCCTATTGCCTGGACGTCCCTTACGCCCAGGGCGGCGACGTCCCGGACTACCCGACCTATCGCCAGTTGATGGCCATCTGGGCAGCCGAGCTGTACCGCGTGGCTCATCCTGAACACGGCCGCCTGTGCCTGAACGTGCCGGTCGACCGCACGCGCGATACTCACGAGCCGATCTACGCGCACTGGGTCGCGGCCCTGGAGGCGGCCGGCTGGAGGTATCGGACAACCATCTTCTGGCTTGACAACCAGGCTGGCCCGGGCACGGCCCGCGGCTCCGTCGACTCGCCTGGCGCGCCCTCCGTCCACGCGCCGGTGGAGACGGTCATCGTCGCTCACCGCGGCCAGTGGGCCAGGCACGAAACGCGGCCGCATGACCTGGGTCACGACGAATGGTTGCAGCTGTGTGGGCCGCGCGGCCTGTGGAGCTTTCCCGGCGTAGCCGATCCAACGCACCCGGCCCCATTCCCGGAGGAGCTGGCCCTCCGCTGCATCCGCCTCTACTCGTACCTCGGGGATTTCGTCGCCGACGCGTTCGCCGGGCGAGGCACCACGCCGGCCATGGCAACTCGTCTCGGTCGGCGGGTACTAGCGGGTGACCGGGCGGCCGAATACGTAGCTCTGGCCCGTGCCTGGGTGGCGAGGGAGCGCGCCGCCGCCACCACGAATGCGGACCCCGCGGCGAGGACCGGAACGATCGCTGAGCTGGCAACCAGCCACAACGACGGCCGGACCAGGCTCATGACGTTCGAGTTCGCCTGCCTGCTGTGCGGTCGGGCGATCGCCGAGGCCGGGCAGCGATGTGCAGTGTGCGGCGGGAGCCCCATCCCAACCGACACACAGCCACACCGCCGCCCGGAAACGCTGCTCGACTCGGCCGAGTTCCGACCACGCCTTGGGCGTCCACCCAAGCGTGCCAAACAGGCAGATGAAGAGGAGGAAGACCAGCATGCAAGCTGAGAAACCCCTGGTCAGGGTCGCGGTCCAAGACGAGGTCCACGTGGAGTTGGCGCGCGAGATCCGCCAGCTCGCCGTGGACATGGTCCGTCTGGAAGGCTGGGCGCGTGAGGCAGCCAATCGCTCCCAATTCGACCGCGTGCGCGAGCTCCACTGGCAGCGGGAACTCTGTATGGCGCACCGATCGCGGCTTACGCGGGAGCTCTGGGCGTCACGGAACCGGTGAAGTGGAATGCAATCCAGTCACACGCGCCTTGACTGGCCGGTGAAGGGCGACGC
Source organism: Chloroflexota bacterium (assembly GCA_019247515.1). GTDB lineage: Bacteria > Chloroflexota > UBA6077 > UBA6077 > CF-72 > CF-72. Next base: position 7,565 of record JAFAOS010000045.1, on the reverse strand, counting down.
CTCGTTTGTGCAAGGCAGTCAGCTCGATCCGCTTCTCGAGCCGTTCGACGGGGAGACGTGCCTGCGGCTGTGTTGGCTCCAGATCACCGTTCTCGCCGAGCGCTCGCTCGTTACGCGCGACCAGCCCTGCCCAGACCACCAGGTGTGCCGGCGGCTGGCATTCGCGCTGTGGCTGCGCTGCAGCGGTCGGCTGTCGGACAAAGACCATCGGCTCAATAGACATCTGAATCCAACTGAAGGAGGAATCACGTGCTGCGCGTTCAACTGATTGGCCACCTCGGCACGGACATGGACACCGGTTACACCCAGAAGGGCACCACCCTCGCGAGCGCGCGCCTGGCGGTCAATCAGGTGCGCACCACTCAAAACGGCGAGCGCCAGGAAACCACGGAGTGGTTCACCGTGCGCGTCGCCGGACGCCAGACCGAGTTTGCGCAACACCTCGGCAAGGGCACGCGCGTATTCGTCGACGGGCGCCTGAGCATTAGCCACTACACGTCGCGCGACGGCGAGCCACGGGTCGACTTTTCGGTGTGGGCCGACGACATCCAGAATCTGTCACCACGACCAGCCACCGGTGAGTCGGTGGGCGCGGCGACGGGCGGGGTGGGCGCCAGCAACACCGGCGACGACCAGCTCGACGACGACTTGCCTTTCTAAAATGACGCACCCTTTGGGGTGAGCAGAAATCCGAATTGGGGCGAGGGGTGATCACCGAGCGTGGTCGCCCTTTTGTTTTGTGCCACGTGGTGGCTGCTGAGCAGAAATCGACCTTGATCGAGGTTGTATGTAGCTAAATCGGGCGCCGGAGGCGCCGGGGTGGGTTTGGGAGGGGTTCACCCCTCCCAAGTGGTTTTGCGAACTCCGATCAGAGCGGGAGTGGCGTGTTACCATAGAACATGTGTTCGTCGATGGTGGCGAGGGGGCCAGCGGAGAAGCGTCACGTCGTGCGTCACGGTCGGGCTGGCGCATCAAGCAGTGCGCGGCAATGGCCTCCGCCGAGTTCCGAGACGACGATGCTGAGCGCACGGCACAAACGCTGGCGCACATGTGGTGGAGCAGCCGGCTGCGCGAGCGTCGCTTTGTCGCCGTAGTCCAGCAGGCCCGCGCCATCACCAAGGCTCGGATCAGCGCTGGCCAAGTCGTTTCAGGTGAGCCAGGCCAGCGGCGAGCGATGCCCTACTGCCTCGCTGTGCTTCAAGCGTTGCTGCCCAGCAAACGTGTGGATGGCTGAGCGGCGCCGGTTTCGGGTGATACCCGTTCGGCTTGATGGGCCGTCGCGCAGTGAGGTGCTGCCAATGCTGCTTGATGCCGATACCTGGTTGCCGCCGTTGATCGCGCTGCGCTGGGCGGTGCGGTCGCGGCGCTGGGAGTGCATGCCGAATACGCTTGCGGGCAATCTGCGAGCCGTCGGCCTGCTTGTACGAGTGGGCCGACGGCCATCTGGGGCAGGACCTGGACGCGTTCGTGGACAGCGGCGCGTTGCTTACCGGCGGCCAGATCGACAGCCTGGTGGCGTACTTGCGCACACGTGTGGCCGAAGACGAGCTGGCCAGGCTGAAGCCGGGATCATCGCCGACGCTGGCCACCCTGGGCGTGGTTGCCAGGCCAGTGCGAAATCTTCTGAAGTGGGCGGCTGACCCGCAGACGCGTGGTGGACACGGCATCATCGATCCACTCGCTTTGAGCGCGTATCGAGCGCGGCTGGAGTTGCTGTTTGCGCCAGCCCTCGCTCAGGGCGGTCCAGCCGAACGGATTCGACCGCTCACTGACGCCGATGACGAGCGTGTACGTCAGCTGGTGAGCCCGGTCCGTGGTGCTGACGGACGTCTACATCTGCCGTTCCGATTCGGTTCAGACAATCCGTTTGAACCCGAGACGCGCTTGCGCAACTGGCTGATGTACCAGCTTGCGCGCGAGCTGGGGTTGCGTCGTTCTGAGATCCTGGCGCTCCGGATCAGCGACATCGAGTCGGGTCCGCCGCCGATCGTGAACGTGCGCCGCAGGCCAAATGACGCTGCAGAGACACGGCGCGATCCGGCATCGGTCAAGCGCGGGGATCGAGCACTCCCGCCTTCGGACCTGTTGCGAGCAGGTGTGCGCGCGTACCACACGACGCGCTGGCCCGTTGGACGGCTTGGCGTGACCACGCCGATCCTGCTGACGTCCAGCGTCTCGCGCGCGCCGCTGGCGATCCGCTCGGCGAGCCACGTGATCGAAACGCTGGCTCGTGCCGCGCGCGTTGATGATCTCTGCTGGCACAGCTTGCGACACACCTGGGCAGAGGAAGTTGCCAGCGACCTGCTTGCCGATCATGGTGGCGACGAAGATCGGTCTTTGGCCGTGCTCTGCCAGCTGGGAGGCTGGTCGAACACCTCTCCGACACCCAAGCACTACATCCAGAATGCGCTCCGCCGTCAGGCGTGGCAGTTCCAGGAACGGCGCGCGCGGCGACTCTGGGGCTCGACACACGCGATGGAGCGTGGTGGCTGACGGTGCTCTCCGCGGCGGCATCGCCCTCGAGTTGCCGCGCGTTCGGGCGCGGTTGGTCACCAAGGATGGCCAGGTCATCGATACGACGACCGACGTTTGGCAAGTACGCACGTCGCCGGATGGTGGCTCGCTGCTTCGCTTCGACTGGCAGGCGTTTGGCTCGTCGGCAGGCCAGGCCGCGCTGGACGAACGCTCGGTCAAGATCCTCCAGCTCTTCGTCGCCTGGAAACTGGCGACCAAGAAAGCGCACACGATCAGGAATGTGCTTGGAGCAGTGCGCCGTCTCCAGCGCTGGTACCCGCGTTTCGCGCGTCAGATCGATAACGCCCCGCATGCGCTGCGCTGGGCCGAGCTTGATGAAGCTGCCCTGGATGCGTTTCTCGCGCATGGGCTCACGACAACCGAGCGAGGCAACGACTTCAGCCGACTACGGGACCTCTACCGCTGGGGCGCATTTGGTCTCGAGCTGCCCGATTTCGATCCCAGGCTGGTGGTGGCGCTCGAAACGCGGCGGGCGCCGGGCAACGTGAAGGGCGCGGCGGTACGGGGGCATCACCCGACAGACGGACCGCTCAGCGCTGAAGAACAGGCGCTGGTGATCGACGCGATCAAGCGTGGTGCTGGTTCGGATCAGGACCGAGCGATCGTGATGCTCCACTTCGAGCTGGGGCTCAATCCGGACGCCGCCGCACGCGTCTGGAATAGTGGTCTGCTGATGTACGCGGCCGACATCGTCGAGCCTGGTGGCACGCCGCGGAGCGAGGTGGCCTACCACCTGGCCATACCGCGTGTGAAGAAGCGCACCGAGAAGCGGCAGACACGGACGCGGCCCCTGAGCCCGGAACTCGGCGCGTTGCTGCGTCGATTGCAGCATGGCGCGCCAGAGGGACGGCTCTTGCACTGGTTGAGTGATGAACAGCCCGTCGACTCGATCCAGTACGCGATGAACAGGTGCGTGCGTGCCGCTGGGGTCATCTCACCACGGACGAATAAGCTGCTGCATCTGAGGCCGCGACGGCTTCGGTACACACTCGCGACGGAGATGGCGCGCGAGGGCGCCTCGCGCCACAGGATCGCCGATGTGCTCGACCACACCGATCTCCAGAACGTGGAGGTGTACATCGAGGCGTCGTCGTACATCGTCATGCAGGTGGGCGATCGATTCGACCCACGCTTCCAGCCCGTGCTCCAGCGCTTCCTGGGTAAGGTCGTTGACGCCTCCGACCCGCAGCCGTTCGGTGGTCAGAAGCGCCAGGTCATTCTGGGCGTGGCAGTCCAGTTACCAACCCTGCCCGTCAACCTGGGTAGCATCGGGGCGTGTGGGCGAGACGCCGAGGCGGAAGGCATCTGCCAGCTCGCGCCGCCGCTGAGTTGCTATAGCTGCGACAAATTCGCCGCATTCCGCGACTTCGATCACGCGTCGATTGCCGATAGCCTGGAGCACGCCATCGCCACGCGCTTCGACGGCCAGGCCGACCAACGCATTCCACTTCAGCTGGTGGGCACCTTACATGCGATCCGCCAGCTGCAACAGCAGATCGCCGACGAATCACCCCGCGCGGCGGCCATCCCGTGACAATGCTGCAACTGCCACGGCCAGCGGTAACGGCCGCAGAGCAGCAGTTTGTAGCCCGCGGGCGAGCGATCTTCGCCGAGCGCTTTGCTGACGCCGACTTCTCCTTTGGGGACCCGATCTGGAACGTGCGCGTGCTGGAAACTCGACGGCATCAGCGCACCAACGCGTCGGCGTACTTCACGCGGCAGGGCAGCCGGACCGAACCATTGCCATCGGCCTTCGCCGACGTGCTCAAGGCGGTATGCCTGGTCGACCTGGGCTCAAAGAGCAGGCTCATCACGCGAGTCAATGCCGCCCGCGTGCTATGGGAGGCAATCGTGGCTCGGCTGCCTGGTGCAGGCGTGTGCTTCTCCTGGAGTGACGTGGGCGAAACCGACTTCCTGGACGCCGAGCAGCGCATGCTGCGGCGCTGGGGACAGGGGACGACGCATCTCAGTTGCGGATCCCTGGCGCGTCTGGCCGAGGTGCTCGCCGGAGCAGGCATCATGCACTCTCTGCACGTCCCGTTTCGGACCCCAAGGCCCGATCGGACGTACCAGTACACGGTCGCCGGCCGAGACGCGTACGAGGCGCGGCTTCCGTCGCGCGAAGCGATCATGGGCGTGGCGGACATCTACGCACGCCACGCAGTGGAACCCCGCGACCGACTTTTGGCGTGTGTGCTGGCGCTCTTGATCGGGACTGGTCTGCGCATTGGCGAAGTGCTGACGCTGGCCTGCGATTGCCTGGTCAGTGAGGACCAGAGGGATGACCGCAAGTGGGGCATCCGTTTCGCCAAGGAGAAATCCATCGATCGACGCCGCGTGCTTGAAACGCGGTGGTTGACGGCTGCGCAGGCGGTCCTGGTCCGCGCCGCGGTGGCCGAGGTCCTCAGCCTGACGGAGGCGCCCCGCGAGCGTGCCCGAGTCCTCGAGGCTCAGCCGGATACCGTAGCCATCCCTGGAGTGGTCTGGCATGCCGAATTGACTTCTCAGGACGTTGCCGCACTGCTCGCGTTGCGAAGGCCGGACACCGTTTACAGGGTGGATGCCAGACGGTTACCGCGAACCGTGCGCGGGGCTGCGCGTGGACGGTCACGCTTCGTGTTCCGCGGCGCCGACGTCATGCGCTACCTGCACGAAGTGCGCGGACCGCTGTGGGTGGTTGACCGCGGCGACGGCACCCGGCAGCTGCTCTCGGAGACGCTGTTCATCATCTTCCGAAACGCGTTCGCCAGCACCAACAACCTCAACAGGTTGCTCGTTGACTGCGTCACTGAGCAAACCGTCAACGACTTCCTGGGCGGACGGTCGCAGCGCGACGCGCGGGGCGGCGCACACGTCATCGTGCGGTCGGCCTTCGAGCGATTCGACATCCGCGAGCGGGACGGTCGCGTCGTCAAGATGAGCACGCACGCCTTCCGTCACTGGGTCACGACGCAGGCGGCCATTGGCGGGATTGACGACGCGCTGCTGGCACGCTGGCAAAACCGTGAGCACGCCAGGGATCTGCGGGCCTACAAGCACCTCTCGCCCGTCGAACGAGTAGCGGCGGTGCGCGAGGCGCTGCGGCGTGGGCAGCTGCGCGGACGTCTGGCCGAGATGTACTTCGCCTTGCACGAGGACGTACGCGACGTCTTCCTCGAGGACCAGCTACAAGCGGTCCACGTGACGCCATTTGGCATCTGCGTCCACGACTTCAAGATCGAACCGTGCCCGAAGCATCTCAATTGCTTGAAGCACTGCCGCGACTACCTGCACGACACCGCCGACCCGAATCAACGGCAGGCCTTGATACAGCTCGAGATGAGCACCAGCCAGGTTCTGGATCAGGCCAAGCGCCAGCTTGCACTGGGCGAGCTCGATCTCTCAGCCCACTGGGTGGCTGAAGCCCAGGAGACGCTGGACGGCGTGCGCGAGGTCCTCTCAGCTGAGCCCGCGCCGGACACCACCCTGGTGCGCCCATTCGCTGACGCCGAATCACGATTCGTAGCCCTCGCCCCTGGCTGATGCCGAGACCGCCCGAGGAACAACGCGTCCGTACCCTGGTCGAGGCGGACCTCTTGGTCGCGGAGGCAGCCATACCCGCGGGCAGCTAAGCGACTTCGCCGGGCTTCCGGTGGTCACCGACGAGGGGGTCCGCATGGAGCCACCCTCCTGGGCCAAGCGGCTGCACGAGGCCAGGGCCGGCTACCTGTTCCTGGACGAGCTGTCGACCTCCCCGCCCACCGTCCAGGCCGCCATGCTTGGCGTAGCGCTCGAACGGCGCGTCGGCGATCTGTTTTTTCCGCGAGCGGTGCAGGTGGTGGCCGCCGCCAATCCGCCCGAACGCGCCGCTGACGGCTGGGACCTCACACCGCCGCTGGCCAACCGCTTCCTCCATATCGCGTACACCCCCGAAGTTGACCGCTGGATCGACGGCATGACCGCCGGGTTCAGCTTGCCGGCTATCGGCCGCGTCGCCCAGCCCAGCCGCGAGCGGACCGCCGTCGCTCGCGCCAGCGTGGCGGCTTTCATCCGCACCCGGCCTGCCCTCCTGGATGCGTTTCCCACCAACCCGTCGGCCTCCGGACGAGCCTGGCCGTCGCGCCGCACCTGGACGATGACCGCCGACGTGCTGGCGCTGCTCGCCGACGACGATGCGGATGCCGCCTACCTGGCCACATCCGGTCTGGTGGGCGAAGGTGCCGCCGTCGAGTACCTGACCTGGCGGCGTGAGGCGGACCTGCCCGACCCGGCAACAGTCGTGGCGGATCCCGCCAGCGTCGCCTGGCGATCGCTGGACCCCTCCAGGGTTTGGGCCATCCTGGCCGGCGTGGTCGGCTGCAGCACGGGCCGAGGAACCGTGGAAGCGTGGCGAGACGGCTGGCGTCCACTGGCCGTGGCCGCCGAGCACGGCAAGGGCGATGTGGCTGCCGCCTGCGCCCGCACGCTGCTGCTGGGCAGACCGCCCAACGCTCGCCCGCCGCAGGAGGTGCGGGCCTTCACCGGCGTCCTCTCCGACGCGGGGCTGCTCGACGTCGCGTGACGGCCGTCTGCGTTCGACCGATGCATCAAGCCGAAATGCGCCTCTTGGTCGCCGCCCGAGTGGTGGCCGTGACGCAGGCGCCGTACCTCGCGCACGCGCTGTTCACCGTGGCTCCCGTTGCCGCTGAAGGCCTGGGGACCTTCGCCGTCGACCGCGGCTGGCGCCTGTACGTCGATCCGGTCACCCTGGCTGGCTGGGGCGCACAACTCGCTGGTGGTGTCCTGGTCCACGAGGTCGGGCATCTGCTGCGCGCGCACGCTGAGCGCGGGGACCAGTTGGGCTCCGACTACGACCACAACCGCTGGAATTTGGCGGCGGACCTCGCGATTAACGACGACCTGCATGCAGCCGGCATCCGCTTGCCGGACGGAGTGGTCACACCCGGCAAGCTCGGACTGGAAGACGGCGGGATCGAAGAGGTGTATTACGCCCAGCTGGCTGACCGACATTCAGCCAGACGCTCCGGCACCAGGACATCTGGGACAGGCGG